>QHOS01000088.1 GCA_003219415.1 Verrucomicrobiota bacterium | reverse complement strand
AAGTGCGCGTACCCTTCACCAGCCTGACCTGGAACTTCCCCGGTTTCTATAGCTTCGAGGTTGACTTTGCCGAGCGCGAGGAATGGTACAGCCAGAACACCTCTTCCGTTCTACCTTCCGGAGCCTTCCCGTTTCAGCGGGCGGCGCACAGCCAGTATAACGCGCAGAAGCCAAAAGTCTCAGTTCGCTGGCAGCCGCTTGACCCGAAGTACATCGGCGCGCTGACGTTGCGTGGCAGCTATACCGAAGCGTTTCATGCGCCGCATTTGTCGGAGATTTCACCCGCGTCCTCGGAGGGCGGCGTCGGCGCCGTTTTCGACCCATTAACAAACCAGTTCGTCGAGAGCGAGGTTCGCACTATAGGAAATCCCAACCTAAAGCCGGAGGTGGCGTATGAATGGTCCTACGGGCTCGTTTACAGCCCGAAATGGCTCAAGGGCCTGACGCTCACCGCCGATTGGTGGCATATTGATATGCGATCGATCGCCTCCCTCCTCGGTGGGCAATTCGTTGTTGATAATAATATCCCCGGTCTGGTTATCCGTGGTCCTCCAGTGATCCCTGGTGAACCGGGCCCAATCATTTTGGTAATTGATCCTAACGAAAACCTCACAGGCGCGATCTTTGAAGGGCTCGACTACGAAGCAGTCTATATTCTGGACTCTTCGATCTTTGGCCACGGGGATTTCGGCAGACTAACGGCAACGGCCAACGGCACCTGGCTATCCCGGGCTGAGCTTCAGATTTTGCCTGATACAAAACGGTTCGGCATCGCGGGCGAGTTTATTCCGCCGGGATTCACTCTGACTGGTTCGCTGCCATGGAATCGGGCCAATTTCAGTCTGTTCTACGACGGCCCGGTCGACACATGGCTGGCTGGTCTTGATATTGGCGCGGTAGTCCACTACACCGGCCAATACGAAGATGACAATGTCAGTCTCACAGGATCGCCGAAAGTAAATATGCCTAGAACTGGCGGTCCGGGGGCTAACGCCGCTCCTTTTCCTTTCCGTGCACGGAAAGTGGCCGCGTGGACGACGCTCGATCTCATCTTAAACTACACGTTCAACCTTCCACTGCCCGCTGCTGCGGAGGTGCCCGGTTTCGCTAAGGGCGGCGGTAAGAGTGCGACGATGAAGAACGGCAAGGAGAAAGATGTCGTGCCTGTATCCACGGCCGAATACAATCCCTGCGGATGGCGCGCATGGTTGAACAACACCACGATCACGCTTGGGATGCAGAACGTGTTCGACGAAGACCCACCATTTGTGGCCGGCAGCGGCGAGGATGTGACTGGCTACGACGAATCGCTCGCCACAATCAAAGGCCGGTTCTGGTACGTCCAGCTAAAGAAGAGATTCTAACAGAGCTGGAGCAATTTCCAGGAGAAGTCCCATTTCCCGAAATGCTATCGCGACGATTCCCGGATTGGCGGCCGATATACGGCGATCCGTGCTTCGAAAAAATCGTCGCCTCCCTCGCCCCTAAGTAAACTTCACCACGGATCACACGAATAACACGGATCAAGACATGATTCAGAAAGCGTTAACCGCGAATAGATACCAATGAACACCAATTTCTTGCAAACGGTTTCTACCTTCTTAATTCGTGTGAATTCGTGTTCATTCGTGGTTTGATGTTCTGATTCTTATCCGTGACATCCGGAGCCTGCCCGCCGTGGGGGGTAATCCGCGGCCTGCCACGCCGAAAGCCTTAGCGAAGGCGGGTCTTCAAAAGATTTCCGCATTTTCCGCGTAACCTCAGGCGGAATTTCCGGCTGTACATCTGCTGTAACCACAACAATCCAGCCTCAAAAAAGAAAAGGAAAAACCATGAATCCCCTAACTCACTTCAAAAAAATACGAATCCTCCGAAACATATTCCTCAGTTTGAGCGCGATCTTCGCGTTAGCAATAACCGCTCACGCACAAAACCTCTACGTCTCAGCTCAATTCCCCGGAACGCACAAAATCTTCGAGTTCACGCCGGATGGGACGCAAAGTACCTACGCTTCGGGGTTGTTATTCCCCCGAGGGTTGGCCTTTGACAGCATCGGCAATCTTTTCGCAGCGCAAACCGTTCAGCCGGACGACCATTCTATTGGGAGAGTGCTCAGATTTAGCCTGCGTAACAAGGCCAGCACCGCTGGCAGTGCCGCTTACTTTTTCTTTGAAGGCCTCGCCGTAGACATCGCGGGCAATGCCTATGTTATGGCGACAGATGACAGAAGTCCCACAGAGGCCGGCACCATCTTCAAGTTCACATCAGATGGAGAACGGATCGTCTTCGGCTCCGTTCCCGGTACTACGCCGGGCAATGAGCCACAACCAAACTGGGGACTGGCTTTCGACAACGCGGGCAATCTCTATGCAGCCGACGGCGGCGCACAAACAATCTATAAATTCGCTCCGAATGGGACCCGCACTGTTTTCGTCGGGCCAAGCGAGTTTGCTGAGGGCGAGTATCCTGTGGGCCTGGCCTTTGATAGCAGTGGCAATCTGTTCGTTTCCATCGAAACGTTTAGCGATCCGGAAGCCGACTCGATTGTCTATTTCAGCCCAAGCGGCATGAAGAGCATCTTCGCTACCGGCCTAACTTTTCCTCGGGGCCTGGCCTTTGACGGCTCGGGCAATCTCTTCGTAGCCGAGGCAAATGCGATTCCGGACGGCGATATCTTGAAGTTCCCTCCTGGCGGAGGCTCGTACACCGTTTTTGCCTCCGGCTTCGGCCGCCCGGAATTCCTCACCTTCGGGCCCCCGCGATAACACTAGCCCATCGCAGTCCACTTTTTTTATCACAATGAAAAGCAAACCGCGAAACCAAAAGAAAGGAAGAACAATGAATCCACTGACTCAGTTCAAAAAAATACTAATTCTGCCACTTCTCATCGCACTGTCGCTCGTCGCGCTCGCGTCGCCCCTGATCGCGCAAGCCAACGAGGTTGCGCATTGGAACCAGATCGCGACGGACACACTCGCCGCGTTCCCTCCAGCGGCGGGCGGCGCACCAAATGCCCTCCAAGTCAACATGGGGATGACGCAAGGCGCCGTCTATGATGCGATCAACGCAATCGAGCCGAGGCATCGGCCGTATCTCCTCGCGACGCGTTTCAACGCGAATGCCTCGAAGGAGGCCGCTGCCGCGACTGCGGCTTACAGCGTTCTCTCTAACATCGTCTCCACGGTGCCCCCGGGCATCCCGTTCCCAAATCGGGCGATTTTGCAGGCGTCGCTGGACGCGGCATACGCCGCCTCGCTCGCAGGGATACCGCCCGGCCAGCATAGGGACGATGGGATAGCAGCGGGGAACGCCGCGGCCAATGCGATGCTCGCCGCTCGTCAGAACGACGGACGCTTCGGGCCGTCCCCGTGGGTGCCGAACTATGAACCCGGGCATTGGCAGCCACTGTTGAACCCTGATGGAACACCGATTCTTGATCCGACCCCGTGGGTCGGCGGGGTGCTGCCGTTCCTGATGCAGAGCTCGTCTCAGTTCCGCACCGACGGCCCGAACGCGCTCACCAGCACCGCATACGCGGAGGACTTCAACGAGGTCAAGGCGCTCGGCTCGATAAACAGCACGGTTCGCACATCCGAGCAGACGCATATCGCGATTTTCTGGCAGGGCGCCCCGCCGCCGCTGGCGTGGAACCGCGTCGCCCGGAACCTGATCGATCAATACGCAGTTGACATCGGTGACAGCGCCCTCCTGTTCGCGATGCTGAACCTGAGCGCCGGCGACGCCGCGATCAACTGCTGGAACGACAAGTACTACTGGGACTTCTGGCGTCCGTGGACGGCGATCCAGCGGGCGAACGAGGACGGCGATCCGGACACCGATCCCGACCCGTCGTGGACTGCGCTCCTCACCGCGCCGTACCCCGAGCACCCATCAGGACACCTCAGTGGCGACGGCGCGCACCTCGAGGTGCTGCAAATGTTCTTCGGCACGGACAAGATCCGGTTCGGCGTGATAAGCTCCCGTTTCCCAGGCGAAACGCGCTACTTCGACCGATTCTCAGACGCTCTCAAGGAGATCATCGACGCCCGCATCTGGGCGGGCCTGCACTTCCGGACTGCCGACGTACAGGCGAAGATCCTCGGCAGGAAGGTCGTCCACTACATGGCGAAGCACTACTTCCAGCCGGTCCCATGACGCTGTTGGCGTGGGGGCCGCGACTCGCGGCCCCTCGCCGCCGGTTGATGGTTTATTTGCGTGGCAAAAATCGACATCGGCTGCGGGGACGTACACAACGTGGTTAACGAGACGGGCGCCGAGGCGAAAGATGTCGCAGTTCAGATCGTTCCGCACGGCGCCATGAGACGGATCGACGTGGACGACCCAGGTTGCCCACAAGTGCCTCCTTGCCCCGCATTCTGACAGACATTCTGAGAACGGGGAAAGGTGTGAAGCAACTCGACGGCCGCTAGCTGGCGCAGCTAGCGGCCGGCTCACAAATCGAAGTGGCGCGATGTCTTGGATCGCCGGCGGCTCAGCGACTGACCCACGCGCAAGAGGCCAAGCGTCTCTCTTCTCAAGAATATCAAGCTGTCCGACGACTGGCATGCTCATGCCTGGATCTTGAGCACTGCTGCCGGAACAGGTTTCCGAGAGCCGCGCCCCGCAACCAGGCGCGGCATTGTGTCGCGCAGAGTTCGATGGCGACAGCTTTCGCGTCGCCTGTGTATGAATTACACTTTTTGTGTGAGACGCGCTTTGCAATTTCTGATTCTCGCTGCGATTGCCGCGGGCGGTTGTGGGCAAGACGCGCCGCCAGTCTCCGATTTTGCCGCGCAGCGTCAGCAGATGGTCCAGCGGCAACTGATGACACGTGGTATCAATGACGCGCGCGTTCTCAGTGCGATGGCGAAAGTGCCACGAGAAGAATTTGTCGCCCCGGAATCGCGAGCTGCCAGTTATGAAGACGGCCCGTTGCCGATTGGTTATGGTCAAACCATTTCGCAGCCATACGTCGTGGCGTTCATGACAGAGCAATTGCGCCCGAAACCGAGCGATCGGGTTTTGGAAGTCGGAACAGGCTCAGGTTATCAGGCGGCGATTTTGGCTGAGCTCGTTTCCGACGTGTACTCGATCGAAATCGTCGAGCCACTGGCAAAAGGTGCCGAGGCGGCATTGCAGCGGCTTGGCTACAAAAATGTCCACGTGAAAGCCGGTGATGGTTACAAGGGCTGGCCGGAAGCGGGACCGTTCGATGCGATTATCGTGACATGCGCACCGGACAAAGTTCCACAGCTGCTCGTCGATCAGCTAAAAGACGACGGGCGCATGGTCATTCCTATCGGCGACCGATTTGCTCAGGAATTGTACCTGCTGGAAAAGAAAAAGGGCCAATTGAAACAAAGCGCCACGCTGCCGGTGCGTTTCGTGCCGATGACTAGCGAGGCTGAGAAGAAAAGTGAGAAGTGATTAGTGAGAGGTGAAAAGTGAATTTGCACGCGACTTCTCACTAATCACCTTTCACTTCTCACGCGGCAGGGAAGCACGTGCCGCTTGTCACTTAATCGCCGCTAGCTTCTTCAAATCGACGTGTTTGACCCATTCCTGTAATTCTTTTGGATCCTGGTTCTGCAGCTCGATTTGAACGAAATAACGATTGGCGATCATGACCCAGAGAGTAGCATGCTTGCTTTCTTTCTCGAAGGCTTCGAAACCAGGATTACCATCGATGGTGACAGACTTGCCGTAACCTTCGGTGGTTTCGCTGTTGTTGTTCCAGGCAGCCGTCGTGGCGTTCACGTAATCCGGATTCGCTACGGAATCGAGTATGCTGATCGCTGCTGTTGGCGCCTTATCACCCTCGCCCTTGTGATAATCGCGATGTACGTTTGTGATTCTGAATCCCCCGACATCTTCCGTCGAACCTTCCGCTTTGTCAGCGACCCAGCCTTGCGGCGGGTCCGGTAAAATGGGGAGCAATTTCTGATAATCAACGGCGTCGGGGACGAGAATCGGTTCGTTCTGAGCGTGCACCACGCCAATGTGTGAAATGATAAGCAGCGCCAGTGCAAACAAACTCGCACCCGCGGCGGAGCCAAACCTCGGCTGAGAAACGAGAGCCGTCGATTTCATGCTAACCTCTTTCCCGTAATTAGATTCCCTACACGATTGACTTTACAGCAGCTGTCAAGACGCTTGCACGGTGTGCATATGAGAGCGCGCAAAATGGCAACTTTGGTAACGGCGCATTCTGCACTTGTATTGTTTGCCTCACGTTTTCGCCTCTCCCTTCGCGAACGGAGGGGGTAGGGTGAGGGTTGGTTTCCTAGGACGCCATGGCGCAAACCCCTCACCTCCCGCCTACGCAGCGCTCCGGCGCGGCAAGCAATCCTCTCCCCTCACGGAAGGGGAGAGGTGGATTCATGCCAAGCCCATCCCTCAACGCTGACTGCGGACTGAATCCATCCAATCGATGGATATTCGGAGAGGAGCAGGGCACTACTTCGGTCAAGCTAGCGATAGCGCTTTGGATTCTCGCGGTCGCGGTGCGGCTTATCTTGATCGATCAGCCCTACGTCGATTATTGGAGTTGGAGACAAAGCGATGTCGCGGCGATTGCCCGCAACTTTGTCGAACACGGTTTTCGTTTTGGTTACCCGCAGATTGACTGGGCCGGCGGGTCAGGGGGGTACGTGGGAACAGAGTTTCCCATTCTACCTTTTCTCGCGGCGATCTATTACAAATTTGCCGGTATTCACGAATGGATTGGTCGCAGCCAGTCCGTGATTTTCTTCGCTATCTCTCTCCCATTTTTCTTTTTGCTCGTGCGCGAGATCTTCTGCGGCACTGCTGCGATTTGGGCTACGTTTTTCTACGCTTTTTCGCCACTGAACATCTTTGCCGGGCGCTCCTTCATGCCGGATGTGCCATCGCTCAGCCTGGGAATCATCGGATTGTATTTTTTTCTGCGTTGGGTTCGCGATCGCAAAATCGCGCCGTTTTATCTGGCTGCGATTACGATTTCCTTGTCCATCCTGATCAAGATCACGAGCATCGTGATTGCCGCGCCGATTTTGTATCTGCTTGTAGCCGGGATCGGTGATCCCGGCCAACGTCAAGCAGACCTAGTAAGAAGCCGGGATCGCCGATCCCGGCTACAGCTGCTGCTGTTCATCGCGATCGCCGTCTTACCTTCGGTCGTGTGGTATTGGCATGCGCGTCAAATCGCCGAAAGATTCTATCCGTATCATTTCTTTGGTGCCGGTGGAGTTCGACTGGAAAGTTTTTCGTGGTACTGGGATATCGCGCAACAAACTGCGACGTCGAGTCTGACACCGATTCTCGCAATCCTAGCGCTAATCGGTTTGTTCGTAGCGCCGCGGGGAAGATTCGGCTGCTTCTTTGATTGGTGGCTGGCTGCCATGGTTCTGTTTGTTCTAGCCGTCGGTTACGGCAATCGCCATCCCTGGTACCAGCTACCTCTGGTGCCCATCACCGCTGCGTTTGCCGGCGCCGGTTGCGCGTTTTTTGAATCGAAAATTTCTTCGCGCGTTGCGGTCGTGGCCTTGTCGATCTTGCTTGCAGGTTCGTTTGCAATTCTGGCCTTCCTGTACGTACGACCTCTTTATGAATCATCAGCCGCACAACTTCGCGATGCTGGTCTGGAATTAAACAAGCTTACGGCGAGCGATGCATTGATTGTCGCGGTGGACGGTGGCAATCCAACCATATTCTATTATGCGAAGCGCAAAGGCTGGCATTTTCTCGAGCAAAATGGGATTTACGGCGGCAATCCAAAGAACAGCCAGCAAGCGATTGCCGATCTTGAGCGACTGCGTCGCCAGGGCGCAACGCATTTTGTTTTTACCACGCCCAGGTTTTGGTGGTTGGAATCTTATCCTGAGTTCACTCAGCATCTCACCGAGGGTGCAACGCTGCTGGAGGCGACTCCAGAATTCAAAATCTACGAACTGAATCGCTAGCCTAAGATTGTGATCCGGTACGCTTGAAAAAGTGTGTCCTGTCATGTTGAGCCCTTCGATATCACTCAGGGCAGGCTTCGCGAAACATCTCTGGTTGTTTTCGCAGGTGATCCGTCCAGAAATGATCAGAGATTCTTCGCTTCCCTCAGAATGACATCGTGAAGAGGTCCCTCGGAATGACAAAATCGGATGCGTTAAAGCCTCGCAGGCAACTTGGGTTGTTCGATGCCACCATGATTGTCATGGGCGGCATCGTCGGCGCGGGGATTTTCGTTAATCCGTCCGAGGTAGCGCATCGCGTTCATACGCCATTCTTAATCCTCGGCGTTTGGGTGTTGGGCGGGATTTTCGCGATGTGGGGCGCGTTTATCTGGGCTGAATTGGCAACTCGTTTGCCCGGAACCGGTGGCCAATATCTGTACTTGCGCGAGGCATATCATCCTGCGGTTGCCTTTGTATATGGATGGGGACTGCTTCTTGTGACGCAGACCGGCGGTATGGCTGCGGTGGCAGTCATTTTCGCGTCCTACTTTCGCGCGCTTACGGGAGTAGCTTGGAACGGCAGCGTGATCGCGGCTGTGGTGCTGCTCGGACTAACCGGCATTAACTGCCTGGGAGCGCGCGCGGGCAGCAGTGTGCAAAGCGTTTTCATGTTGTTAAGGATCGCGGCGATTGCTGGGCTGGTGATATTTGGATTCGCGCTCGGCGGTGGCTCGCTCAAAT
>QHOS01000087.1 GCA_003219415.1 Verrucomicrobiota bacterium | reverse complement strand
GTGACAGAATTTGACACTCGCCGGTTCGCCACCGTGTTCGCCGCAAATTCCCAGTTTGATGTTTGGCCGGGTCTTGCGTCCGAAGTCGCGCGTTATTTCCATGAGGCGGCCCACGCCTTTTTGATCGATCGATGCGAACGGATTTGAATCGACGATATCGAGCTCGGCGTAAGCGGGAAGAAAGCTTCCCGAATCGTCCCGGCTCATTCCCAGTGTTGTTTGGGTAAGATCGTTTGTGCCGAAACTGAAGAACTCGGCATCCTGCGCAATCTGATCTGCGACCAACGCGGCGCGCGGGATTTCGATCATCGTCCCGACGAGATAATTGAATTTCCTGTTTTTATCCTTCGCGACATCTCTGGCCACGCGGCGAACGATTTCGATTTGAAGCTTCAGCTCGCGCGGAAATCCAACCAGCGGAATCATGATTTCAGGGCGGACCTTGATGCCTTTGGCTTGCACTTTGGCTGCAGCCTCAAAGATCGCGCGTGCCTGCATTTCGGAAATTTCCGGATAGACAATGCCGAGCCGGCACCCCCGATGACCGAGCATTGGATTAAATTCGTGCAGCTCATGCACGCGGCGGGCGATTTGTTCGACAGCCACGCCGAGCTTGTTCGCAAGTTCGTTTTGCTGCGCGTGATCGTTGGGAAGGAATTCGTGGAGTGGTGGATCGAGAAAACGAATGGTGGCGGGCAAACCTTTTAACGCCGTGAAGATGCCAATGAAATCAGCGCGCTGATAGGGAAGTAGTTTGGCCAGTGCGCGTGCCCGCTCGTCCTTCGTACCGGCGAGAATCATCTCACGCATGGCGTCAATCCGATCGCCCTCGAAAAACATATGCTCTGTTCGGCAAAGCCCGATGCCTTCCGCACCGAACGCGACCGCGTTTGTTACCTGCTCGGGTGTATCCGCATTTGTGCGCACGCCCAGGATGCGGAATTGATCCGTCCACTTCATTAGTTTTGCGTACTCTTGGTAAACGATGCTCTTTTTCGGATCGAGAGAACGGTCGACCAGCACCTGAACGATTTCCGACGGCGCAGTTGCGACTTCGCCGGCAAACACCTCTCCCGCGGTTCCATCGATGGAGATGTAATCGCCTCGATTCAACGTCGTGCCGTTGGCGCTGAGTGTGCGCTTTTGGTAATCGATTTGGATTCCCGTCGCGCCGCACACGCATACTTTTCCCATTTGCCGCGCGACCAGGGCCGCATGCGACGAGACACCGCCGCGGGACGTTAGGATGCCTTCGGCGGCAATCATGCCGCGCAGGTCTTCTGGCGAAGTTTCAATGCGCGCGAGCACGACTTTCTCCCCTTTCTCCGAGCGGATGACAGCTTCTTCCGCACTAAACACAACCCGCCCGCAAGCCGCGCCTGGGCCGGCGGCCAAACCGGTGCCGATCTTTTTCGCCTGCTTCGCTGATTGCCTGTCGAAGATCGGGGCCAGGAGATGAGCAAGCGAATCCGCGGGGATACGGCGCACCGCATCCTTCTTTGTGATCAATTTTTCATCGACCATATCGACAGCAATACGAACGGCAGCATGCCCTGTGCGTTTCCCGTTGCGAGTTTGGAGAATGTAGAGACGATTTTCCTCCACTGTGAACTCCAGATCCTGCATGTCCTTGAAATGACGTTCAAGGATCGCGCGGACTTTCATCAGCTCTTTGTGAGCCGCCGGCATTTCATTCGCCAAATCGGCGATTGGGTGCGGCGTGCGTACGCCTGCAACGACGTCTTCGCCCTGGGCGTTGATCAAATACTCGCCATAAAAAACTTTTTCACCGGTCGCCGGGTCGCGCGTAAATGCCACTCCCGTTGCGCTCGTTTTCCCCATGTTTCCGAACACCATCGTTTGCACATTCACGGCTGTCCCCCATTCGCGCGGGATTCCGTATTTCCGACGATAAACAATCGCGCGATCGTTCATCCACGATCCAAAAACCGCGCCGATCGCGCCCCAAAGCTGCGCTTGCGGATCCTGCGGAAACGATTTCCTCGTGCGCTCTTTGATCAACGCTTTAAACCGCTGCACAAGCTCCTTGAGGTCGGCGACCGTCAATCTGACGTCCGGGAAGTCGTGTTTACCGTAGCGTTCATCCTTTAGATGCTCGATGACCGCCTCAAATGGTTCATGGTCTTCGCCCGGCCGTTTTTGAACACCCATGACCACGTCACCGTACATTTGCAGGAAACGGCGGTATGAATCCCAGGCAAAACGCGCGTTGTTTGTTTTTTGCGCGACAATCTCGACGACCTGGTCATTCATTCCGAGGTTAAGGATGGTGTCCATCATTCCGGGCATGGAATCCCGCGCGCCCGATCGCACGGACACGAGCAAAGGTCGTTCTTTGTCACCAAATTTTTTTCCAACGGAATTTTCGACTTTTGCCAGCGCGGCCGCGACTTCCGCCTCCAGCTCTCGAGGGTAAGTCCGGTTATGAGCGTAAAAGTGAGTGCATACTTCAGTCGTGATGGTGAACCCCGGTGGAACCGGCAGACTGATGCGCGTCATTTCGTGGAGATTTGCGCCTTTGCCGCCCAGCAACGGTTTCATCCCGCCTGATCCATCCGCGTGGCCGTCGCCGAAGTGATAAACGTAATGCGGCTTTTTCGTTTTTTTCACGCGAGCGCGGCTACTCGCCGGCAATTTCGATTTCTTTGATCTGCGCCGAAGTGATTTTCGAACCGCGAATTTGTGTCTTGTGGCCATATTTGGGGATGCGAAAAAATCGACAAGGAACGAAAGGGCCAAAGTAGTTTCGGGTGTCGCCCTGTCAACGATCCTGAAAGCTCGGACAGTGGTATTCTTTAGAGGTCAGAAACGGTTGCAGCCGACCTGGCTGCCTCTACGCAAAGCCAAACCAAGCAATCCAGCGGTTTAAGCTGGCGCGCCTTCGTTGTTCGTCAGAACTTCAGCAATCGTCGCCGTAAAGTCATCGACCCCAGTGCTCGGCACGATGATGCTGTTGCGGCGGCCATGAGCTTCTTCAGTAATGCGCAAGAATCTCCCGCGCTCGTTTTCCCGGAGCTCCACGTAGAAATGCTTGCGTTCAATTTGCAGTTCTCTCGCCTCGATGATGTTATCCATTTTCCTCTGAAGGGGCCGACTTTACCGCATTCGTTTTGGGGAATGGAAGAAAAATCGGCAGGGTTTGTGCAAATTCTTTGGGGTGTGGGATATGGCTGGCCACCCTGCGGTTGGCAACCACGTGCTGGGGCTTTCGATCTCAGGCGAACGAATAGCACAATGCTATGGGTTGCGGCGCTGGCCGCTCAATTTACAATCTCGTGCGCGTGTTCGACTGAACGCGCTCGACCATGCCGCAACGAGTCGATCCAGGTTCCTATCAATCGCCTGAGGGTGAACGCCCGGCGATTTCCACGCCAATCGAATTGGCGCCTCGTACACATGATCCTTACGCCGCATTCCGCTTTGGGGACTTCAGCTTGTTCACGGCCGGTAATCTACTTTCGATCACCGGCCGGCTGATGCTGGCTGTGGCGGTTGAATGGGAAGTTTATGCGCGCACTCATTCGGCGACCGCGCTTGGGCTGGTTGGCTTGGTTATTGTCGTGCCGGTCGTGACGCTGTCGTTGCCCGCTGGTCATTTGGCGGACCGATTCAGTCGAAAACGCATTATTCTGGTCTCGCAAATTTTTAGCGTACTGACATCGCTAGCGCTGGCGTTGGTTTCTTGGAAACATCTCGCCATTCCTGCGATTGCACCATTGCGTGGAAGTAATCGTGTCTTGGCGGCCATTGCCGGGATTTTTGAGCGGCATTATCCAATCTTCCATTTCGACGACGCATCGATTCCGTTGATCTATCTTCTTCTTTTTCTCGGAGCCGTGGCGCGCACATTCAGTTGGGCGGCGCGCAGTTCATTTTTTCCTACGTTGATTCCTCGTGATGCTTTTGCGAACGCGGTGACATGGAATAACAGCGTTTTTCAAATTGGATCCGTTGTTGGGCCTGCGCTGAGCGGATTGCTGATCGCGTACATTGGGTTCCCGTTTGTGTACCTGGTGGATGCGCTGTGCGCGTTTTGCTTCTTTCTTTTGGTTCTCCCGATCCACCGCAGCACGCAGAGACGAGACCGCAGTGAGGCCGGCACGTGGAAAAGCCTCATGGCCGGACTCCGTTTTGTATTTCGGAGAAAAGTGATCCTGGCAACAATCACCCTGGATCTGTTCGCGGTCCTGCTGGGAGGCGCGACCGCACTGATGCCGATTTTCGCCGATCAGATTCTGCACTGCGGACCGGTTGGTCTTGGTTGGATGCGTGCGGCCCCGGCCGTCGGCGCCTTTGCGATGGCGTTGGTCGTAGCGCATCTGCCGCCGATGAAGCAGACGGGCAAAACGTTACTCTGGTGTGTCTCCGGGTTTGGAATTGCGACGATCCTGTTTGGCTTGTCTAAAGTCTTCTGGTTATCGCTGGGTTTATTGTTTCTTGTTGGCGCGTTCGACAGCGTCAGCGTCATCATTCGTGGTTCCATCGTGCAGCTGGTCACGCCTGATGAAATGCGCGGACGCGTTTCGTCGGTGAATAATATTTTTATCGGCACATCGAACGAATTCGGTGCGCTGGAATCCGGATTGACGGCTGCATTGTTTGGTCCGGTGATTTCCGTCGTCGCAGGAGGCATTGGAACAATCCTGGTGGTGTTAGGCGTAGCGTCGCGATGGCCAGAGACTCGCAAGATCGGTGCCTTGGATAAGACACTGCGGTAAAGCACACGGGGCAGCGCCTGCCAGACCGTTATTGTGGCGAGGCTTGTCCGGGTGCTCACGGCCCAGCATTCAACTACCGGCTATGCTCAGAACGCGCCGTGTAACGAAATCATTCCGTACGGGGCGCCACCGTCCTGGTGGTAGCGCACGTCGGCGCGATAGAAATCGAAGTTTCTGTACGGTTGGTAGCCGACTTCGCCGGTGGCCGTAATAATCGGGGAAATCTTCCAGTCCAATCCCACCCCCGTTCGCACTTCGCTGTAGGTGAGTATGGCGTGATTGAGCCTCGGGATTCCATGTGCGTCCCCGAAATCGTCCGGTACACGGTAACTGGTTTGCTTCACGTTCCCCCCTATGTACAGCGACACATCTCTGCTCATCTCAAATTGCAGACGCGGAGTTGGCAGCACGGCATCGAGAAGCCATTGCGGGGCAATTTTCCAGCGAATTCCAGCGACAGGAATAACCGGGTATTTCCGCTCGATATCGACGCTGACGCCGAGGACGAGCTGCAGATTGGGACTGTAAATGTAGGTGCCGCCGACGAGGAACGGGAAATTGAAACTGTCCCACCCCAAATTATCGAACTCAGTATCGTACACACCGGGCTGACCTTCGGCCCTCACGATAATTGAATCAGAAAACTGCATGTCCAGTCCCATAACCAGGCTGACTGACTGCAGTGTGTCCGGAAGTGGTGCACCATCGGGAAGGCCGAATGAGAATCGTTCCCACTCCGCGCCAAGCCGCAGAACGCCAGGCTTAATCCGTGGAGTGAATACCAAATGCACGATCGAATCATTTTCGTCGAAATCGCGCACGCTCTTGTTAGGCCCGCGTTTGACGTCACCACCGCCGACATAGGTATCTTCCGCGGTATACTCAACGGGGAGGTGACTCAGCGATCCGAACCAGTTACCCGTGTTTTCCTCGGCGAAAATTCGCGTCGCAACCAACAACGACGATGCTGCGCAAACAACAGCGAAAACTCGACAGACCAAGCGTTTCACCGTTCAACGACCTCCACTCGTATCGCGCTGAAAGAGTGTGACGGCTTTGGTGATGTTTTTCATCGTCACCGACTCCGACGCAAGCCGTTCCACGCCATGCAGGGAGCCCAGCGACGCAGCGGAGATCATGTCGCCGCGCCAGACCAGGGTTGAAGGTTTCCCTTCCACTGTAACTGGCCACATCTGATACAATGTAAGAGCAAGGTAGTAACCACCGCTCGCATAGTAAAGAACATCCGCAGCTTGATAGGTCCCGCCGGCCCCGCCGCGGCTATAAGATGCACCCAGCGTTACTACGCCTTGATCATCCACATCGAGAAGCTCCCAATACAATTCCGGCTTGAGCGATCCAGCGCCGCGTCCAATACCTGTGGCTCCAAGTAACCCGGAAAACTGATTGCGGATTTTCCCTTGCTCGCGCAACAATCCGTTTACTTCGTCGCTCGCCCGAACAGACGGACCGGCATGATCGTAGGGCGGTTGACCGGACATACCGCTCGACACGAAGCTTTTCGATCGCGTAGCCAGCACATCTGCCCAGAACGCCGTAACCGCTGAAGGCATCGCGCCTCCGCCCCCTGCGGCCCCGGCAGAAAATTTCTTTGTCTCGTCCCGGCTAATTTGGAGTTCAGGACTGAGTTTTTGAGTCGCTGTGACGAATGAACGCACTGAACTGTTACCGGGCGCGTCTTTCAGTTTTTCGAAATTGGCCGGGGAAGGGCTCAGCGGTAAATCAGAATGTAAAAAAACCTTTAGTTCGCGGTGCCTTGTTGGGTCCCACCGCCGCAACGCTTCGATTTGCTGGTTGGGCGAACCCGGCACGACGTAGCAGCTTTGCACGGCGAGAAATCGCGGATTACTCATCGGCGGTCCGTGCGCCGTTTTCGCATCGCTTTTCGCGAGCTGCACGAGATCGGCCTTGCCAAAAATGGAAAACGAGGCGAGCTCTGAGACGGCGTCAGCGCGTGCGGTTGTCAGTCCCAGGCGCAAGACCAACAGTACGAACAAGAGGCCGGTCGCCCTTACAGAGAAGTACCGCTGGAGGTTCAGCATCTTAGCTTTCATGATCAACATATCTGACGGCAAATGCCAAATGGTTGCAAATTTTTTGGATCATCGCAATAGAGTTTCATCATGAGCGAACCGGTGATCGTGCTCGATCATCTGAGCAAGAGTTTCGGTAACGTCCATGCTGTGCAGGATCTTTCACTCACTATCGCGCCCGGAACGATCTTTGGTTTTCTAGGGGCGAATGGTGCGGGAAAAACGACCACGATTCGAATGTTGTGCGGCCTGACTCATCCGACCGCTGGAATTGCAACAATCGCAGGCACGGATGTTTGGAAAGATCGACAACATGTTAGGACGAAGTTCGGCTACGTTCCGCAACGCTTTAGCCTTTACCGTGATCTCACCGTGCTGGAGAACTTCCGCTTTTTCGGCGGCGCCTATGGAGTTCCGGGTGCGGAACTGGAGCGGCGGATCAAGCGCTTGCTTCGGCTGAGCGACTTGGACGAAAAAGTTAATGCTGCCGCGGGAAGTCTATCTGGCGGTATGCGGCAATTGCTGGCGATCGGTTGCGCACTGGTGCACGATCCGCCGCTCCTTTTTTTCGACGAACCGACAGCAGGCCTTGATCCCGTTCACCGGCAGCAAATCTGGAACTTACTCTATGATCTGAGTAACGAGGGAAAAACGATCTTTGTTACTACGCATTACATGGACGAGGTGGAGCGATGCACTGAAGTGGGCTTTATCGAGAGTGGGCGGCTGCTGGCGAAAGCTTCGCCACGCGCTTTGAAATCGAGCTTTCGCGCGCGGTTGCTCGAGATCGATGTGGAACCACTCATGCCCGCACTGGTGCGATTGCGGGATCGGCCCGAGCTGCTGGGCGTTTCCTTGCGCAGCGGCAGCCTGCGCCTGTACGCACAGGAACCGGAGAAATTGATGGCAAGATGGCGTGAGAACTGGCCCTTTCCAGATCTTAATTTGTTGGGCGAACGCTGGGTAGAACCCGACATGGAGGACGTTTTCACCGCCTATTCGCAGGGCTACGATGGCGTCTTGAAAAAATCGGCGTCATGAAATGGCCATCATTGAGCGCAATTGCGAGCGTCGCTTACAAAGAATTCCTGCACATCTACCGCGATCGGCGTGTCTTGCTTTTACTGATCATTCTTCCGCCTCTCTTTACACTAATTTTCGGGCATGCCTTCGAGAATACTGAGCTCACCGACGTCCCGGCGTTGCTAATCGATCGCGATCAGACGCCGCGCACCGCCCATTTCATCGAGATCATTTCCAAGGACAAAACGTTTCATTGGAGAATGCCAGCGCGCGACTTTCAGGGTGAGTCGGACCTGATCGGAAATGGAGTGAAGGCGACCCTGGTAATCCCGGTTGGTTGGACCGATAGCCTGAATAAGGGCGACCCGAAGCCGCTACCTCTTTACCTCGACGACAGCGACACGAACACTGCCAGTGCAGTCGAAGGCGCTGTGCAAAAGAATCTAGGCACATTCCAAGCCAAAGAGCGCGACCTACTTGTGGAGTCACTCCCGGAGGAGGTGATCGAGTTAGGCAAGAAATTGCCCATCGATATCCGTAAACAATTCGTCTCGCTTATGACCGCATGGAGTGCGGAGTCGAAGAACTTGTACAATCCGAAGTCGCGCTTCATCGATTACGTCGTGCCAGGCGTGATCGGGTTGATTTTGCAATTGCTAACTGTCACGCTCATGGCCTGCACCATCGCCCGCGAACGCGAATCGGGCACACTCTATCAATTGCTGGTGACTTCGCTGCAGCGCGGTGAAATCGTGATCGGGAAAATGCTGCCGTATCTCGTTGTCTCCATTTGCCTGGTAGTGGTGATTATGGCGCTTAGTTGGTGGCATTTTGGGGTGGCATTTTATCAGCCTCACGCGCTGGCCCTCATCTGCCTGCTGTTCCTCCTCTGTTCACTCGGACTGGGTTTATTGATTTCGACCTTCTCGCGCACCCAAACGCAAGCGATCCAATTTTCCGTTTTCTTTCTGTTGCCGGTCTTTGTTCTCTCAGGCGCATTTGCGCCACTCGAGCAACTGCCAAAAGCAATCCAATACATCTCGGAACTTTTCCCGCTCACCCATTTTTGTCGGGCTTTTCGGCTAGTAAACATGTACCACGCCGGCGTCTCGTTTTATGTTGTCGATCTTATTGTGCTTCTGGCGGGCGCGCTGATCACGTTTCTCGGGGCGGCCTTTCTCCTAAAACGAATCGAGCAGTAAGATCGTCGGACAGCCACTTTCGGTCACGGGAACGA
>QHOS01000148.1 GCA_003219415.1 Verrucomicrobiota bacterium | reverse complement strand
GGAGGATGCAAAGGAAATTGCCGATCGGCTCATCCAATCCGGTTTCGCGAAGCCATCGAAAAGCAAAGCCGAAAAAGGCCGAGGCATCACCACGGAAGTGGGACCTGTCGTTGCACAAAGCGTCCTGGATTTCTTCGCCTCAGCAGCCGGAAAAAAAATTCTGCGCCGGATAAAAGAACTCGGGATTCACCCTAAGAGCGAAAAAGTCTCGTCAAGAAAAGCGGCGAAATTGCCCCTATCTGGGAAAACTTTTGTTCTTACCGGAACATTGCCGTCGATGACGCGGGAAGAAGCAACAGAAAAAATCGAAATGCTCGGCGGCCATGTCACCGGCAGCGTGAGCAGGAAAACCGATTACGTCCTCGCAGGCGCCGAACCCGGAAGCAAATTCGACAAGGCGAAAGAACTCGGCGTGCGAATTATCGACGAACCCGAGTTTCGCAAGATGCTGTGACTCAACTGACCGCGCTATCCGGATGCGCGGCTGAAAAGAATCTGCGATCGAAATTTAGGGCGTGGGTGGCACGTCGGAACCGAGCGAGAGCGGGATCCCCTGCTGATTTATTGCGGGCGTGCCGGGAGAGGCAAGCAACACTCCGCTCCGGCTGGCGGGATGAAGAGTTGCCTGCACACTGAAAGTCAGTTTTTGATTTCCGCGCATCACAGTAATCGGAACGATGTCTCCGGCAGTGATGAAGAACGAGGCATCCAGCACATCTTCCGGCTGCGTTACTCTCTTCCTGCCGACTTGCAGGAGAATGTCGCCGGATTTGATTCCGGAACGGGCGGCTGGCGTGTCTTCCATGATCTGCTTCATTTCCGCAACCGAACCTTCCACTGGTTGCCGCGCCATGGTGACATTGATCCCGATCCAGCCATGTCTGGCTTCTCCGAAACGCATGAAATCGCCCCGAATTTTTTCGGCTGCCTCGATTGGCACCGCGTAACACGCTGAGTTGTTCTCGAGACTGCTGACCACAATGCCAACGACCTCACCTTTCATGTTCAAAAGTGGCGCGCCGGCTTCCCCACGCTGTGTCGGCAGGTTAACGCGCAGATGCGTCGTCGAGAAAAAACGACCGAGATATTTGCGATCGAATCCCGCGATCATCCCAAAATTTGGTGTCTCCGGTAAGTCCAATGGATAGCCAACCGCAATGACAGGAGTTGCTACTTCCAGTCCTTCGGATTTTCCAATCGGCAGGGCCGGAGTGGGCGCATCGATCTTCAACATGGCGGTCCCGCTGCGGATGTCTGCCAAAAGCTGACGCGCGGGATATTTCTTACCGCCGAATTCAATTGTGAAATTTCCCGCTTCGCCTCCAACCGTGTATGCAGTGTAAAGAGTCCCAGTGGGATCGATGAAAAACCCAGTGCCGCAAATTGGGCTGTGCTCATCGACACCATGAATCTTGACCACTGCCTTCGCAGCACGCTCAAAGACGTCTTTCACCTGATGGCTAACTGCTGTAGCCGACTCCGCCTGCGCCATGACGCGCTCAAAGGTGTCCTTGACCCGATCGCCACCTTTCTTGGCGTCCTGCTCCTGCGCAAAGAGCGAACTGGCGCTAAAGCAAAAAATCAGCGCGAACGCGGCTTTACGAGGCATAATGAGGCGCAGATTCTTAACTTGCGATACGGGGACGCGCAACCCGCGTCGGACTACACCGTTCCTAAAATCTGAAAGTCGGCTCATAACTCACGGGGACGCTATCGAGCACGTAGCGCGGCGGGGCTGCGGCTTGGTGAGTCTGGGCGCTTTCATTAAAACGGCGAACCGGCTGCGTCCTGAAAATCTGCGTGGCCACCGGAGATGTAAGGCTCCATTCCCCTTCCGCGCTTGCCGGCACCGACAAAGCCGGCGGGTTCTGGAGAGCGACGCGAGCCGTCTCCGGTTGCTGATAAATCTTTAATGAAATTACTGCGGCGCAGACCAGGACTGCTGCGACGGCAGCTGGATACGAGGCGAGAGATCGAACATCAAGGCGGAGCATCAAACCGTGAGCGCGCTCGAGACAGATGCGCCACAACGGCTGGCGGAGCATTTCATCGCGCTGCCGGCGATGAAATTCATGCAGGAAATTCTCGAAGTAGCCGGGCGGCGGCTGTTCGTACCGCTTCAATCGAAGCAGCCTTGCGATTTCGTTATCGTCAAACTCGTCCATTTTTCAGCGCGGATTAGGAAACAGGATTTTTCCGAAATTCATCCAGATAGTTCTGTAGCTGCCGATTCGCGTAAAAGAGCCTGGAACGTACCGTTCCTTCCGAGACGCGCAAGATTTTACTAATCTCTGCGTGGGGCATCCCCTGGATATGGAACATGGTAACCACGGCTCTGTGTTCATCAGACAATTTCATCATGGCCTCGTTCAATCTTCGCTGCAGCTCGGACAAGTCAGCTTCGCGCACCGGACTGCTCGTGGCCGTGCTTTCCAGGAACTCCTTGTCGTTTTGAATGCTGGCATCGACATCATCGAGGCTCAGTTGAAAACGCCGGCCGCGTTTCTTCAGAAAATTGAGCGTCATATTCACAGCAATGGAATGAATCCACGTATAAAAGGAAGATTTGCCGCGGAACCCGCGGATTGCGCGGTACGCTTTGGCGAAAATATCCTGCAACAGATCGTTCGTGTCCTCGTGGTTCGAGGTCATGTTGTACACGAGACCATAAAGACGCGGAGTGTATTTGATGACCAGTTCATCGAAGGCGCCAGCATCGCCCGATTGCGTACGCGTTACCAACTCTTGATCTGGATCGACCCGCGGCTGGTCCATTGTCTCGCGTCTAGACTTAGCACGAGCCTCGAGACCGGACGACAACAAATCCGAAATACGGCGAGCAGGTAAGGCGAGAGCGGGATCCATTTCCACTAGTGCGCTCGATCAACGCCGATCGCGGATCGACATCAGCCAGAGCAAGTTTCCCAGCGCAGCGATGAATGCCGCGATGTATGTAAGGGCAGCCGCGTTGAGGACTTTGTTCACGCCGACAACTTCTTCCCCGGGCCGTACGATGCCCATCTGCTGCAAAATGATTTTTGCCCGCCGGGAGGCATCGAATTCCACTGGGAGCGTGATCAATTGGAAGACCAGCAAGACCAGATAGCAATAGATGCCGAGCGTGATCAGACCGCTGATCCGGAAGAAAAGACCGCCGATAATGATGAACGGCAGCAATTGCGACGCAACCATTGTCACCGGCACGATCGCCATTCGCGCTTTGAGCGGCGCATATGCTTTCGCATGTTGAATCGCGTGCCCAGTTTCATGTGCGGCAATGCCCAGCGACGCTACTGAAGGCGTGTTGTACACGCTGCTGGAGAGGTGCAGCTTCTTGTCTCTCGGGTCGTAATGGTCTCCAAGAAAATCGTTCGTCTCCACAACATCGACATCGTTGATCTGAGCCGCTTGCAGAATTTCACGCGCGCATTCCGCGCCGGTGATGTTGGAGCTTGCGCGGACCTCACCCCATTTTCGAAACGCGCTCGTGACCCGTATCTGTGCCCAAATCCCGATGATCAGCGGGACGCCGATATATAGCAGCCAATGAGATCCAAAACCGAAACCGTATGGATAAAACATACCGAGCTTAATTTAATGTATCGAAGTCAATTGTCACTTTACTGGCTGGAACAAATTAGACGCTCAATCGGGCGCTTCGTTCATTTCCTCCAACGTCATTCCGAGCGAAGCGAGGAACCACTCGCAGGACTATGGATCATCCTACAGTCAAAGCGTGTGCCAAACTCATAGGCGGGATCCTTCGCTTTGCTTGGGATGACATCGGGATATGCGCGGCGATACTAGATTTCCAATTGCTTTGGAAATCGAGACAGAATTTTGCAACCCGTTTTGGTGACCAAAACCACATCTTCCAGCCGCACGCCGCCCAGTCCTGGATAATACAGGCCGGGCTCGACGGTCACCACCTGTCGCTCTTTTAGAACAACCTTCTGTAAACGCGGATGCTCGTGAATTTCCAGCCCAAGTCCATGCCCGGTGCCATGAAAGAATCCGACCCGTCGGCCTCTGCGCACCTCAGTCGGAAAACCCCGTTTAGCGAAAAATTCCTGGATCGCCTTGTGAATCGTCATCCCATCAACTCCTGCCTTGATTCTCTTCAACGCCAGCGCTTGACCGGATTTTACCGTTTCCCAAACCTTACGCTGGCCTTCGCTCGCGCGTCCGCGCAACACCGTCCGAGTCATGTCGCCAAAATATCCGGTCTTCGCGTCGCGTGGAAAAACATCGAGGATAATCAGTGAATCGGCGAAAAGCGGACCGTAGCCCCGCTCATGCGGATCACACGCCTGGTCACCACCGGCGACAATCGTGCCGGTTGGAATGCCGCCCGCGCGCAAGATCGTAGAATCAATTTCGGCGCGGAGGATTTCGGAAGTCAACGCTTTGCCGTTCCAGCGCAATCGTTTTCTGGCACCCGGCTTGGACGCTTTCAAAATTTCGATCGCGCGCTTGAGTCCTTTTTCCGTGATTCGCAAGGCTTGGCCCATCATTTCGACTTCCTTTTGCGATTTCGCCTCGCGCTCCGGCCAGAAAAATCCGTTTGTCGCGCGGACACGTATCTTGTTTGCGACGAGTTCCTCCGCGTATCCAACCCCAAAATTTGCAGGAACAACTACTGAACGTACGCCTCGTTTTTTAAGAAAATGCGCCAGAACTTTTTCGTAGAGCGGCGCTTTTTTAGATTTTCCCTGTACTTCGCGCTCGATCTCGCTGAACATGACAAATTCATCTGCGTCTGCTTGCTTGCGACCACGATCGATTTCCAAATCGCTCAGCACGAGCGTGCGTTTACCGTTGCGTTCGAGAAAGATGAATGGATCGGGCGCCCAAAATTTCGTCGCGTAAAGCATGTCGGCATCCGTATCGCTGGTGGCGACAATGAGACGGGCTGGTTTTGTTTTTGGTTTGCTCATCCCTCTTGTTACCCCGCTCGGCGTTGTAGGGCAACCGCACCGGTTGCCAAATCGTGGAATGGCAGGCGGAGCGCCCGCCCTACACATGAAATTCAGCTTCTCCGCACTTCAAGTTCTCTCCGCAAAATCCAATGCAGCAGCGCAAGCAATCCAAGTGTCGATAGAATCAGAACAGCTGTATTAAAGAAAAACACACCAAACTTTATTCCGAAATACCGTTTCTGGGCGCCGAAGAACACGTTCGGCTTGTTACCCCGGCGGTAGTCGCTCTGATCCATCTCGGCGTTGGACATCAGGTCCGACACCTTTTGATTCACGTAAATTTGCTCGGCTGTGATCGGGCCGTTGGCGTTCTTGAAAAGCGCGCGATCGAATGGCCTTTTGCCATTCAGGACTTGATCGACCAACCCGAGATAGTGATCCAATTCGCCGACCGATTTTGCCTCGAGACCAGAAAGCAGAGCGAGCGTTTCCTTGAGATCCTCCAAGCGCTTATCTGCTTCAGGATCTTTCCGATGTTCTGCCACGAGCCGGTCGATCTCGCGTTGCGCGCGATCCTGCCGCCGCGTCAGGGGATTGAGCTTGGCCTGTGCGACAATCATCTCTTCGTAAGACCAGCGCATGGCGATGAATTGACAGACAAGCGGAACCTGCAGCTTGCTTTCCGTCTTCCTGTTCTTGTCCGCGCTCGGATGTTCTGAGAACCAATGCGAAAGGGAATAAAGCAGACCCAGGTTCCGATTCATGTCCTCGTATTTGATGAGCGCGCCTCCCATGATGATCTGCGGAATCAAAACGAGTGGGACGATGTTTGCTGCTGTCTTCGGGTCGGCCACGAGCGAAGAGATGAGCAGACCCAGCGCAACACCACCTATGGCGGTCATAAACATGATCGCGAGATCGATCCAAAACATTCCCCGGATTTCCAGAATGTAATTGCCGATCATGACAAAGAGGATGCACTGAACGAGGGCAAACACTCCAAGCGTGAGTGTCTTCGAGACCACGTAGTACGATAAACGAACGTTGACATTCCGCTCGCGCTGCAGCACCGGCCGATCCCGGATGATGTCATCGGCGCTGTTGGTCAGGCCGAGGAACATCGCAACGATCAAACCGAGGAACAAGAACGTTGGAATGTGATAAGCGGAAGCGAAATCGTATGTCCCGCTCTCCGAATAACGCAGGATGGTTGCAATCAACAACGCCAGCACAGGCGAAACTCCGATCGTGATAACCAGGTTGGCGCGGTTGCGCAGTTTGCTTACGAAAGCGCGCCGCAGCACGGTACGAAATTGTGTCCACTCATCGTGCCACCGAAATGGCAGCCGCTTTTTCTGCACCGGCGCCGCGGGTAATGCAGACGGCGCTTCTTTGCGCAGGGAAACCTGTTTGACGTCCTGGATCAGGCGAAACGCTTCATATTTGTCGCGCCAGAATTCTGGTGAATAACGGCGCGCGGCAACAAGATGGCCGCGGCTGTTTTCTTCGTAAATGATGTCGCCACTCAGATCGCGCAGCGGCGTTTCCAGCACATCGAAAATGAATTCCGGACGCGTCGTTCCGCAGGATGGGCACGCGCCCAATTCCGCCCCGAACTGATGCTGATGTTCCGCCTCAGCGAAATAGCGAAGCATGTCGGACGGCGCTCCGAAAAACACGAGGCGCCCACCTTTGTCGAGCAGGATCGCCTTATGAAACATCTGGAAAATTTTCGAGCTGGGCTGATGAATCGTAACAATGACGATTTTGTTGTGCGCCATGCTCCGAATAATTTCCATGACGTGCTCGGAATCCTTTGAGGAAAGGCCAGAAGTCGGTTCGTCAAACAGGTAGACGTCCGACATGCCAATCATATCGAGTCCAATATTGAGGCGTTTTCTCTCGCCGCCGCTCAGCGTTTTCTTCTCCGGACTGCCGACCACTGCATCCCGGCGTTCGCCGAGTCCAAGCTCGACTAACTTTGCCTCCAAACGCCGGGTGCGATCGCGCCTTGAGAGGTGTGGTGCGCGAATCGCCGCCGCAAACAGCAGATTTTCGCCGATGGTGAGATGTTCGTCGAACGCATCCTGCTGAGGCATATAACTGACGTAGTGCTTCAAGGCGTCGAGATTTTCATACAGCGATTGCCCATTGAGGACCACCTCCCCGCTCGTAGGCTGCAGTTGGCCGGCCAGCACTCTCATGAGCGTGCTTTTTCCCGAGCCGCTCGCACCCATTACGCAAACCAGCTCACCACGCGCGATGTTAAAGGAGATTCCCTCGAGACCAATTTGGCCTTTCCCAAAGCGGTGCGTGATTTCGTTTGCCTCGAGCGTGCGGATGATGTTGCGCTCTTCCTCGATGATTCGTTCCGAAAAGTTGCATCGCAGAAATTGGCCGATGTCGATACGAATGGTATCTCCGTCTTTGAGCGGCGCTGTGGTGCGCACCACGGTGTGACCCACCATGATCGGGCGATCCGCTTCGATCACTTCCAGTTGACCGACCCGGCGATCGTAATCACAGAAGATCTTCAGCAGCACGTCGCCACTCGTGCCAGGCGAGAGCAGAATATCATCGGCTTCCAGCCGGCTTGGATCATTCGAAACCAGGTATTCCGATTTGGACGCCTTCAGTTGGAACCGGCCACCCAGCGCTCGCGCGCGCCGGCGCAGATCGCTCAAATCCATCTCGCTGTTGTTGTGGAAGACGATCCGGTCTTCCAGGCTCGCATCGACCTGTGTGCCGGCTTTTAATTTCACGCCGTTGAGCTCCGCATCCACATCACGCAGCGCTTTGACGCGAACCTTCAATCCGAAAGTGACCCGAAGCGCGCTTTCACGCGTTCGCGAGCGTTCCAATCCCACTTCGTCCGAATCTCTATTTACACGAATGAAAATCTGTGGAAGCGAAACGTTCTTCTTTGCATTGAAATATTGCGCCAGCTCCTGATAGCTGAGCACCTGGTCTCCTACCAGGATGCGCTGGCCCGGATAGATGCGGCAAAAACCGCCACGCACTAACGGTCTGCCGCGCACGGACACGTTTTGGTCGCTATAATTCTTCAGCAAAATGAGTTCGTGATAACGAAAAGCCATCAATCGATCGGTCTCGTTCAGGTTCTTAAGCGTCACATCGGCTTTCCCGTCCGGACCGAAGGAGAGCGACTCCAGCGGAGACGCGCCGTGCTGATAGATCGACGGGTCGGAATCTTCCGATGCGTTGAGTTGGTAAACGATGTCGATTGCCTGGGCAGCCATGCCCATTTGCGACATGAACGAATAGAACGCGACGACTTGTTCCTGCTTCAAACCGGCTTGCGAAATCAGGTCGTAAAGCTGAACTCCGAGCATGATCTTACGATCCGCGCTAAGTTGCACGCCAAGTTTTTGCGCCATTGCAGCCAGATCTTGCTGCTCGTAAAGGGCTTGCCGGAATAATTGTCGCAACTCGGAGTAAACCGCCTCCGGGTAATCGTACCGAAGAAAACCAAGACTTGAGTCGATCTCTTCCTCGAGCAGAACGCCATCCGCTTTGGTGAAGCTCGCCAGAACCTGGATCAACACCGGCAGCATATTTGGCCCTTCGGAGACGCTCCGGGGCTTGCGCAATGCCCGGCGCATCCAACGGCGCCCTGTCCGACGCACCCGATACGCCAGCGGAGTTACCCGCTGCACGGCCCGATCGATCCTATCTGCCACTGATGAGACAAGCTCTGTCATGTAAAGATTAGGGGGCGAATTTTACCCGAAACGGGCGAGCGACGCAATGCGCGGCAACGAATATAAAAGCGGGGACAAAATGACGAAATCCGAACGAAGAATACCTCCGCCGCGTCAAATCATTTAACATTAATGGACAATTTTAACATTGTAACGAATCACGTGGCTTGCTCCATTTTGCATTGCCAATTTGTTCATGGTAACCTTTTAAACCTGTAAAATCCGTTTTTTCGTATGGCTCAGTTCGATCGCAACTCGCAGAGAGAAAATAAAAACCGCGGGAGCGAACCCAATTTTAATTGGCGTGGCGTTATCCTCATTGTAATCGCTTTCAGTCTGATCGCGATGGCGATGCTCTTTTACCGCGGCGGAATGCAACCGGTCGAAGACGTGCCGTATAACCGGTTTCTCGAGCTGGTGGAGAATAAACAGATCGTTAACGACAAAAACTATCCGCTCGTGCTGGTGGTAGAAGACGGCCGGCCCACCCAGACGCTGCGCGGCGCTTATGTCCGCCAGGGAACCGGTTCGGCGGCGTCCCAGCAAGTGCCATTTCGAACCACGATCTATTTGACTTTCACAAACGATTTGCAGCAAAAGCTCGCGGCAGCCGGTATTCAGCCCGCCATCAAGACTGAATCGAACATGCTTGCGCAGACCGTGGTCGGTTTTCTGCCGATCGCTCTTTTCCTGCTGGTGCTTTATTTCCTGTTTCGCCAGCAAATCCGCATGGCCGGGAAAGGTGCGCTTAACTTCGGGAAATCGAAAGCGCGCATGCTCGCCCGCGACAAAAATAAAATCACATTTCGCGATGTCGCCGGAGTCGAGGAAGCAAAGGATGAAGTGCAAGAGCTCGTCGAGTTTTTGCGCGATCCGAAAAAATTTCAAAAACTCGGCGGACGCATTCCAAAAGGCGTCTTGATGGTCGGGCCTCCGGGCACTGGTAAGACACTGCTCGCGCGCGCCATCGCGGGCGAGGCGGACGTCCCCTTCTTTTCCATCAGCGGCTCGGACTTCGTTGAGATGTTTGTCGGCGTCGGCGCATCGCGCGTGCGCGATATGTTTGAGCAGGGCAAGAAATCTGCGCCCTGCATCATTTTCATCGACGAGATTGACGCAGTCGGGCGTCATCGCGGCCACGGGGTTGGTGGCGGTCACGACGAACGCGAACAAACGTTAAACGCGTTGCTTGTGGAGATGGACGGCTTTGACACGCAGGAAGGCGTGATCATTATCGCGGCCACAAACCGGCCCGATGTTCTCGATCCCGCATTGCTGCGTCCCGGCCGTTTCGATCGCCAGATCACAGTCAATTTGCCTGACGTGAAAGGACGCGAAGAAATTCTGCGCGTTCACGCCAAGAAAGTGAAACTTGCCGAAGGCGTCGATCTTGCAGTCGTCGCACGCGGCACCCCCGGTTATTCGGGCGCGGAACTTGCCAATGTGATCAACGAAGCGGCGTTGCTCGCGGCGCGCCGTGGATTAAAGGGAATCACGCTCGCCGAGCTCGAAGAAGCGCGCGATAAAGTTCGCTGGGGCAAAGAGCGTCGGAGCCTGGCGCTCAGCGAAAAAGAAAAGGAAAACACAGCGTATCACGAAGCGGGTCACGCGCTGTTGCTGGAACTTCTTCCGCACACCGAGCCGCTGCACAAAGTCACCATTATCCCGCGCGGCCCGTCGCTTGGATCGACGATGTGGTTGCCGGAGGAAGACAAATACACCAATCGCAAAAACGAGTTACTCGCTGGTCTCGCAGTGAGCATGGGCGGCCGCGTCTCCGAGGAAATCGTTTTCGGCGACATCACAAATGGCGCGCGTGGCGACATCAAGACCGCTACAGCAATTGCACGCCGGATGGTTTGCGAATGGGGCATGAGCGAAAAAATGGGAATGGTCGAGTACGGCGAGCACGAAGATTATGTGTTTCTCGGCCGCGACATTTCCCGCGCGCGCGACTACAGCGAAGCGACAGCGGAGCAAATAGATCAGGAAGTACGCAAACTGCTCGACGACGCCTATCAACTGGCGAAGACAACGCTCATCGCCAATCGCGATAAGCTGGAAGTAATCGCAAAAGCGCTGCTTGAGTACGAAACGCTCGACGGCTCGCAGATCAAAGAGATCGTCGATCACGGGCGTCTGATTAACCCGCCGCCTGGCGCATCGCCGCCGCCCGGCAAAAAAATGCCGGCAGAAAAACCGCCCAAGCAAGTCGTAGCCGCGCCTGACGTCACACCGCCACTCCCCGGCGCCCTCGGGGGCGCACCAGCGTGAGGTAGGGCGCGACCGCCGGGCGCGCCGTTTCTGGACTCTGCCCCAGAGCTCCGATCCAGATTTCTGAACCGCTTAATCCAGCGGACTCTTCACGCCAATGCCCGGCCTGTTGAGCACGTGCGTATAAATCATCGTCGTGCTCACGTCCTTGTGCCCGAGTAGCTCCTGCACCGTCCGAATATCATAACCGTTTTCCAACAAATGCGTCGCAAACGAATGCCGGAGCGTGTGGCAACTCGCGCGCTTGCTGATGCCCGCCTTGCGCACCGCTGTCTTCACCGCGTTTTGAAGATTCTTTTCATGTACATGATGTCGGCGATCAGTGCCCGTGCGCGGATCAATTGAGCGCCGCTCCGCCGGAAAAATGTACTGCCACGCCCACTCCCGCGAGGCGCTGGGAATTTTCCTTTCCAGCGCGTCGGGCAAATACACGCTGCCAAATCCCTCGGCTAAATCTCGTTGATGCTGCGCTTTCACTTTGGCCAGGTGCTCTCGCAACGGCGCTGCCAGACTCACCGGCAGCATCGTCTTGCGCTCCCGACCGCCTTTAGGATCGCGCACCGTGATGTGCAGATAATGCAGATCGACATCTTTGACGCGCAAGCGGAGACACTCGAGCAGTCGGAGTCCGCTGCCGTAGAGCAATAGACCCATTAGCCGGTATTGCCCGTGCAACTGTGCAAGAACGGCTTTCACCTCGTTTGGCGACAACACGCTTGGCACTTTGGGCGGTCGCTTGACCCGCAATGTCCCGCCGATGAATTCGAGCTCACGCTGCAACACTTCCTTGTACAAAAACAAAAGCGCATTGAGCGCCTGGTTTTGCGTGGCCGCCGCAACGCGGCCGTTGATCGCGAGGTCAGTCAGAAATTGCGACACATGTTTCTCGTCGAGCTCACGAGGATGCCTTTTACCGTTGAAAAGAATATACCGTCGAATCCAGCTGACGTACGCCTCCTCGGTGCGCAAACTGTAATGGCGCAGTCGCATGAGCTGGCGAACTTGGTCGAGTAATTTCGGCTTGCTCTGCTTCGGGGCCGCCGGTAAAAAAGAAGGCATGGCTTCCTTTTACCCGGCGTCCCTCCCGGAGAAAAGCCGAAATAGGCGAAACAAAGGTTCGTCGAATTGTAGTTGGGTCTGATCAGATGACTGTTACACTCCGCGAAGTGACCCAGCAAGATCTTCCGATTTTTTTTGAACATCAGCTGGATGCCGAGGCGACGCGTATGGCGGCGTTTCCCAGCCGCGACCGCGACGCCTTTATG
>QHOS01000240.1 GCA_003219415.1 Verrucomicrobiota bacterium | reverse complement strand
AACCGATGGCGACATGGGCGCTCTATAAACAACTGTTCGTCAGCAAATTTAGTCGTCGCGTCTTCGCCGCGCTTTTAGTCGTCGCGCTTTTCCTCGGCGGGGTTCAGTTACGGCGCTGGATTGGAGAAAGCACGAGGCACGTGCGTTATCAGCACGACATCGTCAACGCTTTTTACTGGGGCAGCGAAACCCTGAAAGAAACGCGGCGCCTATCGCCCGACGAAAGTACGGCTAATTCATTCACAGGATTCTGCCGCGGCTACTTCGCACTTTATGATCGGGTCAAGGATAGGGCGTACCAGAGCGATTATGGTCTCGACTATCCACCTCTTCGACTTCTGGTCATGGCGATCTGGGCGAAGGAGGTGCGTAATCAATTTCCCGGAGTCGATGACGGGCATCCAAAGCTGGTCAACCCGTTATTGAAGATCAATCTGTTATGCGAACTGCTTTCCGCGGTGGCAATTTTCTTCCTGGTGCGTCTGTGCGTGCAGCGATGCTCACGAACAACGCGGTCATCCTTGCTTCCTAGTTTGCCGTTAAGAGATCGCGCTTCGATGTGCGGCCTCGCTGCGGCGAGCGTGGCATGGCTTGAACCCTCCATGATTCTCGACGCGCACGGCTGGCCACAGTGGGATGTATGGATCCTGCCGTTTTATCTATTCGGCGCGCTGGCAGCGCTGAAAAATCGCTGGTTCGTGTGCGGTTGTCTGTTGGCCGCAGGCGCAATGTTTAAGGGTCAGCTGTTATTCGTGACGCCGTTTTTTGTTCTTTGGCCATTATGGCAAAAAAGATGGAACCACGCGCTGTGTGTAATCGCAGGGTTCACTGCCACTGCGGCAGTAATCGCGTCACCGTGGCTTCTACGCACGCCGGCGGCCTGGCTCGCACTTGCTGCTGTCACTGGTGCTAGCTGGTCATTCATTCTGCAACGCAGGTTGCCACATCAAATTGCCTGGATCAGCGGGATTACCGGATGCGCTGTGTTTGTGATTGGCGCCTTCACTGGCGGAAGCTTCGCGTGGTTGCAAGTCGGTTTTCTGTACGGCAGCGAGCATTACCCCTACCTTGTCATCAGTTCATGTTACAACCTTCCATCACTTCTCTCCCAGCTTGGCTGGTCATTGAAGGATCCATTCTGCTCGGTCCATTTTGGATCTCTACATTTCGATCTCACACTGCAATGGACGTTGCGGCTGCTCTATCTTGGCGCACTCACGGTATGCGCGTACGGGGCTGCGCAGCAGGTTCGCAATCGCGACCCTCGCGTCCTGATTGCGATCACCGCTCCGTGGCTGCTGATGTTCACGCTGCTGGGACAGATGCATGAGCGCTACTTCGTCTGGGGTGCGGTAGTTAGTGCCGTCGCCTTGGGAGTCAGCTTCAGATTGAGCATCATTCATTTCATTATCTCCGCGGCGAGCACGGCGATGATTGTGCACGTAATGCTGATCGATAAGAAGCTCGAAGCAACGCTCTGGGCGATTGACCTGCTCAAGCACATCCGCCCTTATGCGTCCGTTTTGGTTCTCGCCTGCGTGGCTGTTTACGTATGGAACACATTACGGATGCCAGTCGTCCAACGTCGAGCGCCTCGCCCAGCAGAGTCACCTTCGCTCTCGCTGGGACCGGAGCCCGAGGAAGCCTGATCATAGGTGCGCTAGCTCATTTACCTGCGCACAAATCGGTGCCCATGCCGAACATCTCCGAGAGATCAGGATGCGGCGGGCTTATTGGCGTGCCAGCCGGCGGAACAAAAACAAACCAAGGATGATGAAAAGAACATTGGGAAACCAGACGAGCAGTTCCGGGTGCACATGCGGATTTCCACGCAGCGTATCGCCGATGATGACAAAGAGAAAGTAGGTCGTAGCTACGATCAAACCCATAGCGAACCCAATTGAGGTCTCGCGACGATGCGCCGTGACGCCAAGCGGGACTCCAATGATCGCGAACGCAACACACGCGAACGGAAATGAAAACCGCTTATTGATTTCGGTGCGGCTGGCGCTGCGTTCGCGTACGTTCTCGCTTTTTAATTGCTCCAGCAATTGTTCGATGGACAACGCAGATCGGCTTGGCCGTTTTTTCTCTTTGTTGTAAAGCTCCTCGAGGCTGATAGGCAATGTGCCTTCGACCATATTGATTCCGTCGCGTATCTTTCGCAGGTTGGTCGGGTCCTTTGGGTCGCGCTCTTGGTAACGCGCCTGA
>QHOS01000147.1 GCA_003219415.1 Verrucomicrobiota bacterium | reverse complement strand
CAAAGATAAGAACCGCTTGAACAAAACAAAACGAGACCCCGGCTATAATCCAACCCCCGTAATTATCCCAAACCGTAGGTTCGCGGAATAACACCACGCTGCCGGGTGGCAAACGTTCTTCTTTGATTTTCCAGCGCTTCAACTCCCGCCAGTCATACCGGGGAGAGAGGGGGCCCACGATCCTGGGCTGGAAACTCGAGGCCGGTTCGCCATTTAAAATGCGAACTGCGATACGCGCCGATTCGATTCCTTCAAGCTCGGCCTGATAGAGCCGACCGCCGACAATTCCCAACCCGAGTTGATGCTGAAAGATGCTGTTGATCGGCGCATTCGCGACCGCATGAATCCGTTGCAGTGCCTCATCCGCATTATGTGTCACTCCCGTGGCATCACGCAGAAGCAGGATAAGAAAAATGAAGGAATCTGGAGGCAATGCTCTGGTCTTCTCCAGCATCTGATCCAATGACAGGTCATTGAGCCAGATGAAATTGATCCGATTCGCATACGTCTCAAACTCCTTGCGAAATGCGGCTGCCCAATACTGCTCAACCTGCGACGCGCCGATCACCACCGCGATGTTCTTGGTCGCAGGCGCGATTTGGAGAATGTCCTCGACGAAACCGGGCAGATCAAAATTTTCCCCAATGAAAGTGGCATTTTTCTTTAGCGCATCGGGAGGTAAACGCCGTCGATCCATTCCAGTGTAGAGGATGGGAGTTTTCGGAAACAGGCGGTCCCGGTATTGCGCAACAAAGACGCCCGCGGGTGAGCCGATTGGCACCACTAAGTCCGGTTGCCAATGTGATTGCCGCTTTTGCAGGTATTCAACCAGGGCCTCTTGCAAAGTTGAATCTGCGTAGCGCGCCATATCCAGCGAGACTTCGTCGAGATCAACGCGTTTTCCCATCTTCTCGACCAGTTCGGTCTCAAAAGCGATCGAATGAGTGGTGAACGGCGGCGCGACGCTTCCGAAAGAATGAATGACGAGAACGCGCTTCGGCTCACTTTCCGCCGCGCAGACCGCGGTCAGCACAACGAAAACGGCCATCAGAGAGGAGGCAATTCTAGGGCCACGAATGACTCGACGGCCCTTCCCATGAGGTAGGCGCGTGGTTCGACATCCATTCCCCCGCGTCACAGGACTCTGATTATCAGAAACGCGCATGTCATGGAAGCCGTAACGAGAGTGACGAATGGAATTGGGTGCGGGCTCGGATTACCATGTGACAGATACGTTACTTAGGAGGAGCAAGAGGGTAATCGCGGAAATAATGGATTGGCGTGGGAGGGCATACTACGACAGTCAATAGTTTTTACTTAGACAACGGTCATGATCTGCTCAACTGTGAGGGCTAGTTTTTACTCAAGACCAATTGATACAACGTGAAACCACAAGATTCCACCATCCTATCCACCGATAGCCCGCGACGGTCTCGCGGCAGACGCTTCGTTCTGTTCATTGCTTTAACGTTCCTCGGAGTGCCGTCTCGCGCTCATGCTTCGATGTTTCACGGTGAGACGCTCGATTCAGTCGCGAACGTCATTGCGTGGTTCGCGTTCATCATCGTCCCGCCCGTCTTAATCGGGGTCTTCCTGCTGATCCATATCCTCCCCGAAAAGGTTGCCGAAAAGCGGCACCATCCGCAGCTCGGGGCTATCAAGTGCCTGTGCCTGCTCTCACTTTGCTTCGGCGGGCTGCTCTGGCCGATCGCCTGGCTTTGGGCCTACTCAAAGCCGGTTTTTCACAAGATGGCGTACGGCACGGATGTCGATCATTCGCACGAGCAGACGGGTGGAGAAAAATCCGCCACCACTGAACTCGAACAACTCCGCGCCCGGGTCGCGGAACTCGAAGCGGAGATTAAAGGAGGAAAGGCGTAATGGAAGTCATCCTGCTTGGCATCTACGGGTTCTTCGTCTGGCTCATTTTCTATAAATTCAAGTGGCTGCCCATGAACTTTACCGCGGCGGTCATTACCATCACGCTGCCCATCGTGGCAATGATGGCTCTTTTCCTTCTTCTGAACATTGCCGCGCCCGCAACTGACGACGTGCGCGCCATGAACTACGTGATCCCGATCGTGCCGCGCATAACCGGTCAGGTCACCGAGGTGCCGATTCAACCAAACCGGCCGATTAAGAAGGGCGACGTGCTTTTCAAGATCGACCCCGTGCCCTTCGAGGCGGCGGTGAAAGCCGCCGAAGCCACGCTGCGCGGGTTGCAGGATCAACTCAAAAACGCCGCGGCCAAAAAAGCGGCATTGACTCCGCGGATCGATCTGGCGAAAAAGCGGGTCGAGCAATTCACGGCACTCGCTGCGACCGGGGCCGGGAAGCGGGCCGACCTCGAACAGGCGCAAAGCGACCTCGGAAATCTCGAAAGCGAATTCCTCGCTGCCGACGCGACGGAAGCGCAGGCCGGGGCGCAGATCATCAAGGCCGAAGCCGACCTGCGCAGTGCGAAATTCGACCTCGAAGGCTGCGTACACGTTGCTCCCGCCAACGGTCGCGTTGCCAATCTTTCCCTGCAACCCGGCGTGCGCGCGACCCAGTTCGCCACAATGCCCGTGATGAGCTTCATCCAGGAGGACGATCCGTGGCTGCTGGCATTTTACCGGCAAAACGAACTGCGCTACGTCGAACCCGGCGACGAGGCGGAAATCTTTATGAAGGTGTATCCAGGCCGCATCATCAAGTGCAAGGTCGATTCCATCCTTTGGGCGACGGCACAAGGCCAGCTGCCGATCAGCGGGAACCTGCCGAACACGCAGCCGATGGTCGCGCCCGAACAGCGCATCGCAGTTCGACTCGTCACAGATGGGAAGGATAAAGACGTCTTCCTCGCTGCTGGCGCCCGCGGTGGAGGAGCGATCTACACGAACGATATTACGGCGATCCAGATCCTCCGTCGCGTGATCGTCCGCATCGCGGCGAAATTCGACTGGTTCGTCATCAAACATCTCTCAGCTCTGTTCGGCGCTCACTAAGGATCAAACGATGAACGCTCGGCGCTGCACTCTGCTTATTGTTACCGGCGGCAGCCTCGTGCTTGCAGGCTGCGCTCTGAAAAATCCACCCTTTGGCGCGGACATCATGCCTGAGTCGGCTCGTGCGAAAATCCCAGAAACCTGGGCCGGTCCGCATCGCAGCGGCGCTGTGGTGCCGAACTGGATCCGCAATTTCGGCGACCCGGAGCTTAACGCGCTTGTCGCGGACGCCGTCGAGCGGAATCCCGATCTCAAGGCCGCCGCCGCTCGCGTGGAAGCATCGCGCGCTGCTGTACGCATCGCCGCGTCATCGCTCTACCCACGGATTGCTATGAAAGGACTGGGTGAGCGCCAAGGTCAGCACCTTAGCGGCGACATTGGTCGCGGCATCAATCCACCGGAGTTCGGAAGTTCGGGAACAGAGAACAGCGGTGGCGCCGGACTCGATACCAGCACGGATGAGACATCACAGCGCTGGGTCTATGGCCTCGCCGCTGGCGCCGCCTGGGAGGCCGACGTGTGGGGCCGCATTCGCTCGAAAAAAGCTGCCGCGAAGGCTGAAAGCGCCGCGCTGGAAGCCGACTACGAATTTGCCCGCCAGTCGCTCGCCGCTGCGGTAGCGCGTGCATACTTCTCCACCATCGAGGCCGCGCAACAAGAAGCTAACGCTCAGGAGACACTCGGTATCTACCAGGATTATTCGAAACTCACCGACGTGCGCAAACAACAGGGCTTTGCGAGCGACTTCGACGTGTCGCAGATCAAGTCGCGCACAGCCGCCGCCGAAGATGCACTGTACACTGCACAGCAGGCGCGGGCGCAGACCATCCGCGCGATCGAGGTGGTAACCAGCCGCTACCCTGCCGGAAGGTTTGATGTGCGACGTTCCTTCCCCGGTCAACCAAGAAGTGTGCCCGCCGGTTTGCCCGCGCAAATCCTCGAGCGCAGGCCGGATCTCATCGGCAGCGAGCGCCGCTTCGCCGCCGCTTTTCATAGAGTGAACGAGGCGCGCACTGCGCGATTGCCGCGCTTTGTGCTCAGCGCGACCAGCGGACTCGGAACCGCGTCACTCGACTCAGTCGGCGCGCTCGATGCTCTCGTGTGGAGTTTCGCTGGTGGAATTACTCAACCGATTTTCTTCGGCGGTGAACTCAAGGCTGCCCAAGACCTTCGCACCGCCGAGCAAAAGGCCGCTGCCGCAAGCTACGTGGGCTCCGCTTTGCGCGCGTTCGGAGAGGTCGAAGATGCTCTCGCCGGGGATTACTATCTACGTAAACGCGAAGGCGCGTTGGGCGACGCGGTTTCGAGCAGTGCCGATTCGGTGAAATTCAGCAGGGAGCAACTCGAACAGGGCCAGATCGACATGTTCACCGTCTTACGTCTCACTGGGGAAAATCTTGCCGCAAAAGTTCAACTCACCCAGGTCAGAGCTTCCCGCCTCCGCGAACGTGTGAACTTATATCTGGCGCTTGGCGGTGATTTCGCGGGAACTGGCGCGCCAAAATGAGCTCGACACATTTTACGATGGAAGCAAGTCCGCAGCTTACAACAATTAAGAAGCCGGACTTCAAGTAACATGCGTAATGTTTGTTATCGCTAATCCCCCGCTCGAGCAAAGCTGCTCAGAACCATCACAAGAGGATCAGCTATGCGAACGATTACAAATCATTATCGGGATTCTCACATATTAAATCTAGGCTCGGCTGGTGAGCGCGGTCCTTATCTGGTGACTCAAACGGGTGCGTCCCCAAACGATCCACTCGCAAAGGAGCGGATGTTTGTGCTTCGTCCGGATGGCCGCTGGGTTGATTTCAACGCATACGTTTGTCAAGATAAGCCGGAAGCTATGGACGAGATTGTTTTTTCCAGCACGACGGAAGTTATGGAAGCATTCGGCAAATTGATGGGGCGGCCTCAGATTCTCGACCTGCCTGTGAATGAAGCGGGACTCAATGCCTGGATAGAACGTCAGAAAAGTGGCAATCCATTGGAAGCAGCTCACGAATGGGCGGTCGGATATCGAGAACGCCACCGCAAAAAGCGTCGTGGCCATAGCAAGTCGACATTATGGGCAAGGATATTGCCGCAACGAAAGAGACTGCGGAAAATTTAGAACCAGCGGGGTCTGAGTCGCAGCCTGCCGCTCGCCGCGCGTGGTATAACATATTTCCAGTTCTCACTTGGTTGCGCGCCTACCAACCTAAGTGGCTGCGCGCGGATTTGATTGCAGGCGTTACTCTGGCGGCTTACCTCATGCCAGCTGGGCTGGCGGATGCTTCGCTTGCTAATCTTCCGCCCGAAGCAGGTCTTTATGCCTGTCTCTTTTCCGGACTTGTTTTCTGGTTGTTCTGCAGCTCGCAACACACAGCTATCACGGTGACCTCCGCTATCTCGGTGCTGATAGGAGCATCGCTCGGTGATCTGGCCGGAGGCGACGTCTCACGATTCGGTGCTCTGGCGGCGTGCACAGCGTTGATTGTTGGGGGGCTCGCTTTCATCGCGTGGCTGGCAAAAGCCGGAGTGATTGTGAACTTCATTTCCGAAAGTGTCCTTGTCGGTTTTAAATGTGGTATCGCTTTATTTATAGCAAGCACACAGCTACCGAAGCTCTTTGGATTTAAGGGATCGCACGGCGATTTTTGGGAACGCTCCGGCTACTTCTTTTCGCACCTCCGGGAAACCAACATGACTTCGCTCTTGCTCGGTCTCGGCGCGTTCGCGGTGTTACTGTTAGGTAAACGGTTTCTCAAGAATAAACCGGTGTCGCTCTTCGTTGTCGTCGCCGGCATTGTGGCTGCTGCAACCATGGATCTGGGTACCCTCGGCGTGAAACTGCTCGGTCAAGTGCCGCAGGGGCTGCCGCCATTCGGACTTCCAGCGGTGCATGTGTCCGACCTCAACGATCTGCTACCCCTTGCACTAGGTTGTTTTCTTCTAGGTATGGTGGAAACGGCCGCTCTTGGTCGCACCTTCGCGGTCAAGCACGGTTATCGTTTCGACGCGAACCAGGAACTGCTCGGCATCGCCAGTGCTAACGTTATGGCCGGGCTGGGTCACGGATTTCCCGTCAGCGGCGGGATGTCACAGTCGCTCGTCAACGAAAGTAGCGGTGCGCGCACACCGTTGTCGGGATTCATCGCTTCCCTTTTGATGCTGCTAATCGTGTTATTTGTGTCCGGGGCATTGCGATACCTCCCACAGCCCGTTCTCGCAGCCATTGTGCTCATGGCAGTAGCGGGTCTCTTCAACGTGACAGCACTCCGACATCTTTGGCGGGCGGACCGCACTGAGTTCGTGGTCGCCATGGCGGCGCTGTTAGGAGTACTCGGGTCTGGTCTGTTACGCGGCGTTCTCATCGGTGCGATCATTTCGCTGGTGCAACTTCTGCGCCGTGCTTCGCGGCCGCATGTGGCTTTGCTGGGACGCATCCCGGGAACGCGACGATTCTCCGACTTGGCGCGCCATCCGGACAACGAACCCGTGCCTGGCGCGCTCCTAGTCAGGGTCGAATCCAGCCTGCTTTACTTCAATGCGGAGCACGTGCGCGACACGGTCGTAGCCCGACTTCATGCCGGGGTTGCGCGGCCAAAAGTCGTAGTCCTCGATCTTTCGGCGTCACCGCTTATGGACATTCAAGCGTGCGGCGTAGTCATGAACATGGCTGACGACATCAAAGCAGCTGGCGCGTGGCTGCAAATTGTCGAAGCTCGTTCCTCTGTGCGCGATAGGCTCCGCGCAGAGGGAATCGAGGAGCATGTTAGCCAGGTCAATCGCTTTACTTCGGTCGCGGACGCGGTCGAAGACTTTCAAAAACACGGCGATCAATAACAAGCACTAACACCACGATGATCGCAAAGTTTTTAATGGCCTCGTGCCTGGTTGCGACAACTGTAATAATTCACGCCACAGGCCTCTGCATGGTGTTAAGCCACGTGTTGCACTCTGCCGCTCGGCCGGATACGCGCTTTTGGCCAATGACGTGGCTTCTAATTTGCGTCGCGTGGTTCCTGGTTATTATTCACCTCTTTGAGATCTCCGTCTGGGCGCTGTTTTTCTGGTGGCAAAACTGTCTGCCCGATGCCGAGTCGTCGTTCTATTTTTCCGGTGTTACCTACGCCACGATCGGGTATGGCGACGTGGTACTTCCAAAAGAATGGCAACTGTTCGGGCCGGTCGAGGGAGTGACTGGCATTCTGATGTGCGGGCTCTCAGCAGCATTTTTCTTCGTCATAGTGAGTAAAAAAATTCTTCAACTGCATGGACGGTAATGACCGAAATCTGACTGCGTGAAAATGCGATCTGATCCGGCGGAATCGCCAAACCGGGAGCTACAGGAAAAAAAGAGATGGGTGGAGCCCGTGACGGCTTTGCTTATGGCGCTCGCGACACTCAGCACTGCATGGTGCTCATATCAATCAGCGGCCTGGACTCGAAAAAGTAATCGGCTGATGAATGAATTTAACGCGCTGGAGCGCAAGGCTGGTCTGCTGAGCATCCAGGGGATACAGCAAGCGACGGTTCACACCACAATGTTCATGCAAATGCTCGCGGCACAACAGGCGGGCAATGAGAAGTTGGTGAATTTTTACGTCGAACGTTTTCCACCTGATGTGCGCAAGGCTTACGACGCATGGCTGGCCGAAAGGCCTTTTGAAAATCCAAACGCCGACCCGCATCCTTTTGTGCCGAAACTCTACGAAGTGCGGGGAACGCGCGAGGCCGCCGAGGCTAACGCTGAGGCTGCGAGTAGCCTGCAGGAAGCGCGCAACGCCGGCACTGTTTCCGGTCAGTACCTCGCGAACACTGTCTTGTTTGCCGCAGTGCTTTTCTTCGCCAGCGCCTCGGGAAAGTTCGAGCAACGCAGGGTGCGTGTCGTCGCATTCGCTTTTGCTCTGGCTGTTTTTGCGTTTGCGGTTATCCGGACGCTGATGCTTCCGCAATAAACCGATACACGAGCTCGTCATGTCGAAGTACGACCAGGGTCTAACTGCGAAACTAGCGCGTTGACCTTACATTCAACCACCAGGTATAAAACGTATCGTGAAAAACGTCCGCCACGATTTCGATTTCTAGGCAAGCCAGGTACGATAAAAGGCGCGATCATGCCGCCCAAATCCAATATCAGCCTGACGACATCTATGTGTTACGCATCAGCGGCATTTTGAAACGATCCGAATTGGCGCAGAGCAAAACGCCCTCGCCCGCAGGATTAACATGGGATTGAAACCTCGCTTGCTCGTCATTCTTGAAACTTTGAGGGTTGGGAGCGCGGCGCAGATTGGAGAAATGATCTCGATTTTCTTTTTTTTGCATAGCGGTAAAATTTCCAAGATCGCCATCATCGCTGAGTCCCGTTGGGAGACGCTTGCGTTTGGTTTTGCCGGAGCGGGAGTCCGTCGCGCGCCGGTGAAGTTTTTTCCACTTATCGAACCGGAGAAGGCGCGAAGCTGGTTGGCGGAGTAAGCCGTCATTACAGCCCGGAATAAGGGAGGAAGTCACGTGGCCTCCTGTCGCCTAACGAAAATTGTGCCGAATTATTCGCCATTCAGACGCGGAGTATTCCATTTAATTTCTTTCGCTCGATTCCTGTTTGTTATTCTTAGCTTACTCGCCGCGAGCTTGTTGCCAGCAGCGGAACAGACATCGGTCGATTCCATGACGGCGGCCGCAGACGAACTCAAAGCACTACGCGATCAAACGATCATCCAATCTAGAGTATGGCTGGACACAGAGTGGGACCAATTCAAACATGGTGCAGAAGAGGCCAGGTGGACTCTGGGAGGATTATGGGGTTGGGACGTTAGCGACCGGCAAGACTGGGCTGTGCGGCTCAAGGTGCCGTTCGTTTATGACCGGAGCGATCAAGCGTCGGGCCACGTCGACATAGGCGGTCTTGGTGATGTCGAGATTGCCACAGGCACCGTTTTTCGACTGAGCAACAAGTGGCGTACTGGCGGTGGTATCGAGTTGCATGCTGATACTGCCTCTAATCCCGCGCTAGGTGACAGCGTGTGGCGCCTACACCCTTCTTGGTCCGTCGCGCACGATGTTACAAACTGGCTCACCCTTACACCTACGGCAGAATACAACCATTCGATCGCCGAGGAACATAATGTCGCGGCGCAGCGTTATCTTGAGTTGTCCCTCCCAGCCGCTTTCATCCTTCCGTACGATTGGTCGATTGGTACGAACTACAAAGTGAAGATCGACTTTGAAAATGGCGCCCGCTGGACTCACACAATCAACCTGGGTGTTGCCAAACGCCTCTCGAATATCCCGGTTGTTCTCAGTGCCACATTGGAAAAGCAGCTCGACGGCGGCAATAAGAAGTTTCAGGCCAATCTTACAATGACTTACTACTTCGAGAGGTTTCACCTGCCGAAATGACAAATTGGGAAGGAGTCTCACGCTCGCATAGGCCTAGAGTCCAATGTTCCGAGGTTCAAGCTGTCGATCTAGTGAGATATGAGGATTAGGCATCGCCAGCGCGAGCGAGCGAGGCTTGTGACGTAATTCTCAACGCGTCCTATTGCGTCTTGTCGGAGCGGTTTCGATCAGCCCGGGTCGCACGTTCCACCTTTTCAGCTAGGTCACGGGCGACATGCTGCAGCATTATGGTCCGCGTTTCCGGGTTGGCCGCGAGATACCGTTCCAACGTTCCAAACTGCCAACGCATGGCGCGGCCCGGCTCTAGTACTACCGCATCCACCTCGGCCGGAATGCTGCTGAAGATCAGCGCAGAGCCTACGACGTCACCCGCGATCAGTTCACCCAGGACACGTCCATCTCTCGTGACCTGTACTTTCCCACGGACAATTACCGAGACGGTCTCGGGAAGTTTACCACGCTCTATAAGTCGCTCTCCAACCTCAAGCGTGGTCCAGGATCCAATGCTCAGAACCTGGAGGACTTTCCGAGGAGGTAAGTCCCGGAAAACCAGCCGTCGAATGTCCTCCTCCTCGGGTGTCAGTTTAACTGGACGACGCTCGATGAAGAGACGCCATGATTGCAGCAGATTGATCGCCGCAAACACGATAGTCCAACTGAGCGGCGCCCACAGTTTTGTCGGCTGTAGCACAAAATACGGGATCGAGACGAGCGAGGCTCCCACGGCGAACAAGCGCAACCACAGAATGTCGCGAACGCTATAAGCCACCAATAGCAGCACGTTTGCCGCGTGGATGAAATAGTTTGGAGAGAAGGAGTTCATGGTTATTTCCTCTGTTTGGTCAGGTCGCAACGGCAAAGCTCACGGGACAACTGCGCGAGTGCAAGACGATTCGCATGACCCATTTGGACGTAAACGCGGATCACAGCATGATGCGACCGGCTGAAAAAATGCTGATAATTCTCTTCGCAGGAATTCTGCTAATTAGCTGCGCAAGCGGGGACAACCAATCGACAATGGCTGCCCTCGGATCAGGTGCAGTGTTCACGCAGAAAACGAAGCCAAACCTGCCCATGACGGCAAGACGGCAATCAGTATCCGTTACGGCTCTTTGAACCCGCCCGCTTGTTCGTGGGCTTCGATCACGTTGCGCGCTTAATCGAAAATGCGAATCAAAGGTAGTTCGTCGTAATCAATTCGTCTCTTCAAATATTCGCCCTGATCCCCGACTGAACGGCAGGAGATCGCTGATTAAAGTGACGCCGCGATGCTCTTTCCGCGGACCGACTTCGGGAACATGCGGTGAAGCGGTTGTTTGCATAGGCTGGTTAGGCTTTCCTTCGCCATCGGGGAAGAAAATACGATAGTGGAATTCCGGCGAGAGCTGCGAGAAGGCCGAAGAAAAACATCTGAGGCGCACATCGAACGAGGAAGAAAGGCGAATAGCTTTGGTAAAGAGCGAAGCCCGCGAGGTACCTGTGCAATGGGACGAGAAGTAAAGGAGTAGCCCAAGCACCGAGCAAATTGCCGCGCGCGCCGTCAAATGACGGCGCGCGCAAATTTACTTCTCAGGCAACCCGTTATTTGAGTTGCATGTCAACGCCGCCGCCAGTCGCATTGACAGCAACTCCCTGTTGCGTGGAGGAAACGCGGACTAGCACACCGGCCTGATTTGACATTATGGTCCCACTTTTCCCAGCGCCAAGGGTTACGCCCCGGGTTCCGGCGCCACCCACGTCATAATGACCGTTGAAATCTTGAAGATGCTTCAGGTTGAAAACCTCTCCATAAGCGGAAGAACTGGTCGCCCCGACCCTGCCCACCGACAGTCCTTTTACTTTAACCGGATAGTCTTTGCCTCTGTAGGTGAGCGTGCCTGACCCCCAGCTGACACCAATTCCAAGAGCAAAGCCACCGGTGCTCAGCCGCAATGTTGCGTCTGGCTTGGATCCATGATGATGAGTCGCCGCCTGTGTAAATCCTGTCATCACGCCCAGGATTAATAGTGAAACTGCAATCTTCTTTACATTGTTCATAGTTTTTTCTCCTTTGGTTGGTTTCGCCGCACAATAAGAATTTCTCTCAGGCGGTTTCGATTTACGGAGGTCGTATACCCGAAGTCGCAGCGGCTAGTCAAAACATTTATGCATAGTTATTTTGGATACGCCATCGACTTCGCCCGCCGCTGCCGCAGCTTCGTAACGCGCTCGTTGGCTACATTGTTCTGTTTGTCGCTTGCATGTCCTTTGTACTCGGTACGTCTAATTCTGGCTTCGTCTTTATTGTGCGAAGGCCTGAATTCCAGATACCCAAGTTCCACTACTTCGTTGTCATTATTGCCCTATTCGCGTTGTTCTGTAACACGCAGCAACTCAAGCAACTGGGAAGAGCATTCATCGGTCCGAACCCCGGCAAAAAGACTGGTGCGTCAGGTATTAAATCAAGTCAGTGAATTTCAGACTGGTTAGAAAAGGGGACCGGCCCTGTAGCCCTAAAGTCTCATAGACACAGTGCCCAGAGGCTGACAACATTGCTCAGGTGGTTGTCGACGACTTCAGTTCAATATTCTTACGGATGAAGGCGCGACATCGACATCGAGGGCAAGAAGAGGCAGTGCGGGAGATTTTTGGGATAGTAAGTGAAACCTAAGGGACAAATCCAGACACAATGAAATCAGAAATCGTAAGGAAGAATTCGCCACTGATACATTGGCTGGTCGCTACGTTAGGCTTGCTGCCGTTGCCGCTGATGGCACAGCAGATTAATCGAACCGTGCTTCCGGTTCGCGAGCCTACGCCGCCAACTATCACGGAGCTTGACGCGCGCAATGCTAAGGCGCCGCCACGCTTTGAGGTAAAAGCGCCGAAAGGGGCGCCAAACGTTGTCGTCGTTTTGCTCGACGACATTGGCTTCGGACAACCAAGCGCATTCGGCGGTCCGTGCAAAATGCCGACACTCGACAAGCTGGCGGCAGCTGGCCTGCGTTATAACGATTTTCATACCACTGCACTTTGTTCACCGACTCGCACCGCGCTGCTAACGGGACGCAATCATCACGTTAATAACGCGGGCGCGATCATGGAACTCGCCACCGCATTTCCCGGCAATACCGGCATTCGTCCGCAAAGTGTGGCGCCGCTAGCGGAGATGTTGCGACTCAACGGCTACAGCACCTCCGCCTTTGGCAAGTATCACGAAACACCGCCATGGGAGGTCTCGGTGTCAGGACCGCTCGATCGCTGGCCGACTCATTCCGGCTTCGACAAGTTTTACGGTTTCATCGGGGGCGAGACCAATCAGTGGGCCCCGGCCATTTTTGATGGAACCATCCGGGTAGAGCCGCCGCACGAGCCCGGTTATCATTTTACTGTTGATATGACGAACCAGGCGATCGGCTGGATGCAGGCGCAACATTCATTGACGCCGGACAAGCCTTTCTTCGTCTACTTCGCCACCGGCGCGTTGCATGCTCCACATCATGTCCCCAAGGAATATATTGACCGCTACAAAGGCAAATTCGACGAGGGTTGGGATGCCCTTCGCGACGAAACGTTCGCGCGCCAGAAACAAATAGGCGTTATCCCCGCCAACGCCGAGCTAACGAAGCGTCCGAAAGAGATTCCCTCTTGGGACTCTCAGACGTCCGACCAGAAAAAACTTGAGGCCCGGCAAATGGAGACCTTCGCTGGCTTTGCCGAGCACACTGACGAACAAGTAGGACGCCTGGTCGATGCCTTGCAGGAAATGGGCGTGCTGGATAACACATTGTTCATTTACATCGTTGGCGATAACGGCGCCAGTGCCGAAGGCGGACCGGAAGGCGCGTATAACGAAATGATGGCGCTGAATGGCATCATCAATACCGCCGAAATTAACATGCCTCATCTGGATAACTGGGGCGACCCAACGACCTTTCCACATTATGCTATAGGCTGGGCATGGGCCGGCGATACGCCGTTTCAATGGACCAAGCAGATCGCTTCGCATTACGGTGGCACTACTAACGGAGTCGTGATCCATTGGCCCGCGCGAGTTAAAGCCAAGGGAGAAATCCGCTCCCAGTTCACTCATGTCACTGATATTGCGCCTACTGTGTTGGAAGCGGTCGGCTTGCCGTCTCCTAAGAGCGTCAACGGTACGGCGCAGAGACCGTTCGACGGAACGTCAATGGTTTACACGTTCGACAATCCTAAAGCCAAGGAGACACACACGACTCAGTATTTCGAAATGTTTGGAAACCGCGGAATTTATCACGATGGCTGGGTGGCATGCACGCGTCATTCCATTCCATGGCTGATGGTGCCGCTTCCGCCGCTCTCCAAGGACACTTGGGAACTTTACCATGTAGCCGAGGACTTCAGCCAGGCCCACGATCTCGCCGCGCAAAATCCCGGAAAGCTGAAAGAGCTTCAAGACCTCTTCACCAAGGAGGCAATCAAGAATCATGTGTTGCCTATTGATGACCGCAGATCAGAACGCTTCGATGCGAGTATTGCCGGGCGACCCGATCTGATGGGCGATCGGACCTCGCTGACGGTCTATCCGGGCATGACTGGTATGACGGAGAACGCGTTTATTAACGTTAAGAACCGCTCTTATACCATTACTGCCCCAGTTGAATTGCGCGACGCCAACACCAACGGTGTAATCATTGCCCAGGCCGGCGCGTTCGGCGGATGGGTTCTCTATATGAAAGAAGGAAAGGTCCACCATGAGTACAACTTCTTTGGAGTCGAAAGGACCAATATCGGCGGGCAGACGGCCCTATCGCCAGGGAAGCACGAGATCAAATATGAGTTCATAATCGACGCGCCGAAACCCGGCTCAGGTGGTAAGTGCGCGCTTTATGTGGACGGCCAAAAAGTGGCGGAAGGCCGCATTCCCAAAACGCAACCGTACGCGTTTTCAGGAGACGAAGGTGTCGATGTAGGCGTGGATAACGAAACGATGGTATCCAACGACTACAAGCCGGGCGAAAACAAGTTCACGGGCAAAATCGTAAAGGTGACCATAGATACGAAGCCTTCAAATCTGAGTGCGGCTGACAAGAAAACTGTGGAAGAAGCACAAGAAGTAGCCGCGACAATTGAAGACTGATCAGCCTGTGGCACGCTTGCTTGTCAGTGATCCTTAATAAGACTCGTGTAATTGTCATTACAGCGCGGGAGGATCTGGCCGCGCGTGCCACCGCAATGGCGATCGACCCGGTCGCCTTTTTCATGAAGCCGTTCGACGATGAAAAATTCATCGCCGCGGTTGGCGACGCTCTCAATCAAAGCAGGAAATAAACAAACCGCCGAATGAGAGACGCGGTTTAAGATACGATATCTCAAAGCGGTCCGCCTGATGGCAATGCAATCACAACCGCTGCAACGGAGCCGATTGTTACGGTTCTGTTACAAATATCCTAACGGCATATAGGGCTTTTCCCGATGGGCTGGACAGTGTAAAATTTGCGGGCTATGGCAAGCCATCTTCTCGCGAGATTCTACACCCGTCTGATTTCAGGTATTGCAATTCCTGCGGAAGCGTCGCCTAACGAGCAGTCTCGCCACTGGGTGTACAGTAACTTCGACTGTTGAATCGATGAACTGGGTCACCGTCATCTGGTCCGTGGGCAGCGGAGCGTGCCTGACGCTGGCGCTGATCCACGTTGTCGTTTGGTGGAAAGACCGAGCGGCGCGAGCCAATCTTGTTTTTTCAGCGATGGCAATTGCTGTGGCGGCCTTTGCCGCGCTCGAGTTGGCGATGATGCAGGCGCAAACGCCAGAGCAATTCGGCAGCGACGTACGCTGGGTTCATGTTCCGGTTTGGGTCATAATCGTGTCGCTCGTCATTTTCGTGCGTCTCTACCTAAAGGCGGGAAGACAATGGCTCGCCTGGACAGTCGTCGGCGTGCGGACGTTATCGTTGATCCTTAATTTTATTTTCTCGCCGAATATCAATTTTCGGCAGATGGCTCCCCTTCGGCACGTCTCATTCCTCGGAGAATCCGTTTCGGTCGCAGCGGGTGTGCCGAATCCCTGGATGCTGGTCGCCCAGTTGAGCTTGGTGTTGCTCGTGATCTTCGTGATGGACGCCACAATAGCTGTATGGCGACGGGGCGACCGGCGACAAGCGCTCATGGTGGGCGGGAGCATTCTGTTTTTCACTATGGCGGGGACTGTGGAAGGAATAACAATAACGTGGGGAATCATCTCCATGCCGCTGACAGCAAGCTTGTTTTATCAAGGCCTTGTCGTGGTGATGGCCTGTGAGTTGAGCTACGATGTGGTTCACGCCGCCGCGCTCGCCCGCCAGTTGCAGGTCAGCGACGCGGGCTTGCGCGAAAGCGAGGAGCGTTTCCGGAGTGTAGCCGACGCAGCGCCAGTCCTAATCTGGATGTCTGGTATGGACAAACTCTGCACTTTCTTTAACAAACCATGGCTGAAGTTTACGGGCCGTGGCCTGGAGCAGGAACTGGGGAATGGCTGGGCCGAAGGCGTACATCCAGACGATCTACAAAAATGTCTCGAGATTTACACGGAGGCTTTCGATGCGCGGCAGCCTTTCGTTATGCAATACCGGCTGCGACGTTATGATGCCGAATATCGTTGGATTTCGGACCAGGGCGTTGCCCGATACGACGCGCAAGGAAACTTCGCCGGCTACATTGGTTCATGCGTGGACGTCACGGAGCTGGTAAACAAAGAACAGGCTTTGCGGGAAAGCGAGGAGCGGATGAGCCTTGCGGCGGAAGCCGCCAATCTCGGAATGTGGGAGTGGGACTCGAACACGGATGAGGTGTGGTCCACGACGACGCGCCGTTCTGTTTTCGGGTGGCCTACGTCCGGAAAAATCACATTGAAGGACCTTATTTCCGTTGTGCATATCGATGATCGCGATCGACTCCAACAGGCACTCAGAGATGCGATCGAAAATAGTAAAGACTACGAGTCGGAGTTTCGAGTCGTGCTTCCCGACGGTAGCGTCCTTTGGATGCTAGCGCGTGGGCGCTGCGTGAGGGGGGCAGACGGCAAGGCTGTTGGGCTGCGGGGCATTTCGATGGATGTAACGGAACTGGTAAACAAAGACACCGCGTTGCGGGAGAGCGAAGAGCGCATGCGTGTCGCTGCGGACGCAGTTAATTTGGGGATTTGGGAATGGGACCTGAGTAGAGATGAGATTTGGGCGACCAATGCTCGACGGGCCCTTTTGGGATGGCCGGCTTCAGGAAAAATCGGGTTCGAAGCTTTTGTTTCTCGCGTGCATCCCGACGATCGCGATCGCGTTCGACAAACAATCGACGATGCGATCCACAACGGGAAAGGTTATGATTCCGAGTATCGGTTAGTTCTGCCGGATGGAATTGTACGTTGGATGGCGACGCGCGGAAGTGTGCATTTGGATGGTAATGGCAAACCAGCGCGACTTTTGGGAGTCAGCATCGACATTACGGCTCGAAAACAGGCTGAACTGGAAGCACTGCAACACCGTGAAGAGCTCAGCCATCTCAGTCGAGTCGCAGCGATGGGTGAATTGGCGGCTTCCATTGCCCATGAACTGAATCAGCCGCTTTCCGGCATCTCCAGCAACGCCAGTGCGGGACAGCGCTTTATTGATCGCGGCGATGTCGATCTTCGCGAACTTCACGAACTGCTCGGTGACATCATGGCTGATGCACACCGCGCCGGCGCTGTGATTCGCGGCATTCAGAGGATGGTGAAAAAAAGCGTCCCGAACCGGCAGCAGGTGAATCTGAACGATCTTGTAAGCAAGGTGGTGCACATGGTAAAGCCGAATGCAATGCTTCAATCCTGCGAGGTGGAGACTTTGCTCGAGCCGAATCTGCCGCCGATTGAAGCAGACCCGATTCAGCTCCAGCAAGTCCTGCTCAACCTCACGATCAACGCTTTCGATGCCATGGACGATACGCCGGCACCCCATCGCAAGGTGGTGATTGCGACGGAAAAGAATAGTGATAGCGCAATTCGCGTGAGCGTGCGCGATTATGGGGTTGGTATTCCAGAGGAAGCGCGCGAGCGCGTATTCGAACAGTTCTTTACCTCGAAGGCCAAGGGATTGGGGATGGGGCTCGCGATCGTGCGTTCAATCGTCGAATCCCACGGCGGCATGATTGTGGCAGAAAATGCCATCCGATTTTCTCGAGCGCGACCAACACGCCGGACCCGCGTGCGTGATTCTCGATGTTCGGATGCCGGCTTTAAACGGGATGGACCTCCAGGAAACACTCATCCAGCGACGACGCGACGAACAGCTCGTCTTTATTACGGGTCACGGCGATATCTCCATGTGCGCTCAAGCCATGAAAGCGGGCGCGGTTGATTTTCTTCCAAAGCCGTTTCGAGCTGACGAGTTGCTTCAATGTGTCGAGCGCGCCCTGATCCGGTCCACAGAGCAGCGGCGGCGCAGTACGGAAAAGAACAAAGCTCGGCATCTTCTTGCTTTGTTGACGCCGCGGGAGTTCGAAGTGATGCAACTTGTCACTACTGGCATGTTGAACAAACAGATTGCAGGCGAACTTGGGACTGCGGAAAAGACAGTGAAAGTTCATCGTGGCCGGATGATGCAGAAGCTGCGCGTCAGTTCCGTTGCGGGACTTGTTCGATTGGTTGAAAAAGCGGGCATCGCTCCTGCGGCCCGGCATGAGACTAAGGTCTAATAGTCGGTTGGCACAAGACGACTGTAATCTTAGTCACTTTGCCTAACCCAAGTACCGATGTTATCTGCTTGCTCGACGATGATCCGTCCGTATTAAAAGCGGTCGGCCGCTTGCTCTCGTCGGCTGGCTGGCAAGCGCAGCAGTTTAGCGATCCGGAGAAATTCCTGGAGTACGCCAGGATTCACCGCGTTCCCGTGGCGGTGCTGGATGTTTGGATGCCAGCAATGAATGGTCTGGAGGTTCAATCGCGGCTCCGCGAGCTTTCGCCTTCAACGCGGGTGATTGTGTTTACCGGAAAAGATGATCCACGCGTTCGTTCCACCGCGTTGAACGCAGGGGCTACGGCCTTCCTTACCAAACCTTTCGACGATGAGGAATTGCTCATTGCCATTCGGCTCGCGCTCGCTTCTGCAACATGAAAATCTCGTTCCCAAAATACGGCCCAGGCGAGCTGCTCATCGAGGAACGAGGTGCGCGATGCATCATCTCGTCAGTGATCATCGGCTTTTTCGCCGGCTTGTGCGGAAGCTACCTTCTGCAAAATAAATTCTGGTTGTTGACGATCGCGCTGATCGGTATTGCCGGCATCTTGCTTTGTCTTGGCGGAGCCGCGGGCATCTTCCTCAACTATAGTAGGGTCGACGGAGCAGCCAGCGCCTACAGCGCACCCAGCGCCAACATCAGGCAAGACGTGCCGCGAATTATTTCGCAGTGGGATTATCGGGTCAAAAAACCGATTCGGCCGTACGCGGCTGGCGACAGCCCAAGCGGGGAAACATGCGATGGTCTTAGTCCAGACCCTTTCGCGATAAATGATAATGTCTGGTTCAATGACGGCTCACTTGAATGCGCCGCTCCTACTTTTATTAAAGGCCCAGCCGAGGCTGAGGAACCGATAACTAAAGCGTTTCCGCAAACCACTGACTCCGTTTGCACCGCGCCCACTGTCGATGATGCGGCCGTTTCGAGGTAGGACCAAAGTCCTATAGACGAGCGAATGGTCGCCACTGAAAATGGCTTCTGATCACAAAAAGACCTAGGAAATAAATTAGCGAAACCACGATTCATCACTTATAGCCTGTATTGCTTATGAAAAAGTTCTTTATTCTACCGTTACTTCTGTTCGGATTCGCAACCGTTTCGCTGCGAGCCGGCCAGGAGGTCTACAAGCAGGTTGCCCCGCCGCCACCACCACTTTGGGGAACTGGCTTTTATGGGGCGCTCGATGCGGGCGCGAATATCTACCAGAATCGCGGCGACTCCCAAACTTTTACGGACGATAATCCGAATTCCCCTTTTTTTGGAAGCAACCTCATCGTGGACCCCAAAAATGACGTTGGCTTTTTCGGCGGCCTCAAACTCGGTTACGTCTTTGGCACGGGTATAGTTCGTCCAGCGGTTGAAGGGGATTTCTTTTATAATGGCTTTAGAGGTGGCGCTGATTTCACCCTGAATGAGGCCTTCACGGCGTGTCCCGACTGCCCGACGGTTCTTACGACTCGCAAAGCAAATGTGACTACCTGGATTAACTCAGGTGCATTTATGGCGAACTTCATCTTGAGATTCGCACCTGGAAACCAAAGATTTCAGCCGTATGCCGGAGCCGGGGTCGGCGTTTACTATGCTGAGTCTGCTGGGACGGAGGTCCGAGATCCCGTAACTAATACAGTCCCTATCAACACTGGTGGCGGGCAAAGTCACGCGGACCTTGCGTGGCAGATTATTGCGGGGCCGATTGTTTTGGAATGGGATATCGCGACTGATGGGCAATTAATTTTCTCGGATTTGGACGTCGGGGACAATAAAATCGAGCCATGAGAATGAGATTGTCTATCTTTGGAGGGACAGTGTTCGCGACGATCGTCCTCTCGGCACCAGTCCTTTTCGCTGGGCCTGAGCCATACACTTCGAAGGAAGTCGCGCCGCCAACGATTACGCAGAGCGAACCTTGGCATTTTACGATCGCAGCACCTGGCTGGATGCCAGGCATGACTGGGACAACCGGACTCCACGGGATCGACGCCGATGTAGATATCGACTTCGGCCAAATTCTGCGCCACCTCGACATGATTTTCGCAATGCGGGCGGAGGCAGACAAAGGTCCCTTCGGTATATACGGTGAGTTGATCTACATGAGTCTTTCCGACAGCGCCGACGTAAACGGGCTGATCCAGAAGGTGGACGTGCGAGTGGACCAGTACTTAGCTGACGCCGGATTGAGCTGGCGGTTCATCAACCAACCGCGTTGGTCACTCGACCTGACAACCGGCTCGCACTACACGAATTTATACGAACGACTCACTTTGCAGAGGAATACCGTTGCGATCGACGAGGCGAGCGTACGCTTCGTCGACGACATCAGCGCCGCCTTGCGTAATCGCCTGAATGAAGACATTTCCAACAGCGACTTTATTGCCAGGCTCAAGAACAAAATTCGCACGGACATTGCCAACCGGATCGACAACTCGTTAGGCGGCGAACAGCGTAGGCCGAGTGTTCCAATCGCTCCATTGGGCGGGCGTATTCGAGAAGATATTGCCCAACGAGTCGAGCAATTTATCCAGCTAAAAAAGGCTGAGCTCCGGGCACGCGTAGATGCGCTCGTGGCGAGGGGCGTCGACCGCCGGGCCGCTGTCGACAGAGTACTTAGTGCGGCAAAGGCGCGGATTGCCAATCAACTTGCATTTCGCCTGGATAAGGCGCTGAACCGAACTTTCTCAAAAAACGAGTACTGGTTCGATCCATACATCGGACTCCGTGGCCGCTACAACTTTGATAAAGTGTTTTACACGGCCGTGCGCGGCGAGATCGGAGGTTTCGACGTCGGTTCCGACTTGATGTGGGAGGTCGAGGGCGTGGTCGGGATCAACCTCACCCGTTGCATTTTCACTGAGGTCGGTTATCGGGCACTCAGCGTCGACTACCAGAATAACGGATTTCTTTTCGATACGATCACTCACGGTCCGCAAATCACCACTGGAATTACCTTCTGAAGCATTCATTTGCCGTTCTATTATCAAAACAACAACACTAAAACCTATGAAGCTAATAAGACCTATCGTACTCGTTACGATCATGGCCGCATGCACCCTATTGTTAGCTAGCTGCGCTAGCACATCGACCAGCACGCAGAACAAGGAGAGCATGCTGGTAGCATCCGGCTTTAAGGTAATCACGCCTAAGACGGCAGCGCAGCAACAAAAGCTCCAAAACCTTCCGCCTGGTAAGGTAACCATGATCCAGAAAGGCGGGAAAACTTATTATATTTTTCCAGACCCAGCTAACAACCGCGCCTATGTCGGTAGACCCAGGGAGTATCAGGCTTATCAACAGCTCCGCGCGACAAATAAACTTGCGACGGAAAACCTGGAAACCGCTGAGACGTACCAGGACGCGGAGATGCAGTGGAGCTTATGGGGCGGATGGGGGGGAGGCTTTGGGCCATGGGGACCAATGGCAGGGCCGTATTAGTTAGAGCGCAATCACCACTGCGCTGCGCGATCCCGCTTCGTTCTGATACAGATTCAAATGATTTTGTCTGGTGCGAGCCCTTTCGAAGGGCTGAGCGCGTGGCAAATTCATTAACAAGGAGCAGCGATGAATTCTGCAATCACAGGAGCAGTGGTGTTCGCATGTCTTTTTGGAGCGGGCGTATTAGGGGTACGCGTGCGAGCTGCTCTTCCCGAAGATCACCTGAGCTCGGA
>QHOS01000146.1 GCA_003219415.1 Verrucomicrobiota bacterium | reverse complement strand
GCTTGCGAGTTGTGCGACTTTCTCCAGCGTCCCTGGTTCTTCGAAGAGATGCGTCGCGCCAGGGATGATCTCGAGTTTCACTACGCAGTGCATCCTATCGCGTGCTTGCTCGTTTAACTCGATGACGATGTCATCGTTGCCGCCGACAATGAGCAGGGTTGGTGCATTCACTTTTGGTAAAGCTTCACCCGCCAAATCTGGACGTCCGCCGCGAGACACGACCGCGCCTACATCTTGCGGAACTTCGACCGCCGCCACCAATGCCGCAGCGCCGCCTGTGCTCGAGCCGAAATAGCCAATCCGCAAATCGCACGTTTGTGGTTGCTGCTTTGCCCACGTTGTCGCGTGAACAAGGCGTTCGGCCAGCAAATGGATATTGAACCGAAGCTCGCGAGTCTGCATGTCGATTGCTTCCTCCTTCTGCGTAAGCAAATCAAAAAGCAGCGTCGCAAGTCCGGCGTCGTTAAGTGTGCGCGCCACAAATTGATTGCGCGGACTGTGACGGCTGCTGCCGCTACCGTGGGCAAAAAGCACGAGCGCACCCGCGCTCGTAGGAAGATGCAAAGTTCCCGAGAGAATTGCTCGCCCGGCCTCAATTTGCACCTCGCTCATGATCGAATTGAATCGCTCGTTTGATTCGGCGGGCCCGGCGGTCGCGCCCCACCAAATTTGTCTTCATAGATGCACTTCACACTTTGAACGGGTAGGTTTCCGGTAATTCGCCGGCGTCCCAGAGACTGGTTTGTTCGAGCGGTTCAACTGCACAAGTTTCATCGATATGAATGATCGCATCGAACTGTTCCGGAAGGCGTGCATGAAAGTAGTGGCTTAAGCGTTCTGTCTCGGGGCGGTAAATCACTCCGATGGCGCGCTCGATGCGCCGCTGTTGCAAGACGCCGATCTGGCCAGCGCCTTGCAAGTCGATCCAAAATCGAGGCAGGCCTGTCTCGTGAAACAACTCCTCGTAACCTCCTCGCAAGGCAGGCCGGACATTTTTGCGTTCTGTAGGCGCCCCCCAATCCGAGGCTGCGGTCACTGTCCCATGATGGGTGCTGAAACCGATCAGCACCGCTTCATCGCCAAAACGTTCGCGCATGAGCTGGCCGACGTTCACTTCGCCGTAGTGGCTCATCTCCGTCGCGCGCGCGTCGCCGAGATGCGAATTGTGCGCCCAGACAATCGCTTTGGGCTGCCGGCTTCCATCGAGGTGGGCAACCAGATTTTCGATTGTCTCGACCATGTGCCGGTCGCGCAAATTCCAGGATGACGCGCGGCCACGAAACATGGAGCGGTAATATTGTTCCGCATTTTTGACCAGTCGCGCATTTTGCTCTGCAAAGAACAGTTCCTCCGCCGCAACGTCGCCGTCGCGACTCAGAAATTCGGCCGCTTTGCTTTGCAATTCGATGAGTTGTTCGACGACTGCCTCTTCACACGGTTCGGCTGCACCGACTGTCGTGGCGTATCCGTATTCCTGTGGCTTGCGGCTGAAATGATCGAAGCAGGAGTATCGCAACTGTGCGCGTTTCGCTGATTCAGGATCGACCTTTTTCAAGTATTTGAGCACCGCCTCAATTGAGGCATGCAGGCTGTAGAGATCCATTCCGTAGAATCCAACCAGTGCCCGTTTCGGATCGATATCGCGGTTAAAACCACGCAACCACTCAACAAACTCCACCACTACGGTGTTCCGCCACATCCAGATCGGAAATCTGCGAAAACCTGAGAGCGCTTCATTCGCGTTGGCGTCTGCCGTATTACTGCGAACATAGCGATGCACCCGGGCTGAATCCGGCCAGTCTGCCTCGATGGCCACGACGGAGAAACCTTTTTCAGCGATAAGCCGCTTCGTGATCGCGGCGCGCTCGGAATAAAACTCATGTGTGCCATGCGTCGCTTCGCCCACCAGCACAAATCGCGCATTGCCGATTAGCTTAAGAAGCCCGTCATAATCATTTACGCCGCCAGAGAGCGGCTGTGCGATCTCGCGAACAAATTCGGCGTCTGTCATCGTCATTCTTTTCGGTTTCTCTCAGGCATGTCCCGCGCGGCGCTGGTCAGCAATTGGCGCACGTCTTCATCGGTTGTCTGCGAGAAATCTTCGTAATACTGGCCGACAGCCTGAAAGAATTCAGGCATGCTCAGGCAGACCGTTTCGTCGGCTTGTTCTTCAATCTCGTGGCAAGTATCCGGCGGTCCGACCGGCACCGCTACGACGATCTTTGCAGCGCCGCGCTGCCGCAGCGCTTTTACGGCAGCACGCATCGTTGCCCCCGTGGCCAATCCGTCATCCACCAAAATGACAATCCGGTCCCGTAAGTCCGGTGCTGGACGTCCCTCCCGATAAGTTTGTTCGCGCCGTGCCAGTTCAGCTGTTTCCCTCGTAGTTACTGCTTCAATAGCCTGATCTGCATGCGGGATTGCACGCATGACATCCTCATTCAAAACACGCACGCCGCCGGAAGCGATGGCGCCGGCAGCCAGTTCCTCGAAGCCGGGAACACCGAGCTTGCGCACGATAAAAACGTCGAGCGGCGCATGCAGGTGCTTTGCAACTTCGTTGGCAACGGGCACACCGCCACGGGGCAGCCCGAGCACAATCACGTCGTCCCGATCTGCATATTTCTCGAGCTCCTCCGCGAGTAGCCGCCCCGCTTCGATTCGGTCTGGAAAAGCCCGTTCCATGCGGCTAATCTCGCCGCTTCACGCTGCCGATGCGAGCGCCGGAAATAACGACTGCATATCGTGAGGGAAACTGTGCATAACCTTCGAAGGAAATACTTCCTCTTAAGATTTCGCTTTTGCGCGCAGTGGCGCGTGTGCTACAAAAACGAGCCTGAGTAGCCCCAGTTGTTAAAACTCCAATTTCAGCTGGCGGGATTCCGATTGGGCCAGGGTGGGGGCGACGGAAGGTCGTAGCGTTTCGTCTTTAGTTCTTCCTGAATCTCCTGAATCGCACGGTCCAGTTGCTGATCTTCGCCTTTGAATTCTTTCCCAGGATCGTTATCGACGACGATGTCGGGATCGACGCCGTGACCTTCAACGATCCATTGTTTGCCGTCCTTTGAGTACGGAGCGAATTCGGGTTTGAAGAATTGACCGCCATCGGCAAGCGGCAGGGACTCGCGAATGCCAATGACGCCACCCCAGGTTCGTTTACCAATCAATTTGCCCAGCCCAAGTGCTTTGAAGCGATAGGGAAAAATATCGCCATCGGATGCTGAGAATTCGTTGGTTAACGTGACCATCGGGCCGACGAAGGTTTGCTGCGGGTCGGTCTGCGGCATGCCGTTCCGCGCCATCCCGACCATCACCAGCGCCCGCCGCAACCGCTCGATCACCAACGGCGAGACGAATCCGCCGCCGTTGCCGCGAACATCAACAATGAGCGCGTGTTTGCGGATTTGAGGGAAATAAAGCTTGGTGAACTCGTTCAACCCCGGCTGGCCCATGTCGGGGATGTGCAGGTAACCGACTTCGCCGCCGGTTTTCTTGTTTACGTAATCGATATTCTTTTGCACCCAATCGAGATAGTAAAGCGGCGCTTCGTTGTCAGTGGGCACAACAGTCACGTCGCGCGCGCCGGCATCAGTCGGCTTGGAATTCACGCGCAGGATCACTTGTTTATCGGCGGTGCCAATGAGTGCGTCGTAAAGATTGGGCAGTGTGGAGACTGGCGTATTGTTGATGGCTAGAATGTAATCGCCTGGTTTCACGTTCACGCCGACGTCTGTGAGCGGCGAGCGGGTTTTCTTGTCCCAATTTTCACCCGGCAAAATGCGTTCGATGCGATAGGCGCGCGTGGCCGGGTCGCGCGAGAATTCCGCGCCGAGCAGGCCGAGCTTGATGCGTGGTGTGTCGGGGCGCTCACCGCCGGCGACGTACGTATGGCCGTTGTTCAACTCGGCAATGAGCTCGCCTAACAAGTAGGTAAGATCATTGCGATGATTCACGAACGGGAGCAACGCAGTATATTTGTCTCGCATCGCTTTCCAATCGACACCGTTCATCGTGGGTGAAAAGAAGAAATCGCGCATTTGCCGCCAGCATTCGAAGTAGATTTGGTTCCACTCGGCATGTCGATCCAACTGCGCATCGAGACCTTGGATCTTGTGCTCGTGGTCTTTAGTCTCGAGCTTGTCCTTCGGCACATCGATGATGGCGTAATCTTTTTTGATTTTCACCAGCATCTTTTTGCCGTCGAACGTGATTTGGTAATTATTCGCGTCCCCGAGGACGGTCTCCTTGCGATCGTCCACGTTGTAAACGCAAAGGTGTGATTTCTTATCTCTGTCGGGGAATCCTTCTTCGTCATCTTCACCGACATCATCAGCGGCCGTGCGACGCAGATAAAAGATCCGGCCGTCATCCAGCATTCGGATGTTGCGATAATTTCCAGGCGTAATTTCCAAGCCAAGAATCCGGTTCTGGATTCCATCGCTATCCACTTTCACAATCACTGGCTTCTTTGGTTTTTCTTCCGGTTTCTTGGCGGTCGCCTTTTCTTCCGGCTTTTTCTCTTCCTCTTTCTTTGCTTTTTCCTTTTGTCGTTTTTCATCAGCTTTCCCGACTTCGTCGCTCTTCGGAGCGAGTGGGTTCTCGGTCTCTTTGGCCAGTGTAACGAGATAAACGCGCTGCATGTCGCGATACACGTTTGCAAATTCTTCGTCGCCAAAGGTCGGCTTAAAATCGCGCGCAGAGCTAAGCAATAAATATTTTCCGTCGTCGCTGAAGACTGCTTCGCCGGAGCCATACCAGCTATCAGTGACAGCGGTCTGTTGCTTGTTCGCGAGTGAGTAGAGATAGACACGCGACATCCCATTTTCCTCCGGGCGCGCCCAGGTGACCCACTGACTGTCCGGCGACCAGGCGTAACCCTCAATCTCGCCGTATTTATCCTGATCGACCAGCGTGATCGCTTTGCTTGTAACATCGACGTAGCGCAATCGCTGCAACCGATCACTCCACAAGAGCTTCTTGCTGTCGGGCGACCATTTCGGCGCGTAGTAATAAGTGTCGGCGCCATTCGTAATCTGCTGCGGCTCGCCTTTGCCGTCCTGGGAACGAACGTACAGTTCGTTTTCCCCGGTCACGTCCGAGTTGTAGGCGATCCATTTTCCGTCTGGCGACCACACTGCATCGCGCTCGTGCGCGCCTGAAGTTTTCGTTAGGTTACGCGGCGTTCCGTTCTTTGCCGGCACGGAAAAAAGATCGCCGCGCGCGACTGTGATGGAGCGCTCGCCATCCGGCGCGAGGTTCACCGTTTCGATATGTTTGGCTGCATCGACAAGCGCGGAGCGGCCAATTGCGAAATCTTCCTTGATCTCGATAGGCACCGGCGTGGCCTGACCGCTCGCCAGATCGTAACGCCAGATGTATCCCGCTTGCTCGAACACGATCGAGTCTTTGCCGATCGACGGGAACTTGATGTCGAAATCTGTGAAGTGCGTCAGCTGTTTGGTTTCCTTCGTCGCAAGGTCGATAACGAACAAGTTCATGCGGTTGTCGCGATCGGAGATGAAATAGATTTTGTTGTCCGGTCCCCACATCGGGCAGATGTCCTGCGCGGGATTGTCCGTCAGATTTTCGGTCGCGCCGGTTTTGAAATCGTATATCCAAATGTCGTCCGCCATGCCGCCGCGATAATGTTTCCAGGTGCGAAACTCGCGGAACACACGGTTGTAAGCCATCTTCGAATCATCCGGCGAAAACGAAACGAAACCGCCGCGCGGCACCGGCAGCTGCTGCGGTAATTCCGCGTCCAGTCCGACGGTAAACAGTGAGCCGATGAAATCATTGAATGACTTCATACGTGAACGGAAGACGACGAGTGGCTTGGCGTTTTCCCATGCCATGACGAGATTGTTAGGGCCCATGCGGTCGGAAATGTCGTCCCGGCCGAGCGTGGCCGAAGTCGTCAGCCTTTTCGGCGCGCCGCCCTCGGCTGGCATAACATAGACTTCGGTGTTGCCGTCGTATTGCGAAGTAAACGCGATCTGCTTCCCATCTGGCGAGAAACGCGGGAACGAGCTGTAGCCAGGACCGCTCGTCAGGCGTCGCGCAATACCGCCGTCTTTGCCGACTGTGTAAATCTCACCCGCATAGCAGAAGACGATTTGCGTATCGTTCGTCGTCGGGAAACGCAACAGGCGCGTTGTGTCCGGGAACTTCTGTGCGGAGACACCGGTGATTGAAATCAGACCGGATGAAGTCAAACACAGAAGAGCAAACAACCGAAAAAGTATGTTCATAGGAAAAAAGATGAAGTGAGGAAGCTGCCGTTGAACACACAGGATGCAACTGCGATTTCATCCCGTGCACGGCATTCGGCCGATCATATATTGAAGACGCCGCAAAGTGGCGATTTTGTCTAAACCGCATCCGATCTTAGTCGATATCCATTTGAGAACGACTGAAACTTCCCGTCGCGCAAGCTTTGAGATGATAGTCGTCGTTTTTGAGGTGCGTCCGACTAAACTCCGTGAATAGCAAATCGCGTCACATCGTTTCTGATCTGTTCACATAAAGCTGCTTATCGGCAATAACGAGCGCGCCGTCGACCGCAAGCGCAGGCCCGCGTCCATCAGCGCTTGCGGAGCCCGCCACACTCCCGGTTCTCCGCCGCTCTCGGTTGTTCGCAATCCGAGATTGCTGGGCGCGAGCACAAGGATGATGCTCTCGGGCGTGGGCGCGACGTCTTTATATCAACGAGTATATCAATCACTCAACGTCTTCATTGCCGTGTCGCGCGATCGTGCGCGAAATAACTTCTGGCGCAGGCCAGCCTTGAACACGCACAACATCATTGACCGAATTGAGGGCAAGGCTTGATTCCGAAGCGAACGACGGATTTCGGCGATGCTTTTCGATACTGATTCAGCTATGAAAAATGAGGCGTGGCGGAAGGGGTGGGATTCGAACCCACGGTGGGTTTCCCCACGCTCGATTTCGAGTCGAGTGCCTTAAACCGGACTCAGCCACCCTTCCAATCGCTCGATATTGTGCGTGTTATTTCAGCACACGCAATTGTCGTCCCCTGAGTTTGCAAAGGCTAAGCATGGCTCGAGCGTTTCGGTGATGCGATGGACGGCGACCGACGTCCAGATTTGGGTGCGGGATGAATTGGCATGCGCGAGAGAGTTTGATCTAGCCAGTCCTGGGTGGCTGTTGCGGAACCGACGAACATCATATGGATGTTTTGGCGAAGGCGGTAGTTGGGTAGGTCGGGATGCTTCCGGAGGCAAAAAATGTTACAATTTTAGGCTTGCCACGCCTTCACTGAGGGCTGCATATTGTATGTCCCAAGGACAGCCAACGCTATTACTTGTTGTTCACCAGGATTCACAAGTTGTTTGCGCCGCTGTTCACAAGTATTCGCACCTTATTCAGAACTTCAACCCTCCCTAATTGCCATGATTCAATTAAAACCCGGAATCCCGCCCGCCTCACTTAACGGACCATCTAAACCGGCTGTGCGCCGAAGAAATAGGAGCGACAAAAAGAAAAAGACTGGCCTGAGTTTTAAGCGCGTGTTCAGCGATGCCGCTGTGGCGCCATTTGATCAAGTTGAATGGGAGCGGCGCACCGCGGAAATTACCGATGACAGTGCCAAAGTCATCTTTAAGCAGGAGGACATCGAAGTCCCGAAAAACTGGAGTGCCCTCGCGACCAAAATAGCGGTCTCGAAGTATTTTTACGGCGACATCGCGAATGGCACCGATCCATATAAGGGCGGACGAGAAACTTCGGTGCGGCAGCTGATTCATCGCGTTACGCGCACGATTACCGACTGGGGTTTGGCGGATGGCTATTTCACGGATGCGGAAGCTGCGGAGGTTTTTTACGATGAACTGACCTGGCTGTGCTTGAACCAATACGGTGCGTTCAATTCGCCGGTCTGGTTTAACGTCGGTTTATATCATCAATATGGCATCGGCAAAGGCGCCGGGGCCGGCAATTATTTCTACAATCGCGAAACCGGCAAAGCGGAACGAGCCGCGTCGCAGTACGAATATCCGCAGGGAAGCGCGTGTTTCATCCAGAGTGTGGAAGACACGATGGAAGACATCATGCGGCTGGCGACCAGCGAAGCGATGCTCTTCAAGTACGGCAGCGGCACCGGCACCGATCTTTCTTCGCTCAGATCAACGAGAGAAAAATTGAGCGGCGGCGGCAAACCCAGTGGACCGCTCTCGTTCCTGAAAGTTTACGACCAGGTTGCGAACGTGGTGAAGAGCGGCGGCAAAACGCGGCGAGCCGCGAAGATGAACACGCTCAAAGATTGGCACCCGGACATTGAAGAGTTCATCGACGCCAAACAGAAGGAAGAAAAGAAGGCATGGGCGCTTATCGAGCAGGGCTACGACGGCAGCTACAACGGCGATGCGTACGGCTCGGTCATGTATCAGAACGAAAATGTGAGCGTGCGTGTAAGCGATGAATTCATGGAAGCGGCGCACGAAGGCCGTGAATGGTGGACGCGCCGTATAACGGACGGCAAACCGTGCGAGCGAAAAGACGCGCGCACGCTATTGCGCAAGATCGCTGAAGGAACTTACATCTGCGGCGATCCTGGAATGCAGTTCGATTCCACGATCCACAAGTGGCATACCTGCAAAGGTACAGGCCGTCAAAATTCCACGAACCCGTGCTCGGAATATCTCTTCCTCGATAACACCGCGTGCAATCTGGCTTCGCTCAACTTAATAAAGTTTAAAAGTCCGGAGGGCGACTTTGATATTGATCGATTCAAAGCGGCGGTGCGCATTTTCATCACAGCGCAGGAGATCATTGTCGACAACGCGAGTTACCCGATCAAGGAAATCGCCGAGAACTCTCATATTTTCCGCACGCTCGGACTCGGCTACGCGAACCTCGGGTCGCTCATCATGAGTTACGGGTTCGGTTACGATAGTGTGGAAGGCCGGGCGCTCTGCGGTGCGATCACTGCAATCATGACCGGCGAATCTTACGAACAAAGCGCACGGTTGGCAGAGACGATGGGGCCGTTTTCAGGTTACTGCGACGCACGCGCCAGCGGCGTGCCGAAGCCAGTCGCCAAGGACAACGTCGCGTCGATGCTGGAAGTGATCGAGCTGCATCGCCAGGCGGTGCGCGAAATCTCGGACGCAAAGGAATTCGCACACTTGAAAGAGGAAGCCGCGAAGGTCTGGGACAGCGCGGCGGAACTTGGA
>QHOS01000145.1 GCA_003219415.1 Verrucomicrobiota bacterium | reverse complement strand
GTTGGTTGACAGGTTTAGGGATTATTCAGGACGGTTTGCGGTTCCAGTCCACCACCGCGGATTCGTCCCGTGGCGAATTTGTTCAGTTGAAGCTGTGCGCTCACTTTCTGAATTTGCGACGCCTGCTCTTTCAGTTCTTCTTTGAGAGCCTTCATTTCCTTTTGCTGCTGTGCGATGATCGCTCCTTGGTCCTGCACTGTGCGATGCTCTTTAAGGAACTCATTGAGCAACATCGCGTTTATTGCTTCATAGCGCACCGTGTAGGGCTTGCCGCGTTGGTCGCGAACCACCAGATCTGGGTTCACTTTTTCAACTTCCTCGGCAACGAGACCGAACTGCGCAGCGCTCTTCGGGTCGATCTCTTTTTTGTAATGGAACGTGACTGGTTTGAGCGCGAGGATCGTTTCACTCTCGCTATCCATCGGTTTAATCTCCTCCTTGAAACGCTTGGAACAGGGTGCTACTCCAAGTTGACCGCTGCCATCGACCACAACTGCTGTTCCTGTAACTGGTACGCCGCTGATACCGGCGATAAAAGTCTTTGTCTGGACATTACCGATGCGGATCGCAGCCGAGTCGCCAGTGACGCCTACCAAGTTGCCAATATCGATATTGTTATTGCCTTGAGTAATAAGGATTCCCGCCCCTGCACCCAAGGCGACATTGCCGTTGCCAGTGAGATTGCCCTGGAGCGCATCAGAACCGATGGCTGTATTGTTGACACCGGTGGTGTTGATCGAGAGCGCGGCGTCCCCGACGACGGTGTTGGTATTGCCAGTGGTGTTATTCTGAAGCGCGCCATTGCCAATAGCCGTGTTGAAATCGCCGTCCGTGTTGCTAAAGAGGGCGAACGCTCCATTAGCCGTGTTCTCTTTCCCGGTGGTGTTGTTTAAGAGCGCGCCGGCGCCAGTGGCCGTGTTATTGTCCGCGACGTTAAATACCAGCGTTCCAGCGCCAACGGCCGCATTGAACTTGCCTTCTCTGTCACTCGCAAGCGAATTCCAGCCAAGGGCAGTATTGTAACTGCCGGTCGTGAGGCTAAAAAGGGCGTCCCGACCTTCTGCGGTGTTACCGCCTGGATAATCGCCATCCGGCGGCGGGCTAACCGCCTCAACTTTTGCCAAAGGGCCGACGCAGACGAGGTAAAGTACGGCGAGAACTAATGATGTTGTTATCTTCATGGGCGTGGAGTCTCGGACAAATCTCGTACGGCTGTCGAGATCACAACTGAGAGGCAACTCCCAATTACGAGGCAAAAAGCAGCTTTCGCTGCCTTGATTTACTCATGCAATCGAATCGGCCGCGATCTGAGATCGAGTTTGCCCGACGACATCACTCGCTCAATGAATCCGGTATCGTAATTTCCGCTGCGGAATTCGCCGTTGCGCATGATAGCGGCGTGAAACGGCACGGTGGTCTTGATGCCGGTGACGTAATACTCGTCGAGAGCGCGCCGCATCCGCTCGATAGCATTGATCCGCGTCGCGCCCACCGTGATGATTTTTGCGATCAACGAATCGTAATAAGATGGCACGGTGTAACCGGTATAAACATGCGAATCGATTCGAACGCCGCGGCCGCCCGGCGCATAGTAGAAGTCGATTCGGCCCGGCGTTGGCTGAAAATCCCTCGCCGGGTCTTCCGCGTTGATACGGCATTCAATTGCGTGGAGTCGGGGCGTGGCATGCGCGACGTGTTCCGAAAGCGGCTCGCCTGCGGCAATACGAATTTGTTCTTTCACCAAATCGCATCCGTAAACCTCTTCGGTGATCGTGTGTTCAACCTGGATGCGTGTGTTCATTTCCATGAAGTAAAAATGGCGGTCCTTGTCGACAAGGAACTCGATTGTGCCCGCGTTTTCGTAGCCGACAGATTTGGCCAGTTTCACCGCAGCGTGTCCCATCTTCTTGCGAAGTCCCGGCGTCATCAGCGGTGACGGACATTCCTCGATCATCTTCTGGTTGCGTCGCTGAATGGAACAGTCACGATCGCCCAGATGGATGATGTGACCGTGGCTATCGGCGACAATCTGAAATTCGACATGATGCGGATTGACGATGAGCTTCTCGAGATAGACCTGATCGTTTCCGAAAGCTTTCTCCGCTTCGTGACGCGCGCTGTGAAAGGCTGATTGCAGGCTTGGTTCGTTGTGCGCCATGCGCATTCCGCGTCCGCCACCGCCGGCCGTCGCTTTTATCATTACCGGATAACCGATCTTCCTCGCGATTTTGATCGCGTCGCCCTCTGTCTCGACAATTCCATCGCTTCCTGGCGTGACTGGCACGCCGGCTTTTCGCGCGGCGCCCCGCGCTGCATTCTTATCGCCCATCGCCTGCATAGCCCGCGATGAAGGCCCGATGAACTTGATATTGCAGCTTTCACAGACTTCTGCGAAGTGCGGGTTCTCGGCGAGAAAACCGTAGCCGGGATGTATCGCATCGACATCGCCAATCTCGGCTGCGCTCATGATTCGATCGATTTTGAGATAGCTTTCCGTGCTGGGCGGCGCGCCGATGCAAATGGATTCGTCTGCAAGCTGAACGTGCAACGAATCCACGTCGGCTTCAGAATAAACCGCGAGCGTTCGAATGCCGAGCTCCTTGCAGGCGCGAATCACCCGCAGCGCGATCTCACCGCGATTGGCAACTAAGACTTTTTCGAACATTGGGACGCCCGATCCGGCGCGCCCGGCGGTCGCGCCCTACCTGTCTAACGAACTTTGAACAGCACCTGGCCAAACTGGACTGGCTTACCGTTTTCAGCCACAACTTCGGCGATGACACCGCTCGTCTCTGCCTTGATTTCGTTCATCACTTTCATCGCCTCGATAATGCAAACCACTGTTTCCTCCGTAACGGTTTTTCCAACATCAACAAAGGGCGCGGCGTCCGGCGATGCAGCGCGATAGAATGTTCCCACCATGGGCGAAACGATTTCTTTCAGCTGTACGCTTTCAATTGTTTTCGGAATAGCTGGTGCAGCTTCAGCGGTTGTTGCGGCCGTTTTGGATTGACCTGCCACAGGCGGCGGAGCGACTGGCGCGGCCTGAGCCGAAGGACCTCTTTGAAGTTTTAAGCGAAACCCCTCCTTTTCGATTTCGAAGACCGAAAGATCGTTCTTCTTCATCAAATCGATGATGGTTTTGATTTCTTTGATGTCTTTGGGCTCCACCACGTGCTCCTGTCAAAAGTTAAAGAGGCTAGGTAAAGCAGTTTTGGGAATGAGGTCAAGGCAATCGTGGCTATTGTTGCGATGAATGATTGAGTCGTCGCTGTTACTCGATTTCAAAATCATTGATGAAACTGACGATTATGCTGTGGTCGATAAACCGCCGTATCTTCTGATTCATCCCACGAAACCGGATGGCACGCGAACATTGTGGCAGGAATTGCGCGGTCTTTTCGCGTTCGAAATTGCTGCCGGCGGCCAGGTATCCATTGTGAATCGCCTCGATCGCGAGACAAGCGGCCTGGTCTTAATTGCCAAGAAAGCCGAAAGCGCACGCCGATTTGGGCTCTTGATGCAGCGGCGACAACTAAAGAAAGAGTATCTGGCGATTGTGTACGGTTGGCCCGAGTGGGAAAACACACTCGTTGATGCCGCTTTGGATCGACAAGGCAAGCACCGAGACTCTGCGATCTGGCTCAAACAAATGATTCACCCATCTGGCGCTCCGGCGAAGAGTGAGTTTAAGGTTGAACGGCGATTCATTCGATCAATTGGTAGCGCGCGACCGCCGGCCGCGCCGTTGGAGAACGCGCAGAAAAGCGACAAATTCAGCTTAATCCGCGCGATTCCACACACAGGACGCACGCACCAAATTCGAGTGCACCTCTCCTCGATTGGTCATCCCATTGTGGGCGACAAAATTTACGGACCTGACGAACAGCTTTACCTCCATTTTATTGAGACCGGATGGACCCCTGAGCTCGAATGTGAGCTGTTCCTTCCGCGACATGCCTTGCACTCGGCGCGACTTACAATCGAAGGCGACCGTGAATGGAACAGCCCATTGCCTCAGGATCTCGCGGAATTTATGACATAGGGATACAACGCGCTGCGCTGTCCTATCAATTGCAATCCAATCAAGCGTCCATATCGTAGGCGCGCCGAATGAAAACGCTTTGCGCTTTCGCTGCCTGTGTGATCGTTCTCGCGTGCTCGCAAATATTCGCCGGCACTGAACAGACCCGCACCGAGGCAACGACGGAAGAACTTAACCCGCAACGATTCGAATTGGCCGTCGAGTCCGGATTTTTGTTTGGCGCGTTTAACCCGCCTGCCGATTACGACATTGGTGCTGAATTCATAACCGCGCGCGTTCGATGGGGAGTTATGCGGCGCGACACCTGGCTTCGCGGCTACAACCAATTCTATGTCAGCGCGATCGCGGAGCCGATCTTCCGCGGAATCGAGAACCATTATTTCGGGCTGAATCTCGGAATGCGTTACAACTTTGTTCGGCCGGGCAGCCGTTTCATTCCCTACTTTTCAGGCGGGCTCGGTTTAGGATGGATCGACAGTCACCCAGAAGTTCCCGGTGGCCAGGGTCAGGATTTTACGTTCAATATTTTATCGGCAGCCGGGATTTCCTATCTCGTGGACGATCACTGGAAGATAAGCGTGGGCGCGCTTTATCAGCATCTCTCGAATGGCGGGCAAACAGATCCCAATCCCAGCCTGAACCTTTTCGGCCCGCAGGTCGGAGTGAGCTATTCGTTTTAGCACACGTCTTTGTCATGTTAAGCGAAGCGAAACAGCTCTTATCATTCCTTTCGTACCGAGTGCGCAAATGCCCAGAGATTCTTCGCTCCGCTCAGAATGACAGCACAAAGTAAGTTTTAAAGATGAACGCGACGACGGAAAACGTCTTGGTCATCAGGCGCAGCTTGTTTGACGAGCTCGGCAGTTTTCAGGGACTAAATTTCGAGCCCAATAAATACTTGAAGGCGATTCTGTCGCGCGGAAGCAATTTTTACATTCCGCGGCCCGAAGCCGAGACCAATCCCGGCTACAAGCAAATCATCCCTTATGCACTGATCGCCTTTGAAAAGACGGTGCTTCATTATGTACGTGGTAAAAAAGCAGGCGAACAGCGGTTAGTGGCGAAAGGTTCTATTGGCATTGGCGGCCATATGAACGAAACGGATGAATCGCTCTTTGCCATGGATGAGGAGGCTTACCGCGCAGGCGTGGAGCGCGAAGTGAGCGAGGAAGTCAAGATCGAGACTCCGTTTGAAGATCGAATCGTTGCGCTCTTGAATGACGATTCAACCGAAGTGGGGCGCGTTCACCTGGGGATCGTGCACATCTTCAAATTGAAAGAGCCCCAAGTGCAAAAACGCGAAGCAATGATCACCGGCCTGACGTTTCTGACAAAGCAAGAATTGATGGCCCGCCGCGAATCGTTGGAGACATGGTCGCAAATCTGCGTGGACGCGATCGACCAATTGTTGGCGTAACCATCGACAGGCATGGCTATCGTGCCTGTTCTGCCGTAAATCCGATCTCATCAATTTGCCAACGACCCACCGGATGGGAAACAGCCACGTTGATATCAGCTCCCCTGGTTGGATAATCAATGTGCGCGTGGAAGTTGCCGTTTGGCTCGAAAAAATGTGACTCAAACACAATATCACCGTCCACCTTTGGCGGAGACAGCGGCGCTCCAAGCTTGGCCAGCTGAGTCATGAGATCCTGTTGCGCTGACGGCGGATACTGGAGACGCATTGCGGGACTCAAATGATCCGCAAAAAATTTCACATTGTGTTGCATGATGAGCTCCTGGATCACTTGCTTCCCGAATTGGTCCCCTTCCCGCGCCATTTGCCGCTTGTTGGAATCAAGCCACCAGTATGCAATGCCGAGTAATACCAGCAAAATGATTACAATAACCAGAATTTGTCCTGATGATTTCGACTGAGACTTTATTTTCATTTTGTTTAAGATTATTTATTAATAGCCGAAACCCATGCCTTTAATCACTTCACCATTACGGATTAACGCGCCGTGGCTTTGCATTCCCGTGTAAGCGCCAAAGCGATTTCGAGCGTTTACCTTGAAATTGACCAAGTACCCGTAAAGAGGTTTGTCTTTCGTCCCCAGATCCGCGGGTTTGGGATCGCCATTCCATTCGATGCGTGCACTCCCCGCGTCGATTAGCTGCGTGTCTAGCCATTTCATTACGATCTCCTTGTAATTGGTGGGATACGGTCCATAGCGCTCCGCATCGGCGGGCTGCGTTTCCGCGCGTAAATTGCCGACTGCGCACATTCCCATAAAGGACACGCAGACCAATGACACAAGCTTTTTCATGCTTGCATTTTCTATTGAGCGAAGCGGGTAGTCCAGCTTATTGAACGTCTGGTCCAATCTGGTCACATCGATTCGCCTGGCATGCGATGTTGCAGACCGGATCGATGATCTTAACGCGATCAAGATCGCGCTGACGCGCTTCCCTTTCGATTCCGGCTTATCATGAGCGCATGATGCCCCAACCTTCGATGCTGATCTTGCTGGTTGTTACGTGGGCAATGACTTTGATGCCTGCCTCGGCGCAAGACGGCCCGGTGCGAACTGCCTCGCCCGCGATCTCTGACAAAGTTAGCTCTTTCGAACGCGCTGCCCCAGTCAACAATCCCGGCTTCAGTTCGACCGCGACCGGGCGCGATGTAAACGCATTCGATCCGGCTGCGGCGACACTGGCATGGCTGGAAAGCGTCCCGAGCAATCAGCGAGAAAAGTCCGACGCCTATTTTGAAGGCGGTTACTGGCTGATCCTCTGGACCTTTCTCCTCTCGGCAGCAATTTCGGTCTTTCTTCTGGCCTCACGGTTGTCGGCGCGACTGCGTGATTTTTCCGAACGTGTTACAAATATCAAGAACTTCCAAATCGCCTGCTATGCGATCCCATATCTGCTTTTCATTTACGCACTGAGTTTTCCGCTCAACCTGTACGAAAATTTTTTCCGCGAACATCAATACGGTCTGGCGACCCAGAGTTTCGCCCCATGGTTTCGGGAACAGTTACTCGGGTTGGCGCTAGCTTTAGTCGGCGGAACCTTACTAGTGGTCGTTCTCTACGCCGTCTTTCGGCGCGCACCGCGTACATGGTGGCTTTGGGGAGCTATCGTCATGATTATTTACTCGGGAACCCTCGTCCTTATCGCGCCGGTTTATATCGAACCCCTCTTTAACACCTATAAACCGCTAACCGATCCAAAAATTCGAAATCCAATTCTTGCGATGGCTCGAGCGAATGAAATTCCGGTTAAACAGGTTTTCGAAGTCGATGCCTCACGTCAGACGACACGTGTAAGCGCCAATGTCTCGGGATTACTCGGCACGACCCGCGTGGCGCTCAATGACAATCTGCTTAAGCAATGCACGCTCCCGGAACTTCGCGCCGTGATGGCGCACGAGATGGGTCACTATGTCCTCAATCATGGTGCAAAACTGGTCACCTACTTTGGAATTCTTATTCTCATCGGCTTCGCGCTTACTCGGATTCTCTTCGATGCCGCAGTGACGCGTTGGGGCCACAAATGGCGCGTGCGCGGTATCGCCGACCCTGGGGGTCTTCCATTGCTCGCGCTGATTTTTAGCATCTTAGTCTTTTTTGCCACTCCTGTTCTTAATACGATCGTACGCATCACAGAACGAGAAGCAGATGCTTTCGGAATCAACACTTCTCGCGAGCCCGACGGCATGGCAAAAGTCGCGCTGAAACTGGGCGCCTATCGCAAACTCGATCCGGCACCGCTCGAAGAATTTATCTTTTTCGATCATCCCAGCGGCCGTGCCCGAATTCGCATGGCGATGGATTGGAAAGCAGCAAATCTGCCGGCTGGGCAATTGGCGACAGTCGAAGGTGCCCCAGCCACTCGCTAAGATCGCGCACACAGTCTGTAGGATCTCAACATCGAAGGTTCTTAGAATCGCTTCTTTAGCTGGACGTACCAGAACCGGCCTTTGATCGAGGCAAGCGAGTTGTCGTAGTTGTTCCCCAAGGCTCCAGCCACAAACGGCGGATCGAAATCGAACACGTTCTGCAGCCCAAGGGAAATCGTGGTGCTATTCAACCAAGCGCGCCACCCACAGGGATTGTACTCTGCGGTAGAGATCGGCATGACGTTTTTCTCATTGCTGTCCTTGATTTTGAAATTCTTGCCGCCATCCTTGGCTAAGCCGGGCACCTCGCCTGCAGCTAGCGCTGACAGGTTGAACGTATAAGATGCCATTAGGTCAAGCGTAGTCCACGCGGACACTTTCCGCGCTCGCCAAGGCAAAGGCCCACTTCTCGGCATTTGTGGCTTGGCTGGCTCGGAGGAACCAGTGGGATCTGAGGTCAGAACTTGGTTTAAATCTTCATACTGGCCGGTGTAGTGGACGGTTGCGCCGGCATCGAACCCAGCGAGCCACGTACCAGCTGGGCCATCGTAGAATACGCTGGCATAGGCGCGATTGTGCGGCAACGAGCCGGTAAACGTAGGGCCCGACACAAATTCGCCCGAAAGCCCAATTCGTTTGCTAACTGGAGTCGCCTGAAACTCGAACCGCGACAAATAGGTGGCGTTAAGGGTAAAGGTCAATCTGCCAACATCCCCGGGACCGAAGATTGAAGAGTCCAGGATATAGATCGCCTCGTAGTCAACACCTTCGACGATAGCGCGAGTGAGGTTCAAGCTTGGATTGGTGACCTCGGTGATAGCGCCGGTTGTTGGATTACGAACAACCAGCCCGGGAAAGCTGTTCTCGAAATTAATGATGAACTGGGCGTCAACAAGCGAAGCAATCGAACGCAGGTCGATATGCCAGAAGTCAGCACTCAGCGTAAGACCCTTGATCCATTTCGGACTGTAAACCGCTCCATAAGTCCATTCGTAAGCGACCTCCGGCTTCAGGTTGGGGTTTCCACTTACGACCACCGGAACGCTCGTTCCTTTAGGAGTC
>QHOS01000038.1 GCA_003219415.1 Verrucomicrobiota bacterium | reverse complement strand
CTCCAGTTTTTCCGGGACTAAGCCGGTTGGTCCTCGTGGTAAATAGCGCCCTGCGCCTGTGTCGGTCTCAATAATACGAGTGGCGCGAAAGAACGATTGCAGCCAACGCTTTCGCGTTTAAGGTGCGCTCTCCGATTCTTTAATATGCTCCAGATGTTTCTTGCTCAGGCGCAAAGCGCGGCTCCTCAACAGATGCCAGGTGGCGGCATTGGTTCATTTTTCGTGCCGCTAATTTTTATTTTCATCATCATGTACTTTGTGATGATCCGACCGCAGAAGAAGCGACAGCAACAGCAACAGCAGTTAACTTCGAGTTTGAAAACCGGCGACCGGGTTGTGACCAATGCCGGCATTCACGGCCTGATCTCGAATGTGAAGGAAAATACCGTGCTGGTGAAAGTAGCCGACAACGTGAAAATCGAGATGGAGAAATCGGCCATCGCGACGGTGTTGAAAGAAAGCTAAAATTGTTAAATCAGTGAAGCGTTAAAGAGATTAGCAAATCCGCAATCCAATGACCCCTGGGCTTACATTCTGTATCGGGCTCGCAATGCTTGTTCTCTTCGGGTGGTATTTCGCCACCGATCAAGGGCAGCGGAAACGGCTGCTGGCAATGACGCTCATGCTGGTGCTTGTCGTCTCCAGCATTGTAACCATCTGGCCGCCGCAGAAAAAGATCGCGCTTGGCCTCGATATTCAGGGCGGCACCTCCTTTCTCATCCGGCTGAAAGGTGGCGATAAAGAAGTCACGAAGGCGATGCTCGACCAGGCGGTCGAGGTCATTCGCAAGCGCGTCGATTACTTTGGTGGAGGCGAACCAATTATCAGCCCGGTCGGCAGCGATCGGATTCTGGTCCAGATTCCGGGACTCGACACAGCGAAGATTCAGGAAGCAAGGGACCAACTATCGCGCGTGGCGAAGCTCGAGTTTCGTCTGGTTTATCCCGATAACGGCGAACGATTGCGCGAAATCGACCAGGGAAAGCAGGTAATTCCGCCAGAGTATCGGATCGAAACCTATAAACAACAGCACCAGGCTGAGGGCGAGAAACCGATCGAAGAACGGTTGCTCGTAAAAAAGAAAGCCGACTTGGCCGGTGATCGCGTTTCGGGCGCAGGCGCTTCTTACGAACGAGACGGTTGGGCAGTTCATTTGCGGTTCGACAGCGAAGGCGCCAAGCAGTTTGGGAACATTACAGCTGCGAACGTTCACCATCGCTTTGCGATCGTGCTTGATGGCGTGATCCAATCGGCTCCCGTGATTCAAGACGCTATTTATGGCGGCGACGCACAAATCACGGGCCGCTTTACCGAGGAAGAGGCGCGCGGCCTGGCGAGCGTACTCGAGAATCCGCTGCAAACGCCGGTGAGCATCGAAGAAGAGCGCAGCGTTTCGCCCACTCTCGGATTGGACTCGATTCGAGCGAGCATTCTCGCCGGTTTACTCGGACTGGCCATCACGCTCGTTTGCGTGGCCGTCTACTACAAGATTCCCGGTCTCATCGCGAATCTCGCCTTGATCATTAACCTCATTTTGCTCGTGGGGGCTCTGACGTTGTTCCACTTCGTCCTCACATTGCCCGGCATTGCAGGCATCATTTTGACGATTGGCCTTTCAGTGGATGCGAACGTTCTCATATACGAGCGATTACGCGAAGAAATGGCGCTTGGGAAATCGCTCAAGGTCGCGTTGAACACGGCGTACGAGAAAGCGTTCAGCTCCATTTTCGACGCCAACGTTACGACGCTGATCACAGCCGCGATTCTTTTTTGGAAAGCGAGCGGCCCGGTAAAAGGCTTCGCCATCTCACTTAGCCTCGGCATTTTGGCTTCGTTGTTCACTGCGCTCATTGTGGGGCGGAATTGCCTCGGCTGGCTTGTCGACACGGGGCGAGTGAAACGCATCTCGATGCTGCATTTGATTTCAGCGCAAAATATCAATTTCCTCGGCAAAGGCTTTATAGCGTGCATGTGCTCGCTCGCACTGCTTCTGGCTGGCGCGTTCGCCTTTTACAAACGCGGCGAACGTAACTTTGGCGTCGATTTTCGCGGCGGCGACCTCATCACTTTGAGCGCACCTGGCAAGATCGATATCGGACAGGTGCGCGGTGCGCTGAAGCCAATTGGTCTCGCTGACGCTTCCATCCAGGAATCCACACAAGTCGGCAGGAGTTACATCACCATCCGCACGCCGTTGAACACCAGCGACAAGGTGGAAAACCAAGTTATGCAGACGCTGCCAAGTTCTGGCTTTAGAGTGGAAGGCTCGGAGCGGGTCGGTGCGCTCGTAGGTGGCGAACTCGCAAAAAATTCGTTAATCGCGCTCGGCCTGGGCATCCTGGGTATTTTGATTTTCGTAACTTTCCGGTTTCAACTTTCCTTTGCCGTGGGCGCGATTGTCGCGCTGTTGCATGACGTGCTTATGACCGTCGGCGTGTTCGCTCTCTTCGGCCGCGAGTTGACCCTCACCATCGTCGGCGCTGTACTTACCGTCGCCGGCTATTCGATCAACGACACCATTGTCGTTTACGACCGGATTCGGGAAGGCCTCGCCAGCGGGCGGCGTGGGACGATTGAGGAAATCATGAACTCGAGCATTAACCAGACGCTGAGCCGAACCATTCTTACGAGCACGGTGACGCTTATCCCGATTCTTTGCCTGTTTTTGTTTGGCGGCGCGGTGCTGCGCGACTTCTCGCTCGCCATCATTATCGGCGTAGTTGTCGGCACTTACTCATCGATCTTTATCGCCTCACCTATTGTGCTGTGGTGGACGCGCGCCCGCGGTGGCGGCGCTACAGCCTTGCGACGCGAGGTTACCCAGAAAGCGGCGGCAGCCAATCCGCTTGCCCAGCGCTGAACCGCTTCTGAAGTCCCAGTCCATGCCCACTGCTAGGTCTGAGGCGCCCGGAGGCACTTTTCCGAGTAGATTTGACGGGGCCGCCGGGCCCGAGTAGGCTCCCGCTCGCCGATTAGGAATCTATCGCTAAAGTCAGGAGTGATTATTGATGCCAGAAGTGATTGTTCGCAAGGGTGAGCCCGTTGATCGCGCGTTGAAGCGGCTGAAGAACAAGCTAGATGCCGAGGGCATTCTCGAGGAGGTCCGCCGTTTGCGTGCCTTCGAGACGCCTTCGCAGAAGCATCGCCGCAAAGCCAAAGCCAACGCCAAGCGCGGTCGAACCAAGTTCCGATTTAATCCACAAGGTTAAAAGTTAAAAGGTTGTTTGGGCAACGCCATTTCTGACGCCCAATTTAACTTTTTAACTATTCCGCTTTTGACTGTTCGTAGCAGCCTTCCGGGCAAAGAAGGCGCCGATTGCTTCTACCAAGCCGTCAATGTCGTGGCGCTTTGCTTCGACTTCGACCTTCAAACCATTATCGCGCGCTGTCTGCGACGTGATGGGGCCAATACTGGCAACTTGCATTCCTTTCGGCCAGGGTAGCCCCAGAGCGAGAAAATTTTCGACGGTTGAAGAACTGGTGAAGGTTATTAAATCGGCCCCGTGCTTCGCTAGTTGTTGCCGTGCCCCGCTCGTATCGCGCGTCTCGGGCACGGTCCGATATGCGAATGTTTCATCCACGATCGCTCCCAGGCCCGAGAGCTCTTTTGAAAGTACGTCCCGCGCTTTTTCGGCGCGCACCAAGAGAACCTTCAAATTTTCGACGCTTCCCTGCTTTTTGAATTCCCGTACGACGTCCTCAGCAACGAATTCTTTCGGCTGAAGATCGACATGCAGATGAAAGTCTTTCACCCGTTGAGCCGTAGCCGGACCAATGGTGGCAATCCGGACGCCGCCGATTTCGCGCGTATCATCGTATAGTTTGAAGAAAATATTGAAAAAAGCTTCAACGCCGTTTGCGCTCGTAAACACAATCCAGTCGTAATTGTGCGCGTCCTGTACAAGTTCTGCGAATTCGCGTAAATCACTTGGCGGCTCGATGCGAATCGTGGGCAGTTCGATAATGTTAGCACCCAACGAGCGGAGCTTGCTGCTTAACACGCTGGCTTGTTTTCTTGTTCGCGTAACGACAATTGTTTTACCAAAGAGCGGCCGCTTTTCGTACCAATTGAGCTTGTCTCGGAAGGCGACAACTTCTCCAAATATTGCGACTGCAGGGGCCGCAAAACTATTCGCGACTGCCTTCTGGGCAATATCGCGAAGTGTGCCGGTGAGCGTTCCCTGTTGCCCGGTAGTCGCCCAGCGAACGAGCGCTACCGGCAAGTCGCCGCGCACACCGTGCTTCAGCATTTCGCTCGTGATCGACCCGAGGCGTTCCACGCCCATCAACATTACCTGGGTCCCGCCAAGTTTCGCCAGCGCTGCGTAATCGATTGCACTTTCCGTCTTCGCGGGATCTTCATGTCCCGTAAAGAATGTCACATGTGAATTGTGCGCCCGATGCGTCACGGGAATGCCTGCAAAAGCCGGCCCGGCGATGGACGAGGTGATTCCAGGCACAACTTCGAATGGAATACCTGCTTCGGCGATCGCCTGCGCTTCTTCAGCGCCTCGGCCAAACACGAAAGGATCCCCACCTTTCAGCCGAACGACCTGCTTCCCTTCGTGCGCTTTCTTGATCAGCAACGCATTAATTTCATTCTGGTTGCTCCGCGATTCGCCAGGCGTTTTGCCGACATAAGTGATTTCAGCATCGTCCCGCGCCCAGCCGAGCGTCTCGGGATTCGCAAGGTGATCGTAAATGATCACGTCCGCATTCTCGATGCACTCCTTGGCACGCAATGTTACCAAGCCGGGGTCGCCCGGGCCGGCACCAACCAGATAAACCTTACCAGTCTTACTCATGCTCAACCTGGTAAGCCGTAGCCTTGCTCGGAGACTGGTGCTTGCAATCGATTTAATAACTGCGCCGCTAGACGTTCAAGCTCATCATGAGGGCCTTCCAGTTCAGCTTCCCTCGGTACTGCTGATCGATCAGTAAACAGTTGAGCCCTCAGTTTCATTTTGTCGCTTTCAATTGTCGCCAGCACGCCCACCGGACAATTGCAGTCGCCATGCAACAAACGCAGAAATTCTCGCTCTGCTCGCAAACAAAGCAATGTCCTCTGATCGCTCACGAGGTCGACGATAGCCTTCATGTTTTCATCATTCACACGAACTTGAAGCGCAATGATTCCCTGGCCACCTGCAGGCAGAAAAATTTCGGGTGGAAGTATTTCAATGAACAATTGTCGGCCCTCGAAGCTGAGCTCGTGATCTGCCGGAGATAGGCTGAGCCGTGCTAGCCCTGCGCGAGCCAGCACGATGGCGGCCCAATTGTTATCGGTCAGTTTGCGCAGTCGCGTTGGAACGTTTCCGCGAAGGTCGACGAGTTTGAGATCTGCGCGTTTCCACAGCAATTGGCGTTTCCTTCTCACACTGCCTGTGGCGACGGTGGCGCTCTGCGGCAACGAAGCGAACCCGCCCGGATGCTTCGAAACCAGCACGTCATCCATCGGTCCGCGAGGAAGAACCGCAACAATTTCTGCGTCCGGATTGGTTTCACTCGGAAGATCTTTTGCGCTGTGGATCGCGACATCCACGTTGCCGCGAAGAAGAGCCCGCTCGATTTCTGCTGTGAATAATCCTTTGCGACCAGCTTCACGCTCAAGAAGCGTGGCTTTGTCGCCTCGTGTCGTGATGATTCTTGTTTCGATTTTTGTGCCCGGTTGGGCCGCTTGAATTGCTCTTTCAACCAAACGGGCTTGCGCGCGTGCGAGCTCACTGCCGCGCGTGCCAAGGATAATGTTTCTCGTCACCGCGGGAATGTAGTTCGCGATAGAGGATAGGGGAAGCTGCCTGCTTCCCTAAAGCTGCGATGCGTGTAATGAATTGTCAGCGACCGGCGGATGCCCGGTGATCCGCGAGACGCGATTCAGTTCGGAGGAAACTTTCTCGAGGAAATCTGCGACATGTTCGGCAATGATCGCTTCGGCAGAGGCTATTTGCTGCCGGCGTACTGCCAGCGACTGCTCCGCTACTGATCGCAATGCATCTATATCGTAAAGATAGACGCCTTCCATTTCGTTCACTGCGGGATCGACATCGCGTGGAACGGCGATATCGATGATGAAAAGCGGACGATCGACCCGATTGGCCAACATGGGTTCCAGATTTGTTGGGGTCAGTAACGGAGTTTCCGAAGAAGTCGATGTAATCAGGATATCGATCTCGCGGCATTGCTGCGGCCACTTATCGAACCGGACGGCCTGGCCACCTACTCGTTGTGCCAACTCCTGACCGCGATCATTTGAGCGATTGCTCACGCGCAGGTCGCTGACACCTCGGGAAATGAGCGCGCGTGCTGTGCGCTCGCTCGTTTCACCAGCTCCCAAAACCAAGACTTTACAATTGCCAAGTTCACCGAAAATCTTCTGGGCCAGATCAACCGCAACGGAGCCAACGGACACCGACCCGCGTGTAATTTCGGTTCGGGTGCGGACCTGCTTCGCCACACGAAAGGCCCGTTGAAACAAGCGATGAAGGCAGGGGCCAACCGCGCCAGACGCGCGCGCGGATTGGTAAGCCTTTTTTGTTTGTCCCAGAATTTCTGTCTCGCCTACGACCATCGAATCGAGTCCGGATGCGACTCGGAACAGATGTTGTACGCACTTTTCAGCTTCGTAACGGTAGAACGGCAACGCACTAGTGTGGCCGCCATCACTGACCTCACTGTTTTGCAACAAGGATTGAGCAATCTCATCCGTTGACACGCGCTTCTCTGACGCGCCATAGACTTCCACGCGGTTACACGTGGCGAGCACCAACGCTTCCGCACAGCCCGCGGTGCGAAGACTGCGTTCCGCACTAGCACTGCCGGCGAAACGTTCTCGCGTTTGTACATTTGCAGTGTGATGACTGAGGCCGACGCAGAAAAGATTCATGGGACAGAGTGCGTTTGCGCCGAGAACGTAATTCCCCAGAGAAGAGTCAAAGCTGCGCTAAATCCGATAATGCAAAGTGCTGCAACTCGCTTTGGCGCGATTCGCCGAAAGTACCGGCCTTGCAGGATCGCTGCATAAAGCAACCAAACGGCAATCGCCGCCACTACTTGCACGTATGGCAGGGGTTGCCCCGTAAAAAAGCCGCTGGCAATCCCGACGGTATATAGAATGAAACCGAGCCAAAGCAGGCGGGTGATTGCCGTAAAGAGATCAGTGAGCGGCGGCAGGTGATAGAAAATCGAACGCAATTGATGTGTCTTGAGTTGGCGTTCCTGCACCAAATACATTACGCCCGCGATGCAGGCGAGTGCGAAGGCGCCATACGCCACCAGCGAAACCGATGCATGGAATTCCAGCGAAGAATTGGCGGGCACCTTGACTGGATGACGAACATCGATTGGCGCAATCAATGCAAGGCCTTGCAGGAGGACGACCAGCGGCGCCGTGAATGCGCCCATGAGTGAGAGACGGTACGCTGGGCCGACCAGCATGTAGATCAGGGCTACCGACCAGGCGAGAAAGATAAAGACCTCAAACAGGTTCGTCAGAGGACAACGTCCCAGCGCATGACCGCGGATCGATAAAAACGCCGCTTGAAAAAGAAAGCCCAGTCCAATCGCGAGAAAATTAAATCTTCCTGGTCGAAAAACTCCGGCGCGTACAGCGACCGCGGTGCGGACCACGGCCGCGAGAAAACAGATTGTCGAAATGATGAGAAGATCTCGATCCACCCAAGCCTATTCTAGAGTCGCTTGCGCTCATGGCAAAGCAGCTTGTATTCCGCCAGAGTGGCGGTCAATTCTACGTCCATGGCGCGCAACACGCCACTAGCCTTCGTAGCCGCCGTCCTGGCTTTCCTATTGAGCGTATCGTACTGCAGCGCCGGCGATGCAGTTTTTTCAAGCGATGGTGGACGAGTTTACCTAATCAGCGACATCGAGTCCAAACCAGCTGTAGAAGAAATCGATCTAAACAAGAAGACGATTCGGAAAATTCTGTTGACGCAGCTTGACAGTTCCGACTCGCTTCGCGGAATCACCTGTACGAACAAAAACCGCTTCTTCTGTACAACAGCCAAAGCTGTCTGGTCCTTCGAACCGGAATCCGAGCGGTTGACCAAAATGCGGGATGCCCCAACTGGAGTTAGCTTCTGGAGAATTGCGTATGATCCGAAGATGCAGCGCGTTTTTGTGACAACAAATGACCGGGAACATCCTATCTTCACGTTTAACGATCCAGCGGAGTGGACTCCTGTGCGCATGCGACGCCATCCTTATCCTTCATCCTTAGCTTTTGCTGCTAATGGTGAATTATTCTTCTCGGCATACGGTGATCTGTGGTGCGGCGAGATCCGAACAGATAAGATTGACGAACAGGACGATTTTTCGATAGCAGCGTACCGGTGTGCTCCGCTTGCGACGCTTGAGACGCAGAATACAACTCCCGCTGAAATCGGTGTATCTGATATTGGCGTCACTCGGGACACTGTGTACCTGCAGCTGTCACGGATGGGCGGCTCTGGCGACGGTTGGTTTGCTCGACTCCCGAGGCCCAGGCTTAAGCGCGATACAGAGGGCGAGATGGAGATGTTTTACCAACCAAAAGAGCGGCTTCCGATTTACTTGAAGGCGTTACACTCGTTGGAAACTCTCGGGGAAGATTCTCGCGCGGGTTCCATTGGCGTCTCGTTGGATGGAACGCGAGTTCACTATGTCTTACACGACAAACATTGGTTAGTCACAAATGGCAAGACTGAAGAGTTGCATCTGCACGGACAATAACTCATTAGTCCATTGCCATTGACGTTTGCATGTAGGCCGCTAGCGTCGCGCCGATGGCTTCCGACGTAGTCGAGAAATTGCGTGCCGGTGTGCGCGACGTTGCTGATTTTCCGAGAAAAGGAATACTATTCAAGGATATCACGCCGATTTTGAGCGATCCGGCGTTATTTCGGGCATCCATCGATTTGTTTTTGGAGCGTTGTCGCGGGAGAAAGATTGACAAAATTGTTGGGATCGACGCGCGCGGGTTCCTCTTTGGATCGGCGGTGGCGTATGAGCTCGGTGTCGGTTTCGTTCCGATCCGAAAGCGCGGCAAGCTTCCTTTCCGGACTGAGGTGGCCAGTTACTCGCTCGAGTACGGCGAAGCGGAAATGGAGATGCACATCGATGCTATTAACGCGGGTGAACAAATTGTGCTGGTAGATGATTTGCTGGCCACGGGCGGAACTTCTGCCGCTGCGGCTGTCCTCATTCGCAAAGCGGGGGGACGCCTCCTTGAAGCACAGTTTCTCATTGAATTGGAGTTCCTCCATGGCCGTAAGCAGCTCGAGCCGACAGCGGTCGCTTCATTTTTGAAATATTGAACCTCGGCGGGGCATGAGGTCTTGTCGCCAGGGTGAAAAGCAGTCGTCACTGACCGATCGCTTCTTCTCCGTCTGAGATCGATTTGGATTTTTAAGATCCAATTTTAAATTGAACAGCAATCCAAATTGCCGATGAAAACGTCCCGTCATCTGGAGCAAGTTTTGGCGCACGCCGCAAGCCGTCTTGCGGCGACGGGTGCCAGACGCCCAACCGAAGTCCTTCCGCTTTACAAGAAGTTTCTGAAGGTCGAGGAGCATCGGTTGCGTCTGAAGCATCAGGCGGGTGGCGGTGGCCGCGAAATTTGTTCCCGGCGCGCCGAGCTGGTTGACGTTTTATTGCAGTATGTTTTCGGGGCTGCTGAAGCCTCTGCTCGCGGAAACGGGGCCGCCAAAGTCCCACTAGCCTTAGTCGCTCTTGGGGGATATGGCCGGGGCGAGCTGAACCCGTTTAGCGACATCGATGTGATGCTTTTGCATCATCAGGAAAAGAAGGGGATTTCGCCGCATCTGGAGGAGATGGTGCAGCAGGTTCTTTATCTCCTATGGGACAGCGGTTTCAAGGTTGGACACTCCACGCGCTCGATCAAAGAAGCGGTCGCTCAAGCAAATCAGGACATGCGCACAAAGACTGCCATGCTGGAATCGCGGTTCCTCGCGGGCGATGCCGATCTGGCACGCGAATTTCGGCGGCAATTTCGTTCGAAGTGTGTCAACGGATGTGAACGCGAATACGTTGAACTGCGCATACAGGATCAGGTCGCCCGCCACAAGAAATTCGGCGACAGTGTCTATCTCCAGGAGCCGAACCTGAAAAGTGGATGCGGCGGCCTGCGCGATTATCAAAACCTTCTTTGGATGACCTATTTCAAAGAGGGTTCACTGAGCACGAACCAGCTTGTGGGAAAAGACTGGCTGAGCGAAAGCGACCAGCGCCGGATAGAAAACGCGTACGATTTTCTCCTGCGTCTGCGCACCGCTTTACATTACGCGACGGGACGCGCGACCGACATTCTTCACATTAGTTTGCAGGAACAGATCGCAAAACGGCTCGATTACTCTTCTGGGAATGGCCAGCTCCGCAGCGAGGAGCTCATGCGGGATTATTACGAGCACACGCGAAACATCTTCCGGGTCACGGAACGCATTACGGAGCAATTTGTAAGCGGATATGTCACAAGCAAGACCCGTTCTCTGTTCAGTTTTCTTCCGCTGATGCGAACGCACAAAACCCCCGTGGGAGATTTTTTCTTCGTTCGCAACAAGCAGTTGCACCCGGCGGGTCGCGATCTTTTTCGCAGAGACCCCGAGCAGATGATGCGAGCATTTGAAATCGCGCAGGAACGCGGCCTGGATCTGAGCCCGGAGCTCGAGGATCTGCTAAGCCGAAGCCTCGGCCAGGTTACCCGCACGTATCAGTATGCACGCGGACCGCGTGCGATTTTCAAGGACATTCTATCCAAAAAGGGAAGAGTAGGTCGCATTCTCAGAATGATGCATCGAGTCGATTTTCTTGGGCGCTACATTCCCGAATTCGGGCAGCTTACATGTCTGGTGCAGCATGAGTTTCTTCATCGTTACACGGCCGACGAGCACACATTGGTGTGCATCGATAAACTTGATGCCTTGACGCAGACGAACGATCCGAAGCTGGTTCCTTATCGCAAGATTTTCGAGAAACTGGAGGACCCGTTTGTGCTCTATCTCGCGCTCCTTCTACACGACAGCGGTAAAGCAGTGGGCGCCAGGCCACACTCCGAAGCGAGCGCGCTCTTTGCCCAGCGTGTCGCTGCGCGTCTGCAATTGTCGTCCGAGCAGCGCAAGTCCCTTATCCTGCTGGTCGATCATCACCTCACGCTTTCGCAGACCGCGCAGCAAAGAAACCTTGATGATCCGGCGACGGTGACAGACTTCGCCCACATCGTGAAGCACCAGAAAAACCTAAACGCGTTAATGCTGCTTACTCTGGCGGATGGCCAGGGCACAAGCGCGGAGGAGTGGTCGGATTGGAAAGAATCTCTGGTATGGGCGCTATTTCACGAGACCTCTCGCTGTCTTGCGGACCAAAGGTCTTACTACGAGCGAACAAAAGTCCAGCGCGCGAGCTTGCAAGCGTCGGTGACAGCAAAGCTTCCCTCGGATTTTGCAGGAGAGATTGAAGCTCACTTTGAGTTCATGCCCGACAATTATTTTCGCGCTAGCGACGTTCCTGAGATTATCGAGCACCTGAAACTGTTCCGGTCGTTTCTGGAGAATGTTTCCAGCGAAGGAAATTTCCCGCTGGCTCCGGCAATCCAATGGAAGGCCGTTCCGGAACAGGGTCACACTGTTGTCATCTTCTGTACGTGGGAGCGTGAACGGTTATTGGCAAAAGTGGCCGGCTCATTTTCAGTTGTACCTTTGAATATTTTGAGCGCTGATATCTTTCCGCGGGGAGACAACGTTGTGCTGTGCGTTTTTCGTGTGTGTGACACGAAAGCACGACCTGTCACACACCAGCGCGACTTCACGCTCGTAGAGCAAACTTTGCGGCGAGCGCTCGAAGACGAGAGCTTTGATTTCCTTCCGTTAATTGAAAAAGCCAAGCGCCAAAGCCATCGTCTTACGACAGGAATTGAATTTCCAACGCGGATCGCAATCGATAACAAAACGCATCCGGTTTATGCGCTTATTGAGATTCAGGCACCGGATCGGATCGGCTTACTTTACGATGTCCTGACCTGCCTTGACCGCGAAAATCTTTTGGTCCCGCTCTCTCGCATCAACACGCAGGCCGGCGCAGCTATTGATACTTTGTATGTCGTGGATCGTTCCACACGTGCCAAGATTACCGATTCGCATCGCATCAGGGCGGTCCAGCAGCGTCTTCAAAATGCGATTCTGGGTGGAGGCGCTTCAAAATCGAAGTAGTAAGAAGCGCGTACAGCTCTGCTTTCTTAATCTTATGAACGCTCTAATCCTCGCGGCCGGCTATGCAACACGCCTTTATCCACTGACCCTCAACAAAGCGAAGCCGCTGCTCGTCGTCGGTGGTAAGCCGATCATTGAATGGGTAGTGGACAATCTTCAGGACGTTCCCGATCTGGAGACGATTTATGTAGTGACGAATGACAAATTCGCGGGGGACTTTCAGGCTTGGAGTGAGGGCTATCAAGATCGACATCCGCGATTCAAATTCAAAATTGTAAACGATGGCTCCAAGAGCGACGACGATAAGCTGGGAGCAATTGGGGATATCAATTTTGTAGCCACGCGCGAGGACTTGAGCCAAAGCAGCCTCCTCATTGTTGCCGGCGACAATTTGTTTACTGAGTCGCTCGAGGGATTTGTGGTTTGCGCCAAGGGAAGCGAAGCAACCGTTGGCGTCTATGATGTTGGCGATCGCGAAGCAATCAAAAAGTACGGCAATGTCTTAATCGACGACGATGGAATCATTACTCACCTGGAAGAGAAACCACGGAAGCCGCGCGGAACCTTGGCTGCGATCGCCCTTTACTATTACTCGCCTGCGATCCTCTCTCTCCTGACCACATACCTTGCAGCTGGCAATAACCCCGATCAGCCGGGCCGGTTCGTGCAATGGCTTTACACGCGTAAACCAGTAAAGACGTACCAGATCAAGGGGAAATGGCTCGATATCGGAAGCAAGGAGACGCTGGAGAATGCGGACGCGATTCTCAGAACGATCAAGACGTGATTGTTGAGGACGAAATCCGAACGGCGAATTCGGAAACTTAAAAGCGTTACAAAGTTAAAAAAATTAAAAGGGAAGTCGATGATGCGAAAAGGAATGCCGAACCTTGTAACTTTTTAACTTTGTAACCTTGTCCTCATTTCAACCTTCCTTCGTCAAACTCGATCAGATCGAAATAAGTCCGAATATCTTTGCGCCCGTCTCCACCGGCCTCCTTTAGAAAGTGGAGAAAGCGCGCCTTTTTTGCGGCCGTATCTGGATGCCGTGAAATCATCGCCTGGTTCCACTGTTCAATTGCTTCGGGAGAATGCCGCGCACCGTTTGTCTGCACCCATTTTAGAATTGCGTCATCCGCGTCCAGTCTGTTGACGATTTCTTCAAACGCGTCGCCATCAATTTTTAGGAAAGCCAGCAGATGCTTGTCGAACCCTACGGTTTTATAGTTGTAGCCATTGAGCAGGCCCTCGCGGTGAAGCCTGGCTTTGTCGATCAAACGAGGCAGATGCACATAGCCGCCAAGTTTCTCGTACGGACTGCGGGGATGCAGTCTTTGCATGGAGCAGATTGCGTTACGTCGCGGGCAAAGGCCGCGGTTCGACCCCCGAAAAATCGCTCTCTGGAATCGGCGCGATGTCCGGCTTCCGTTCCTGCAACAGTTCTCCCTGTGTAAGATCGCCCCGGCCAATCACAAGCTGCCCGGAAAACATGCCGCCTTTTTCCACCGAAATTGCCCTCGCAGTGACATCGCCTTCGAGTGCGCCTTTTTTTTGAATCTCCACGGTTTGGGCAAGGATCTCTCCCGACATCCTTCCCTTGATCTCGATGCTTTCCGCCTGGAGCCGTCGAAAGCAATGAATATCGGCTTTGCGCTCAACGATGACGCGCCGCGCGCTGATCCGCCCCGGAATTTTCCCTGCGAAGTTGATCGTCGCCGTATCGTCGCAATGCAGATTGCCTCGGAGTCTGCCCTCAATTAAGGCGCACCGACAGACCACACTGCTGCTGCCCAAATCGCCTTTGCCCGTGAGATGTACGTCTCCTCGTGTCCGAATCGTCCGGCTGAAACCGCTGGTAATCTTGTAGTCGCGCAGATCGATGTGCGCGCTGCACGACGGACAGATTGTGGACGTGGCGCTACCACAAACCTGTTGTTTCCGTTTGCATTCGAAACACTCGATAACAGAGCTGTGTTGCCGTTTCCAAAAATCCTCAAATTTGCCGAGGATGGAAGAGCTGGCTGGCGCAGCAGCAGGCGCTTCTTCGCGGACCCGCAGCTTTAGGCCGGGTTTCGGCGCAAATGGAGAGAAGTAGCGCCCGCATTGGCGACAAATCGAGCTTTTCGCCGCGGCATACTCCATCTGCTTGAAGCCACAGTGTGGACATTCAAGACTGACTTTTGCAGGCGACGGATTGGCCACCGGACGCTAACCCCTGGATTCCCTTCTCTATCAGCGCCCTCCGAATGCCGCCTTGATTGGCTCGCTGGACCGCACGACTTCCGGGCGGGCCGGGGCCGACTTCGCGGAAATCGAGCCGCTGGTGACTTCCGATTTGCCAATAAAAGTCGCTCCCTCTTCAATGACGAGGCGCGCTGCTTTCAAATCTCCCTGCAAGGTGCATTTTGATTTTAGCTCGCAACGCTCGGCCACCGTGATGTTGCCGTGCACTTTGCCATAGACGGTGATCGATTTGGTTTTTACCTCGCCGCGAATGTCAGCGTTTTCACCAATCGTTAAGACGCCGTCGGAATTGATTTCCCCTTCGACCTTCCCGTCGATGAGAAGTTCCTTTTGGAACTTGATCGAGCCTTTGATTTCGACATCGCTCGAGAGGATGTCTTTGCCACCGTGATCTGCCATAGGTTTTGGTTTATCGATGATTGTTGAGGTTATTATTGGTTCTTCGCCATTCGCAGGATGATTATTTTCATCTGGACCCGAAAACCGCGGTTCTTCTCTAACCGGCGGCATCGGCTTTTGCGGGACGAATCTTTTGAGCATCCGGTAGTATTGGGACAGTCGTCAACATATGTCAACGAATTCTCGCTTCAGCGCGCAATTTTTTATTGTGCAACAGTGCGGTACAGTTTGCACGTCCCATTCTGCGCAGCGAAAATCAGGAACGGCGGCACCTGGCCTGGGGTCCTGTCCAGCACGCGGCACAGCGGGTGCGCAGGCGCTGCCTGACTCAAAATTGCCGCCGAGTTTTGCGCTACACGTTCGGAATTGTACCCAATAACCCACGCCGTTTGGTGATTCTCCAGAATTTGCCGTGCTTTTTGCCAATCGTCGCAAAGGAAAAATCGCGCGCTGTCCGCGATGCCGTCCAGGCTTTCGTGCGAACTGCCGGCTATCCCGGGCTGCCCGGACCAATACGCGATCGATGGTGAAAGCCACCACGGAGCAAGGAATGGGCGAATCTCTGACGATCGCAAACTGAGTGCCATGTCACGCAACTGTACCGATTCGTTGCGCTGCTCGACCCGAATAGCGAGTTCCGCTTCGCTTGGCCAAAGTCTTTCATCCCAATCGCGCGCAATCGGAAAGATCGACAGGAAAAATGCGATCCAAACGGCCCCACGCGATTTGACCGTCTCGAGCAAACATGGCAGCGCCAACGCGAAGACCATTACAAAGAAGTATCCCCAGCGGGCCTGCCAAATTGTCAGGACATAGGTAGCGACCAGAAGCACGAGAACAAATGTTGGTGGCATCAACTCACTCTCGTGCTTGGTCGTGGCCGCCCTGAACCAAATCAGGAATGGCGTGACCAGGAGCAAGTAGCCGCACCAACGCAACCAGATTGGATTTGCCGGCGAGATATGCATGAGTTCGCCAATGGTGTGCGCCCAGTTTTGAAAGAGCGGGTTTGAATACACGATCGAAAATGACGGAATGCGTCGCTCAATCAAAAACGCGAACACAACGATGAGAACAAAACAAAACCAACCTGTGCGCCGAGTCCTGGACGAAATCGCTTTTGGGTTTTCAACCGCGCTCACAACCATCAGAAGCAAGAATAAAACGAGCGACTCATAAGCCGAAGTCCAGATCGCCAATCCCCATGCGACTCCACTGACGATGCTCCATCGCCGATACGTTTGCAGGTAGGGCGGATTGACCTCAACCGCCGATGCCCCATCGCATTGCAGGCTCCATTCTGCGCAAATCGCGATCGTTACGAACAGCATCAACAAGGATTGATGATCGGGTCTGCCGAGTTCCGTTCCATGAGCGAGAATAGGGCTGATCGCGTATAGCATCAGCATCACCCACCGATATTTGAGTTTCATCCGCTTCGCCCACCACCAAAGAAACCAGCCTCCGAGCAGGGCGAGCAACGGCGAAATGAGCGCGCCGGCCAGATCGATCGCGTGGGGCGTGAATGGTTTCAGCACGGTCGATAAGGCGAGAATGAGATAATCCAGCGGCGCAGTTGTGTGCGGAGTTGTTCCTGTGGGGAAGTTCTCGAACGAATGGTACCGCACGATCAACCCGGGATGCTCTGAGCACATCCGCACACGCGTCATCCGTGCGTAACAATCCGCATCTGTGAAATAAATATTCTCGGCGACAAAAACATTCTGATAATTTGCACAGCGTGTCGCGAGGATCAGCACGCTGAGAATTGCGATTTCGATGATGCTCAGGGTGCCGCGAGTCACCGCGCCATCCCAAATCCGCAAGTCCCAATGCGCAATCCAAAATTTTAGCTGTTTTCCGGGGCTTTCCGGATTGGTTACGCTGAAATGCTACGCTTCAATGCAAGCAAGAGGTCTGTAGCTCAGCGGTTAGAGCAGCCCCGAATGCTGTCGGGGTTGGTCCTCTGCGGTGTGCTATGCTTCACTGTGTAATCCACGCGGGCCTGTAGCTCAGCGGTTAGAGCAGGGGACTCATAATTCAAGGAAGAGTTTTTGCGCTCGTTTTCACCGCTTTGCGCAGCGTTGCCGAAGCTGGGCACTTCGGGAATCCAGTCTTCGCGCTGTCTTGCGCGAAATTGCGCGGATTTGCAGCCAAAACTGCGCAGACCGTAGAAAACGACCGTGAAAAGTTCAAAGAGTGCCAATGTTTCATTCGAGGCGACTATCTAGCGGGGACGAGCTTGGTCAGCAGAGCAGTGGACTGAAAATCTAGTGTTTGCCCCTCGTGACATATTCGTTCCCTCGCACGGTTGCGAACATGCGCGACCGTGAAAGAACAAAAACGACCGTGGTACGGTCAATACAATGTCAATGGCCTCGCGGGTGATCCGACCCAAGCGGGTAAGCGTTATAGATATTTCACCACAACAAAACGGGCCGAATGATTTTACTGCGCCGTGGTGACATCGGTGGTGTTGGGGCTGTGTCGCGGCGATTGATTCCAACGGACAAACGATCTTCGTTGCAGACGCTCAGATTCATTCCAAGTGTTAAGGAAAAATCTTGTCTAATTCTTTTACCAACCTATGGCTGCCTTGAATCTTTAAGCGGCCAGTCAGGTATGCTAATGAGACGTTGAGGCTTTTATTTGACATAGCAACCCAATCTTTGTCGCTCGGCTTCGGTTCACCCCCACGTGCGTGGCCCGCCGCCGACTCGGCGCCGCGCTGGCTCTGCTGGGCGGGCCGTTTCGGCGTGCTGGGCTAACTCCCCATCGACGCTGTCACTGCTGGACGAAGGCTGTTACCGGCGCCGTGCCGTCGCGCAGGGCCACTCCGGTCGAGCGCTGGACGAACGCGGCCGGGATCGGGAGCAGGGGCGATCCTGTGGCAGCGCCCATCCCGACCAAGGCTTCACAGTTATTGGCTCCGGGCGTCGGCACCGTTGGGCATCCTGCCGCCGGTGCGCTGTTGAAGATGATCGCGGCGCTCGCGCCCGCTTGGGTCGCCACTGAAACCTTCTGATAGAAGGTGCACGCTCCCCGCTCGATCAGAGCGATCTTGCCCACGGGGAAGGTCGAATACGAGCTGGCGTCGCATCCGGTGCTGGGCGAGACGGAAACGACATCGCCGGAGAAGGTGTTGTACGTCGGCTTCGACGCGAACGTGGAGACGGTCGACGGCCGCCTCCCGGCGAACGCGCTACTGGTCACGTAGGGCTGGTAGATGTGGGCCTGCGCGAAGCCCGACGGTGCGCAGGACTCGAACGAGCCATTCACGAGATCGATCAGGCTCTTCAGTTGGCCGAAGGAGAGGCCGTACGGGAGCGGCCCTCCGCCAAGGGCGACGTCCGCAGCCTCACGCACCTGCAGGGTGGCCTGGCCGTTCAGCGCGGCCGCCTGTGCCGGTGTGAGGGGAACGCCGTCGAGCGCCACGCCCTCCATGTCGACGAAACTGAGGCCCGAGAAGCCGGTCGCCGGCGTCACGAAGACCTCGCTGAAGCCCTGGTTGACCTTCTCCGTGAGCGCTTGTGAGCCGAGAATTCCGCCCGTACCCATGTCCGTCGGGTTCGTCGCGTTGGTCGAGAACGCACGCGGCCGTCCGCCCGACTGGACCGCCTGCCCCAACGCCGCGACGCCAGAGTCGACCAGCACCGCGTTCCTCCCTTTCCCGACCGGCACCGGCGTGCCTGTCTTCCGCCACGTGTACGCGTACGTGGTCGGATCGTCGGTTGGAGTCTCAACGTTTCCGACATGGAAAATCTCCGAACCGACCGAGCCCGCCGCGAAATACGTGTTGATCCACTGCGCGGCCTGTGTGCTCGTCGAGAGATAGCCGGTCCGGTACGTGCAAAAACCGCCAGCCACGACACCGGGACTCGGCGCCGCCACCGCCGCCTCTGCGAACGTCGCGGCGATCGCCAGCGGGATGAGAAGGAGAGCGCCCCGGCAAGGCGACCGGCCAATTGATTTTCTTAAGTGTAGAGTTGTCATTGTTTTTGTTTTCATTCCTTTTGTTGAGGTTGGATTGTTGAACTTGCATTAACTGCAATCCAGTTCTGCGCGGAACCGGGAACCATCCACACGAGGCGCTTTGAACAGCGGCCTCACTCGGCCGACTCGGGGCTCCAGTTGGATCTGGAGATCGCGCTAAGCGGTGCCTCAGCGAAGGTTCAGCCCCACGGGCTTCTTCAGCCCGGCCAAAGAGCGCACTGAAACGTCGGGTGACGTAATCGGAGACGAATTTACCAGCACTCCCGACAGCCGTCAATTGGACTTTAGTCCAATGCGTTTAGGAGTCGCAAAGACGGCAAGGGAATCGGCGAAATCGCCAGATGAGTTTGAAGCACCCAGCGTTGAGCCTGTTTTTCCCCGAGAAACGCAGGTAATCAATTACGCGCAGAACCGTCTGTAAATAAAGCTCGACAAACTATCGCGGATTAAGTAAAAACCTTCTCGATTACGTCATCCGACGTTTCAACTCACCTTCGGCACGGCTGAATAAGCCGCAGGGGCTGGAACTTTGCTGAGACACCGCTTAACGCGATCTCCACTCCGGTGAAACGGAGTCAGCCAAATCAGGTTCCCATTTTTTTGGGGGCGCCTCGTGTGGATGGTTCCAGTTTTCCCGGAACCAATAACCCAGAAAAAGAAACTATGAAAACTCCAATAACAAAGCTGATCAAACTAAGCCTCACCGCCACGCTCTTTGGGCTTTGTGTGGTAACACCGTTAGTTGCGGGATTACACGGAAACTCTCATGCCTTCGGTAAAACCGCCGCCGGCTGGATCGAAGTTTATGAGCGCTGGGCCTTCGGTGAACTCGCCGTCCCGATTGATGAGAACGGCAATGCCGTCGTCGATCGCCACGTCGTGCTCATGCCCATTCCCAATACTCCTGGCGACGGCACCCCCGGTCACATTGACGTGACTCTCGACGCCGGGCAGGCATTCGTGCTGCCACTCTGGGCTTTCCTTGGCACAGACTATACCGACGGTACGCCACCGGACCCACTTTTGGATGTGAGCATCTTCCAAACGCTCAATATCACGTTCCAAATCGACGGCGTGACGGTAATCGACCAAACCAACGTGCTGAACTTCTACTCGGCGTTTTTCTTTAATCCGCCGATTCCCATCATTGGTTTTCCACCGGTTAATTCGATCATCTGGTTCCAGGGTATCGGCATAGTTTACCACCCGTTATCGGTCGGAACACACACCTTGCAGCTGGACGCGGTAAACACGCAACCGGTTTTCGGTGGATTCTTCGAATATCACAACACCTGGACGGTCACAGTGGAACCTCGAAGGTAGCTGAAAGAATTGAGCGGAAATTGAATCAAATGATCGAGTAGCGTAGGGCGCGAGCCGAAATTATCGCAGACAATCTCAGCAAGGCCGGTTGGAGCTGGGGCTGCGTCGCAGCCATTGATTCCGAGGGGCGAACGCTTTGGATTGTTGACGCCCATCGCGATAATTGGAGGCGTTTCGTTGTGCGAGCGGATGAAAAGTTAACTGCGTTTATCGAGCTTGAATGGGCGATTGGCGTGATACCAAAAACCGGCAGTGGACGTACCGCCTTTTGTAGAAGAGAGTGAAATCGAAAATTCAAGCTAAGGAGATGCATCATGTTCGCCGTTATTCGTCACTATCACTTTAATCCAAAGGACGGCGCAGAGATCGACCGCCGGATACACGAGGACTTCGTGCCAATCGTTAAGAAGGCGAAGGGGTTTGTGCGGTACTACTGGCTTGATACTGGCAAGGGCGAGGGCGCATCTGTCAGCGTCTTTGAGGACAAAGCCGGTGCTGATGAGTCGGTGCGTTTAGCTGCAGACTACGTACAAGAGCATTTATCTAAGTTCATAATTCAAAAACCTGAGATTATTGAAGGGCCGATCAAAGCTCACGATTGAGCACTGACAATCTCATCCGTAAACGCGGATCACTTCGCGATGTGATCGACTATGCTGATTACCACAGCAATTTAATGCTCAGCGTAATGGCAAGATAACAAAGGACCCAAAGAACCACCGGTCCCGAGGCGCCGCGAAATTTAAAGCCAAGGGCCTCGAACTCAAGTTTTCCTGTAGTCTCACGAAGAACGAGGATAAGGAGCAGCGAGATGACCGCAGCGACCGGCAAGCCAATAGTAACGGGAAAGTGTTCCTTGAAGAAGTCCGCCAACTGTACAGACGCACCGGTGTAGGGAAGGTAGTGGCTAAAGAAGGCAGCCTGTATGGCGAAGAAAAGGATTATAATGCACACGACGGAAGCGCCGAGAAAGAACACCCATGCAAAAATCCGCCTAAATTTACGCTCGTGCTCGTCTTCCGGCGGTTCTGGCTTTCTCTCTGTCATCCGCACCTGGTTGTTGCCCAATTAGGTTGTTAGAGTCAAGCAAGATGCGTCCCTTGAAGGACTAGGAGATCATCGCGGACGATCTGAGAAAAGCCGGATGGAATTGGGGCTGGGTCTCAGCGATTGACGATGATGACCCGTCAGAGGCTTGGCTCTTTAAAATCGCCGTTGTGCTCGTATGTTTCGATTAGATTGCCAGCAGCGTCATAAACGCGAATCTCAGCGGCGTGTGAACGGCTGCGAAACGTGGTTTCGGATCGCGTGTGAGACTTCGGTGTAGACCCGACCGACAGCAGCAGCTACAACTTTGAAGCGCAACGTAGCAGTCCGGTGCGAAGTTAATTTGGTATGAAATTTCTCCGGATTTGTGCAGCGACGCTCGCCGCGGCCTGCCTGATTTGCGGTTGCGCCACGCGGCCCATCATCGTGGGGGAAGTGCGGCCGCCGATCAGCCCCGAAGCAGTGCGCGTCTACCGAGTGCCGCCGCGGCATTTTGAGCGGATAGCGATCATCGATTCCCCTGCTGGGACGAGCTGGATTTTTCCTGATCGGCCTTCCATGGAGCTGGGCATCTCCCGCTTGCGGGAACAAGCGGCTGCGCTTGGTGCAAACGGCATTTTACTGCAGCGCGTCTACGATGTCTCGGCTGGCGGCTTAGCCATTGGCGTCGGCGGTTTCGGTTCTAGTGGTCATAGCTTTTATGGCGGTGCCGGCAACGTTGGCGGACCGCTGATTAATCATCGGGTTCAAGCGGCGGCCATCTACGTACGCTGATGTGAGATAGTTGGACGTTGAGAGATGTTAGTTGCGAGTCCAAGCGCGCTTGAACGATCTGGATTGCTGATGCGCACCGCGGCAACGGGAAGCGTTTCGTTGCGCGATCGGACGAAAAGTTCACAGCATTCCTTGAACTTGAAAGAGTCACGTGCGAATCATTGCACTCCTCAAATGCCGGATGATTCGGCACAATTCTTCGTTAGATCTCTTTTTGTGCCTATGAAGAGATGCGTTTCAATCTTCTACGTGTTTTTAGCCCTATGCGCGTCTGTGTGTGGGCAGCAGCGTAGCGTTGAAGAACGGCTTAGTGATGTGGAGAAGCGCGTTTCAGCCTTGGAAAAGGCGTCGCCGCTTTCACTAGCCAAACCACCTCCATCGCCCACGCCAGCGGCCCAGACGAAGTCGCCGCTCGAACTCGTGTCGTGGAGTGGTGAATACTCGCAGCATTTCTACACAATTACGCTGAATCTGAAAAACAACGCAGATAAAGACATCAAGCTCATCGACGCTTCGGTGTACTTTTACGACTTGCAGGAAAACCAGGTGTTCGGCATTAAGGTCAATCCTGAGCGTTCGATTCCAGCTGGCCAAGTCATCGCGGAGAAGGGTGACTACAGCGTGAACGAGTCCAGCGCGGAACAAGTGCGGATGGCGCAAATGAAAAAGGAGGACATTAAGGCCACTCTCGTTGTTCAGAAGCTAGTATTTGTAGACAATAGTACTGGCGAGTACTAGCCATGAGGTCTAACCAATTGATGAAGCCAACGGCCCCATTTCCAAATAACTTTAGCGTGTTTGCCACGACACCCTGCCGTGGCTTATCTCTTTCTCGTTAGGCGGTGCGTAAATTGGACCGGCCGACACTGCGGGCAATATTTCCTCTGCTCATATCTCTGGCGTTAGTCGCAAAGGCGGCTGCCACGCCCGCCTATCCTTTGAAACCAAGTGCCAATGGCCGATACCTGGTGGACAGGAGTAATGTTCCGTTTTTGATAATCGGTGATGCGCCACACTCGATACTCGCCAACCTGAACAATGAGGACGCGACCAGGTATCTCACTAATCGTGGAAGCAACGGCTTCAACGCACTTTGGATTGAGCTTTTGTGCGATAGCTACACCCGAGGAGCAGGCACTGAAGGCTCTCCCAATTATGGACGTGATGTCAATGGCAACAATCCGTTCACGAGCACATTACCGGGTGGTTACTACGATCTGACCATGCCGAACCCAGCTTACTGGTCGCACGTGGATTACATCGTCCAGACCGCGGCCGCAAATGGGTTGCAGTGCGTGTTTACCCCATTGGATCAAGGCGGCTGGACGCAGACATCCCTTCGGAATGGAACGAACCGTTGCTACCAATACGGGCAGTTCCTCGGAGACCGTTATAAAAATTCACCAAACATAATCTGGAATCTAGGGAACGATTTCCAGAACTGGCGTAAACAGCAAAACGATGCTGTGATTCTGGCGATTGCAGACGGTATCGAGAGCGTGGACACCAATCACCTCATGACCATCGAGCTCAATTCTATGGTCAGCGAATCGCAGGATGATCCAAACTGGATCTCGCGCATCACAGCTAATGGCGTTTACACTTATTATCCGACTTATGACGAGACGTTGGTGGCGTACAACAAGCCTAACATCATGCCGGTTCTCTTTTTGGAGGAACACTACGAGTATGAGAACGTCGGCGGAGAGTTTGGGACGCCGAATGTCCTGCGTCGTCAGGAATACTGGTCCTTGACCTCGGGCGCTTTGGCCGGTCACATGTACGGCAACCATTACACATGGACTTTCACGAGCGGTTGGCACTACCTGCGGACGACAGGAGTGAAGCAGTACTTTAAGAACTTCTTCTCCTCGCGTAACTGGTACAACCTGAGCACATGGACTTTCACGAGCGGTTGGCAGTCTCACCTGCAGACGACGGGAATGAGGGAGTTAATGTATTTTAAGAGCTTCTTCTCCTCGCGTAAGTGGTACAACCTGATTCCGGATCAATCCCACACGCTTCTGACGGCTGGCTATGGCACCTACACCCCCGGCGGCAACGTAAGCGATAGCGACTACGCGACAGCCGCCAAAACGCCGGATGGCACGCTGGCGGTGGTTTACACGCCCGTCAGGCATACACTGACTATCGCACTGAACAATTTCAGCAGCCGCGTGACCACGCGTTGGTACGATCCGACTGCGAACACGTTTATGGCCATTCCCGGCTCGCCGTTCCCAAACATCGGAACGCACAATTTCACGACACCGGGGAACAACAGCAGAGGCGACCCTGATTGGGTACTGCTTTTGCAGGCACAAGGCGGCGGCGGGACGCCAACCCCAACAGCCACAGCGCAACCCACGCTCGCGGCGACGGCAACTCCCACTGCGACACCCACATCTACCCCTACAGCCACGCCAACGGCAACACCTACCTCAACGCCTTCAGCTACGCCGATTCCTACGGCCACGCCTAGAGTAACGCCGCCGTAATAGCCCTGAGCCACAACTGAGAAGTGATAAGGAATCAGTCATTGGTTCCAGCCTGCGGCACTCCGAGCCAATGAAATCGGCTTGGCGTCTCTCTCGGGTTACATCTGTTGCTATATTTGCCGCAAGCCCATCTTGATCGGGCGACTAGCTAACCAAACGCTCTAGCGATGGCACGCAACTCGAATCGCCGATTCAAGTTCCATAAACGCAGTCAACTTTTCATCCGCACGCACAACGAAACGCCTTCCATCGCCGCGATATGCATCAGCAACGAAGATTGTTACCGCGTTGTGGGATCTTCAGTCCACCGTAACAGCAACGGCAGCGGAGGGGATGCCATTAGCGACGACAACAAGCTGGCTAGGGCCATGTTCTTGGGTCGTCGGCACATCAAAATGAGTAGACACGAAAGCGCCAGATGCAACGCCCATGCTACTGTGGTCGTGCGTTCGGCTATAAAACACGTGTCCAGTTGCATTATTGGTGATGCGCACAAGCGGATAGTTCGTTGCCGATTGCTGATCGTCACCGTAAGCAGCCCCTTGCGACATGCCGTTGAAACGGTGGCCGGAGATAACGTATGACCCTCCCGGACTAACCGTGGCAGGTGCAGACTGGATTCGTGGTGCCCAAGCCGGATTGTAGGTTCCCGCGGGATTGTAAACTGAGACGAAGAAGAAATCGGTGAAAAGAATCTGGCCGCTAGGTAGAACTAGCATGTTGCCGTAGAACGACGAGTCGTTCGATGCGTTGGGAGCTGGGGAAACCTCCGTCAGCGTCGACCCGTCCCACTCGAAGAAAGTCGATGGCGTATTAAAGATCAACGGACTTGCCATCATTAGAACGCTGCCGTTAGGCTCCAGCGCAGCAGGTCCGTCGGCGATGTCTAGTGAGTCCGGGAAATCCGGGCCAGGCGTCCAGACTCCGGTATTCGAGTTGTAGATGGCAGTGTGGCCCGCGCCGCAGGCATTGGCTCCAGTGGCGAAGACACTGCCGTCCGGCCGTAAGACCGCAGGCCCGACTTCAAATGAAGCAAAACGTCGCCCGCCGCAATCTGCCGCGGAGTCCCAGAGTTGCACAACCGTGCCTGCGCCGGGACTCGTCCACTTGCCCGATGCAGGGATGTAAAGCTCGAAGCTCATGCCGGTAGGGTCGTATCGACCGACGTAGGCATCGACTGTCAGCACCTTCTTGTTAGGTAGCAGCGTCCATCCTTCTTCATCATGGATGTCGAACTTGTTTTTGCCGGTTGGCGTCCAGGTGAGAGTTGTTGCGTCCAGCAGAGCCGTGTCTCGCGTACAGCAATCGGCCAGCATGAACGTTCCGTCGAAGAGAACGACACTTTGGGCATCGCCAATCGTTCTCGGAAATGGGCCAAAGCCCCCAAAGAACGGAGGAGGAGCCACAAGCGTCCATGTGTTGGCCAGTGGATCATAGATGGCGCCCTGATCTGTCCAGACTGCATGAAAGACTCCGTTGGAGAAGTTATATTCGCCGCCCTCGATAATGACCCGGCCATCGGAAAGAACGGCTGTCGCATGATACAGCGGGCTATAGCCGTCTGGCAGCGAAGCCAACTGAGTCCAGGTTCCGTTCACGTAACTGCCAAACGCATCGGGGGTCAGTCTCCACCAATCTTGGCATCCATTATCTGCCAGCATAACAGTGCCGTCGGTGAGTAAAATCGGGTTGCCGGGCCCACAATCAGTATAGTCCAGAACCGGAGGCTGGTTTGTCAGTAACTGCCACGGCGAGCTGGGAGCGAGAGCGGGAGTTGCCTTAAGGGCACTTGCATCCTTTTTTGGCGGGAGAGGCTTTAGCCTGGGGAAGGACTGTGCGCTGGCAATGTCCGGCCAAGCCAGCAACACGAACACGACGACTATTGTTTTCAGGTGGATGAATGGATTCATGATTTCTTCTTTTCCTTTTCCCCGCTAAGTTGATTTTGCCGATGCGGGTCCGGACGAGGCGAAGAACATAGCGGGGGAAATGTCCCCCACCTGATTCGAATCCGTTTAACGACCGTGAGTTTGGAGATAATAACGACAGCCAGTCAAGCTAATTCGTCGTAAGTCCAAGTCGCCGCATACATCTCGCGGCGCTTTCCGCTCGTTGGCGCCATTGTTTGATTGACGACGCAACGGCGCTGCCTCGCGTTTCCGTTCTATTTTGGTCATGCGTTTGCAGATCCGTTCAATCCCCCCGTTATCAAGCGACTTATGTTCCCTGCGTTTGTGGCTATGGAGTCTGCTTCCCGTGCTGCGGGAAAGCTTTGGATGGGCGCCGCGAAAAAGGCAACTTAAGATACCGGGCGAAGCAGCCAAAGTCGTTCGATATTTGGATGTCGTTAGCATTCTGCTGCGATCAACGCTAACAATCCAACAACCAAAACGAAGGGAATACTGAAATGCAAAAAACACTCACTCGCTGGGAGCCACTCCGAGAAATGGAAGAGTTCCAAAACCGTCTCTCAACGCTTTTCGGCCGACCGCAACGCCGCGGAAATGGTCGGGAAGAGATCACTCTACCCGAATGGACGCCGCTGGCCGACATCACCGAAGATGAGAAGGAATATCTCATCAAGGCCGAATTGCCTGAGATTAAAAAAGAAGACGTAAAGGTCACGGTCGAAAACGGCGTGTTGACCATCTCCGGCGAACGCAAGTTCGAGAAGGAAGAGAAGAACAAGAAATATCACCGCGTCGAACGTGGCTACGGTACCTTCATGCGCAGCTTCACCCTCCCTGATGATGCCGATGCCAACAAAATAAAGGCGGAATTCAAAAATGGCCTGCTCAAGATGCACCTGCCAAAGAGCGAGCACGCCAAACCGAAACAAATTGAAGTCAACGTCGCCTGAGTGAAGAGAAAGCTCTTGAGCGCGCGTGTCAAGATGGGGGATCAGGAGACGCGCGCGCCGGGGCGACTACCGATTAAATCCGCTATGGCGATTGCATTCCGGCAGAGAGTGGAGCGCTTTCTTTACCTCGGGCTTCCGTTCCCGCACGAGCCAGATCAAGCCCTTACGCGCGGCGAACTGGCGGAACGCATAGGCGTGAATCCGAACTGGGTCACAAGAAATGTTCCCGCGTACCTATTCATCGATAATAGAGTTCACTGGCATCGGTATTGCCGATGGCGAATGAAGGAGCAGGAGCGGCTAGCCAATGAGGCTGACGGCTCACCGGCTATCGCGCCAGAGGCTGTTCGCGCCACAGACTGAAGCAGATCGCCGGTGGAAGAAAATAGAGGACACTTTCTATGGACGGCGTAACTCGACGAGGGACGCGCGCAAATGATCCACGTTGCCCATGCAGCGAGGCAAGATCAAACGCTACGACGTTAAGGACTTGGACTTGTGCTGCAACAGCTGAAGGCGGACGAGCGGCCGCAGTAAACGACTCCTAATGCTTCTTAGGCCAGCGTTTCTTTCGCGCCTCGGCTAATCTCTCCCTGCGCCTCTTGCTCTCAGCCTGGCTAATGCGCTTCGGCTTGCCGCGAGCAAGCCTCCCGAGTTGTTGAGCTGCTTTGTTCATGGCTTTCCATCATTAATCCCACAACCGTACGCTTAGGATCGCGCTAGAATTTCTTCTGATTGCCTGGCGAGTCCGTTTCCGCGCCGATTCCATCAGAAAATCCTGCACACGTTTACGAATACGCGCTTGCCATCTTGCCGCCTTTTAACGGACACTTCCCTCTATGGAGACAGAAATAGATGACAAAATGCCGTCTAATTCTCGTTAGATCATGCCGTGAACTGGGAAGCGATTAGTGCAATCGGCCAAATCGTCGGCGCAATTGGCGTCGTCGTTTCTCTGATTTATGTGGCGACGGAAGTCCGCAACAGTGCTCGCGCGACGCAACTAGCTTCGAGGCGTTCGATATCAGAAATCTTCACTCTGTTGTCTCGACAACTCGCAGAGCATCCGGATTTAAGAGAATTGTATTATCGCGGTCTCCACGACTTCGAATCTCTCGAAGGCACCGATCTCGTAGGCTTCGCTCAGGTCATGCTCCAGCTGTTTCGAGCCTACGAGGAGGCCTATTATGGACACTTGGAGGGGGATGTGGATCCACGTCTGTGGCGTGGGTGGGAAGCGGCCATGCGCGATATCAACGGATATCCTGGAGTTCAGGCTTATTGGCGTTCACGCTCGCATTGGTACAGTGAGGAGTTCGCGAAGTACATTAATCAGCTACAGCAGACAGCCAAGCCTCCGAGGTTGTATCGCGAACCAATAGGAGATGAGTGATCTAACCAATCGATGAAGCCAACAGCCCCACCCGGAAATGAGTCTAGTGTGTTTGCCACGGCACCCTGCCGCGGCTTATCTCTTTCTCGTTAGATCGTGATCGCGTTCGATGCTGTTGAAGCCGATTTCTTCGGCGATTTGGCGCAGGACACACACGGCTTGTGGGAAGTCTTCGAGTTCGTTCGATGCCATTATCCGCAGCTCGCCGATGATGCCGTTTTCAATCGCGGCCGCGATTACATCACCCGCTGGACTGACGCCGGGTGGATTAGCATCAGTGATTCGCCGCTGTATCTTTCCACGATCACCAGTCTCTCAGAGATCCCACAGTTTCTGCAGCAACATGGTCCAGCCGCTACACGTTACATTGAGAACTCGCCATCCCTGGATATCACGGACGAAGGTCAGCGTGTTTATCAGAGCCAACGATCTAACCAATCGCTGGAGCCAACCGCTGGCCGTTCCGATGATTAGCTTTCACATGACTTCAACACTCAAATTCGCAGCGAAACTCGCTCTCGCCAGCGGTGGCTCAGCTCTTTCTCGTTAGATGCCTCGCCCGGTTCGTTGGCTACTCATATCAATTGCCGCGCTATTGTTTCTCGCTCTTACTGGCGTAACGGGGATCACCTGGTGGTCGCATTTGCATGAGAGCACCTACTACGGACGGCACACGGACATTCTCCACGTTGGAGAGCGAATCACGACCGCGCAGCCGACGCACGGTGTGGTGCAGAGCGATCCTGCATGGGACGAAGACTCCTGCGATCCAGATCGCCCGATCAGCGTGAGACTCGACTCGGGTGAAGTCATTTCACTGCCGCGTCATTCTTTACATCGATGATCAGTCATCTAACCAATCGCTCCAGCCAACCGCTCTTTCGCCTTGCGCGTCGATGTCGATATTGATTAGTGTATTTTTAGTTGTAGCGCAGCCTCGCTCCCAGAGCGGTGGCTGAGCTCCTTCTCGTTAGGTCTGATCAGATGACTGTTACACTCCGCGAAGTGACCCAGGAAGATCTTCCGATTTTTTTTGAACATCAGCTGGATGCCGAGGCGACGCGTATGGCGGCGTTTCCCAGCCGCGACCGCGACGCCTTTATGGCGCACTGGGCCAGAATCATGAGTAACGAGACCGGAATCCTAA
>QHOS01000144.1 GCA_003219415.1 Verrucomicrobiota bacterium | reverse complement strand
ACTCGATTTTGACCGCAATGGTCTTGCCGGTGTAATTGCCGGCTGCCACGTGGAGGATAAAGGTATCGCGATTGACGCCTTCAATCGCGGTTGTCTCATCGGTGCCTCCCGTGCCAATGGCAGTGCCATCCCATTGGACGGGCGTGGCCGTGCTGGGATCGACTGTGCCGTCGGGAGGATTGGCTGCATGCGTAATCGCAATGCTGAAGAGCGAGACCGCGCAGCCAGCCGCGAGAATGCCAAACAAACGAAGGGAAACAGGGAATGGTTTCATAGCTTAATGTGTGGGGTTAAGCGGGTTGACGTCTAAAACAATACGTATCAGCGGGCCTAACTAGCCTGATTTTTTGGGTGTATTCTACTTTGGCGAGAAAGACAGACCGTGCCTGACGAAAATATTTTTGGAGTGAACCTGTTCCTCGCGGTGCGGTGTACGATGCTCGAGCCGCTTCGCGTCACCCAGCGATTTTCGATCGCCTCCCAACGCAGACCTGAATCGACCAACTCTAA
>QHOS01000143.1 GCA_003219415.1 Verrucomicrobiota bacterium | reverse complement strand
CGATAAGGCCTTGTTCTAATAATGACCGAAAGAGAGTTGGTCCGCCTTCACATGCAACCGTCCGAACTCCATATTTCTTGCGCAATGTTTCCAGCATGCCGGCGAGATCGACATGTTTTGAACTGCTAAGATGGAGGGTTGCCTTCTTCTCCAAGGCTCGCTCATATTTCCCCGGCATCTGCTTGGTAGAAAAAATAATGATCGGCGAGACGTCCGACTGAAAAATCTTCAGACGATGGTCGATCCTGCCTTCATTCGAGACAATCACGCGTAGCGGGCAGCGGCTTTGACCGCGCTTCACTCTGTTTTCCTGCATTTCAGTCGGAAGGCCAAGCCGGACATTGTCGCGTTTTAAACTGGTGTGCCCGATCAATACCGCATCGGCCAGGGCGCGCTGCCGAAACAAATGCAACTTGTCTTCGCGCGAGGTGAAATCGACCGGTGACAAATTCTTCGTGGTGACCTTGCCATCGACAGTCATCGCGAAAGTGGCGACGACGAATGGGCGCTTCTTTTTCATGCGAAACGTTGAGACGTAAATCGTTGAATCGTTACATCGTCAAAGCCGAATCACGACCTCCGATTTACGAATCACGAACATCATTCGGCTTCGCCGATCTCATGCTCCAGTGTAACTACTTCGTGCTCCATCTCGCGCATTTTCACACGCGCGACTGCACCGCTGGGCTTGTAAAACAGATAAACGAGCGCGCCTGGCAGGCAGCAGACGAGAATAATGAGGAAACTAAGAGAGCCGATGAGAATGGCTTTTGCTTCCGGCACACCACAAAGGCCGCTAAGCATGATCTGCAAGACTTTTTCGCGAAGTCCAATTCCCGCGAAACTGATGGGTAATGCGGAGATTGTGCGTTCCACTGGCATCACAGCAAAAAAGTTGACCAATGGCACGGGCGCACCCAATGCGTAAGCCGCACAGAGAAAAGTCGTGAACGTGGCCAGGTGGGCTATGAGAGACGCTCCAAACGCAACGAGCGTTGCGCGCCAATGATGCGCGTAGAGATGATACGCGGCGGAAATCTCGATCAGCTTGTCCCGGCCAGGGAACTTCTCTGGCAACGAATGAAACAAATTAAATCCGCTGATTACAAAAGTGGATATCAACGTCAGGACCGATGTGCCCAGGAGAAAAAGCAAGAGCCAGAGCAAGTTTCTGGTTTCGGTAGTCTGGGCGAGAAAATCATAGCGCAATCCGATGAGGGTGACGGTAATGGCGACCAATGCAACAAGCCCGATGAACCGGTCAAACACGACGGCTAGCAATGCCCCCGCTTTTTTGTCCGGCGTTTCCTTGAGCAGATAATAGCTTTTTATGATATCGCCGCCCGTGCCGCCCGGAAGAAACTGGTTGTAAAACATCCCGATAAGAAACAAGCCTGAGAGGCGCGGAAGAGTTAGGCGAATCTTTTGGACCTTCAGCAAGACGTGCCAGCGAAAGGCTGCGGCAACTTCCACCACAACATAGGCGAGGATACCCAGGAAAACCCAGTGGTATTGAGCGTTTCGGATCGCCTCAACCATCTGGGCGCGCCTGCTGGGATCGTGATAAACCCAGTAGAGCACCGCAACAGTGACGCTAAGCTGGAAAAGCGTGATCAGGATTTTTTTCATTCGCCGAAGCGCTGGTTAATTGCGAGTCTTGAGGGGCAAGTCATCTCCACCACGTTCTGACTGCCGAGATTGGGGCCAAATCGAACGCGCATCTTCTCGCCTCTCCCCTTGGAGAAGGGGAGAGGACTAAGGTGAGGGGTTTCGCTGTCCACGCGAGTTGCCTCGGATAAACCCTCACCTTCCTCCTCTCCCTGTCGAGGGAGAGGCGACCCATATGCGTGGAGCATATTCGAGGACTCCCAGTATTCCAACTGACGACTCGCGAATGCTGCCATCATTCGCCGAAGCGTTCCTTCCACATTTGGACTGACTGGCGAATTGCATCAGCTGTCCTGTTCGGGTTCATCTTCCAGACAAATAAGCAGTTTGTGGGAAGGAGCGGAACAAGTTTCTCAAAATCGACGGCTCCGGTAAAGGGTAGTTGATCCTCTCGGGCCGGCCAGATGCAGTCTTGCACATGGCAGCCAAACGTACGCGGACCAACGGCGCGCAGCCACTCGGCGTGATCAATGAACCCAAGATTCTCTTTAATCTGAGAGTGACCGAAATCATGCCAATAACCGAGCTGCGGAGAATTCATCTCGTCCAGTAACTCCGCCAATTCGCGCTCAGTTGGAATGTCTTCAAAGGCGCGGCGGCTCTCGATTCCCAGACGGACGCCTTTCGAACCTGCATACTCGATCACACGGCGCAGGCAGTCCTTCACGTGTTGCAGGTATTGCGGCGCATGTCGTTCTCGCTCTTGCACAGCCTTTATTTTCAGTCTCACGTATTCGCGCGAAAGGTATTCGCCGGCTTTCGCCATCGCAATCAAGCGATCGGTAATTGGCGGCATGGTTACCTCTCCCAGATGCAATACAACGAACGGAGCGTTTAATTGGCCGGCGAGATCAATCGCCTGAAATGTTTGCGTAACAGCGCGCTCGCGTTCTTCGACTGACGCGGCGGAAAATTTGTAACAGGCAGGCGAAGCCACCGCCGCTTCGTCAGGCAAGAGGCAAAAATTATCCAGACTGCTGAAGCGAATTTCTCCCCCATCGAACATTTTTTGAATTCCCGGCATCAGCGGCATGCGAATTCCGTGGTCCAGCTCAATCAACTCAAACCCAAGCTTGGTTTTGATTTCGCGCAGCATCGCGTCGCCGCTGTTATGGCGTCTGGAGTTCCAACACGTGGAAAACGAGATCATCGGGTAACGAATTGTGCGTTTCAGTGAAATAATCGCTTTTTTACCGTGATGATCCGCCTCTCCCTTCTCAAGGGAGAGGGTAGGGTGAGGGTTGGCGGCCTTCTTTTGCTACCATCGAAAACCCTTCACCTCCATCCTTTCCCCTTCGACAAGGGGAGAGGCGGAAAGTCGTCCAACGGATATTAAACGCATGCGAAAAGCGCCACTACGGAAAATCGACTTCATCAGCAGACCGGCTCAATCTCAGCTGCCGGGGCAGGCGAGACAGGGCTGTCGCAAACGTGCCGCCCGGCGAGGCTCAAAACTGAGGCTGCGGCGATTGCATAAATCACCGAGGCAATACCGAGCGTCGGTCGCATTCCGATCAGGTCGGAGAAGCCAGGCGCGATCAGACCGGCAATGGGCATTAAGCCGAAAAAGCTCATGCCTACGACCGCAGACACGCGACCCCGCAAGTGGGCTGGTGCCTGCTCCTGCACGATGGTGTTAGCCAGACCAAAGTTCATCGAGAGCGCGATCGCAATGGCTCCCATGGCACACGCCGTGAGCAAGAAACTTTGTGACCAAGACATGAGGAAAACTCCCAAGGCGATGGCCGCCACATTTCCGCCCATGAATTTCAAGCGGTTTTCACGCGCGACGCTAAACAAGCCAATCGAGCCAAGGAATGCGCCGCTGCCAGACACCGCCATCAATCCTCCCATGCTTTCCGCGCCGAGGTGAAGAATATTGCGCACGTAGAGCGGTAGCATCACGGATATAGCTGGAAAAACAAAGATCGTGTTCAACGCGATCAGTGCGATCAGAGATAGAATAAGTCGATTTGAGAAGACATATCGAAAACCGTCGCGTATGCCGCTGCGGCGTTGTTCTTCTTCCTCGGGCGTGCCGATGGGCCGCTTGGGAAGCGAGATGAGCGCAATGATGAGCGCCACAAAGGAAAATGCGTTCGTGAAAAATGCCGAAGCCGCGCCCCACCATCCGATAAAAAAACCGGCCAGCGACGGCCCAATCAGACGCGATCCATGAAACACGGAACGATCAAGTGCGACGGCGGCGCCAATCTCGTCGCGCTTCACCAACTCTGGCACAAGCGCGGAGATGGCCGGCATTTCATAGGAAAAAGCAATCCCCAGCAGAAGCGCGAAAAAGATTATATGCCAGATTTGAATGCGCCCGCTCATTACCAAAAACCCAAGCGCGATCGCGAAAATGATCTGCACAATCTGGGTTGCGATCAGGATCTTGCGTTTGTCCCATCGATCAGCGAGCGAACCGGCTATTGGAGCGAGCGCAAGCGCCGGCAAACCGGCAGCGAAATTCACAAGCCCAAGCAAAATCGCCTTGTTGGTGAGCCCACTCAGGACCCAGCTCTGCGCCATCATTTGCATCCAAGTGCCACTGTCGGAAATGAGCGAACCGATGATGTAGCGACGAAACGGTCCCTGCCGCAAAAGCGCCAACGCTTTTCGTCCAATCCCTTTCTCTTTCTCGTCCATCGCAAACACTCATCGTTGTAGAGGCGTGTGTGTCAAACGCAGGGCGTTCGTGCTCATGCTCGGGGCAGTGGCAATGACGAAGCACGGATGACGAATGGCGAAGGAATGACGAACCCTTAATATCGAATCCACGTCGCAGCACCTCGGGTAGCGCACGCGTCTCGCGTGCTGGCGAGCGCGTCCTCGCGATCGTGGACGGGAAGTCCGATGCGATGAGAGCTTACGTAAACGGCGGTTTGGAAACCGCCGCTCCTTGATTATTCTTGAGGTATGCGCATCGACAAATACACACAGAAGATGCAGGAGGCGCTGCAGGGAGCGCAGGATTTGGCTTCGCAGGCTAATCATCCGGACATCACCAACGAACATTTTCTTACCGCTCTTCTGGATCAAGGCGAGGGGATAACCCGGCCGCTTCTCGAAAAGATTGGGGCGAATGTGGAGCAACTGCGCGACCGGTTGCGTTCGGAACTGGACCGCCGCCCAAAAATCCACGGCGCCGCTGCCGATGTGCGTCTCTCAAACGAACTCCGCAACGTCCTGGATTCGGCCGAGAAGGAAATGTCGAAGCTGAAGGATGAGTTTACGAGCGCTGAGCATTATTTGTTGGCGTTGACCGGATCGAGCGTTCCAGCTGCGAAATTATTGAAGGAACTCGGCGTCACGCGCGACAAACTTATGCAGGGGCTTCAGCAGGTGCGTGGCTCGCAGCGAGTGACCGATCAAAATCCTGAAGGCAAATATCAGACATTGGAAAAATATGGCCGCGACCTGACCGAACTTGCGCGACGCGGCAAGATTGATCCGGTGATCGGACGCGACAACGAGATCCGGCGAATCATGCAGGTGTTGTCGCGCCGGACGAAAAATAATCCGGTGCTCATCGGCGATCCAGGCGTTGGTAAAACAGCAATCGCAGAAGGCCTCGCGCGGCGAATCATCAGCGGCGACGTACCAGATTCATTAAAGCAAAAACGAATCATCGCGATGGACATTGGCGCGATGGTCGCAGGCGCAAAGTTTCGCGGCGAATTCGAAGACCGCCTGAAAGCGTTTTTGAAAGAAGTAACCGATGCGCAGGGCCAGGTCATTTTGTTTATCGACGAACTGCACACCATCGTCGGCGCAGGCGCAGCGGAAGGTTCGGTTGATGCTTCAAACATGCTCAAGCCAATGTTGGCGCGCGGCGAGCTGCGCACGATCGGGGCAACGACGATCGATGAGTACCGCAAATATATTGAAAAAGACGCCGCGCTGGAGCGGCGTTTTCAGCCGGTGCTTGTGAATGAGCCGACTGTGGAGGATACCATCGCGATTCTTCGCGGATTAAAGGAACGCTACGAAGTGCACCACGGCGTGCGTATTACTGACAGTGCACTCGTCGCAGCAGCTGTGTTGTCGCAGGAACTGGCTGGATTAAAAGAAAAATCTTCGGCGCTCAAAGCCGAATGGCAGAAAGAGAAAGCAGTCCTCGACGAGCAGCGAAAATGGAAGGCCGAACTTGATCAGCTCCGCACCGAGCTCGAGCGCGCGCAGCGTCGTGGTGAGCTGGCCAGGGCGAGTGAAATTCAATATGGCAGGATACCCGAGCTCGAAAAGAAACTGGCTGACGCAACCGCGAAAAGCGCGAAGGCCAAGAAATCGCTCCTTTGCGAAGAAGTAACCGAGGAAGATATCGCCGAAGTTGTTTCGAGCTGGACGCATATTCCCGTCTCGCGATTGCAGGAAGGTGAACGCCAAAAGCTGGTGAAACTGGAAGAGCACCTGCATTTGCGCGTGGTCGGACAGGATGAAGCGATCAAAGCTGTTGCCAACGCGGTGCGCCGAGCCCGCGCAGGGTTGCAGGACCCAAATCGTCCACTCGGTTCCTTCATTTTTCTTGGACCGACTGGTGTCGGCAAAACGGAGTTGTCGCGTGCCCTTGCGGAATTTTTGTTCGACGATGAGAACGCCATGGTCCGTATCGACATGAGCGAATACATGGAGAAACACACTGTCTCTCGATTAATTGGCGCGCCGCCGGGATATGTCGGTTACGAAGAAGGCGGTCAACTTTCCGAAGCGGTTCGGCGAAGGCCGTATTCAGTGGTCCTCTTCGACGAAATCGAAAAAGCGCATGCGGATGTGTTTAACGTTTTGCTGCAGGTGCTCGATGACGGCCGGATCACGGATGGGCAGGGGAGAACAGTCGATTTCAAGAACACGGTCATCATCATGACTTCGAACATCGGTTCGCAATACATCACCGAGGAAGAATCAAAAGAGGCTCGCCGCAGACTTGTCACGGACGCGTTGCGCGCGCATTTCCGTCCCGAGTTTCTGAACCGTGTTGATGAAATCATCATTTTCGATCGGCTCAGCGAGGACGATTTGAAAAAGATTGTTGAGATTCAACTGGGCCGCTTGTCCAAACGCCTCGAGCAACAAAAGATCACGCTGAAGTTGTCCGATTCGGCGAAGGAACTGCTGGCGCACGAGGGTTACGATCCCGTTTACGGCGCGCGCCCGTTGCGGCGCACAATTCAAAAAGAAATTCTCGACCCGCTCAGCATCGACATCCTCGAAGGCAAAGTGCGTGAAGGCCAGACTGTCCACGTCGATGCCAAAAACGGCGCGCTCGAATTTCAGGAGAAGTGATTTTGTGAACACGCTTCGATTAGATCGCCAAATTCGGTCTAATTCTCGTTAGGTCTATCCCACGTCACGTTATGAGCAAGCCGATCGTCTGCATCAGTCGCAAGAGTCAGGTGGTTCACATATCATTGTGGATCCTGGATTCGCTCACGATCTCCACGAATATCTACGGAAGCGGTTAGTGGTAGTCGCGTCACCACAGGAAGCGATCTCTCGCACAGTTCGTATCTATCGCGCTGACGACGGCAGGATCATTCGCGACGAGGAACCACTCGACCACACGTTCGATGCCGAAGCCGCACCCAAGCAGCTTGAGAAGTTGGTTGGCGAGTGGCTCACGAATGAGCCGCAATGACCTAACCCGCCTATGACGCTTATCTAGCTGTCGTACTTCTTGCTTTCCGGGCCTTTCTCCACGGTACGTATGCGCAGCCGCGTCAAATCGGGCTCGGCTGCCAGCGGATACTTCGAGCGCAATCCACCGACTGTCCCAATCTGCTTCATTACTTCCGTGGTTGTCAGATGCCCGGCTTTTGCATAGCGCACCACTGCGGCATCCAGTTGATGTACTGCTTCCACTACCTGCAAGACCGTGCGCTCAGAGGGAGGATCCGGCCGGTTCTTCAGATCGCTCAGTCTGGCCGATAACCCCCAGAGCGTTGTATCGACTGTCCCGTAGAAAGGATTGCACCGCTTCCATGCTTTCTTCATCTCGACGCCGGGCAACCAAAAAACGGTAGTGAGACCTGCCTCATCGCTCGCGCTTACCTCTGGATCGCCTCCAATTGTTCCCTCGCTGGCGGCGGCCGTAATTTTTAAAGAACAGTTCCCATCGCTCGTCAGTGTTTTCAGATACAGCACGCTGCCGTTCCAAGTATCCAGGATGCCATATTGGATGTTTACCATGTTGGCAATCGTCTGCGTCTTTCCATCCGGATTCTTTACTGTCGAAGGGACGTTGACCGTTATGTTGGTGAACTGGTTCCGTACCGCTACGGTCACACCCTCGATCTCCCACCGGAAAACCGCGCTGGCTGTACCTCGAGCTCGGGCATATATCGGGACTTCCACCTGCTGGTGCTGGCGAAAGAAGTCGTACTTGTCGGCCGGGCACGCTATCCCGGGCTTGACTTCAAAAGATACGGGCGCGGGGTCCGCAGGAACCGGCGTTTCGACGGGTTGTCCCACCGTCAGGACGACTTTGCACTGTGCGGGATCAAACAGCGGAAAGATGTTGTCCCGCAGCATGTTGTTCGAGGTAAAGCTTCCAATGTGCTTCTGCAACAGGGCGTTGAATGTCGGAAACGCCGCACTTGCCCCCTGCCCGGTCAAACGACTATACGTCTCGGACAGCGTCCCACCGCCCGCTCGAATCACATTCTTCAACGGATGCCCCAACTGGCTCACCAAATAATTGACAAACAAGATCGCGCAGCCATACGAGAAAATGTTCTTGTCCGTATTTTCGGTGTTCGTCACAAAGTCGGCACGAGGCGGATTGGGCGGTGGACCTCCGCCGCCATTTAGCCACGGATTGATTCGCGGCCCTTGATTTGTATCGTAGTACCCCGCCGGGTGCAGCAGTGCTCCCAGCAGATTGGACAGCCCTTCACCCATGCTATTTCCCGCGCCCCAACCATATCCTGTGAAGTCCATCAGAATCTCGGCTAGTTCCGCCACAAACACGAAGCGGGGAAACTCAATCACTGCATTGATGAAGTTGGGCGGGGTGACCGGGGGAGGATCCGCCGGAGGTGGTGGTGTGGGTGGCGGCAAGAAAGCGCGAGGCAGCACTATCCGACTGCTCTCCTCAGTCTCATAGCCGTAGTTGAAGCCGTTCGACGTTGTAGCTGGATCGTGCTTCAGCACGTTCACCCAAATGGTGTGGTCTGAAGTATTCCCTGCCTCAAAGTTCGTGCTGAATAAGTCGTTTAGCAGACGCAGATCGGACTCGCACACGCCAGCGACGTTCTGGGCCCGAACTCTCGCCTCGGCATCGCCATCGCAGGTGACTATGAAGTTCTTCGTCTCCGCCACAATCTCGAACTGACCAAAATAGTTAGGCATTTGCACCAATGCTCGCAGTTTTGTTAAGCGACGCGATCTTTTTCCGGGGTTTTTTGTAACGATTTCGTAACGCGGACGAAGAAGGAGTTGAATCGAACGCTCCGCGAGCCGACTCGCAAAGAAAGATCGTTTCCTGAAGCGTCGTTGAATACGCCATGCGGAAAGGCCGCGTCAGTAAGACCAGTAGATGGCATTTGTTTGCCCGAAGCATACTGGCGAAGTCTCTGGGGCAACGGTTACACGATCAGCGTGTCGCGGGATTCAACGCGGGCTTTGGCCCACCGGGCGGGTGCATCTTTCACGTTCGTGTGAAAGATCGCCTACCAATCTCCATTCTCTTTCTTCCAGACGGAGCGTCGTTACGAAATGAGCTGCGAGACCCTACGGCCTAACCAGTCGATGAAAGCCAACGGCCCCATTGCGAAGCAACTTCAGCGTGTTTGCCACGACAACCTGCGGTGGCTTATCTCTTTCTCATCAGACGCATGCAACGCGTTCCATTAGGCAATCGCCTGCCGAAACGCTGACAAAAAAGATTCCATCTCTGATTTCTTTCCAATGGTGAGACGCATATGATTGGGCAGCGCCGGGAACAAACGGCCGACGTGGATGTTGCGGTCCTTCATCGCCTTAATGATCGGTACGACGGGTCTCCTGCAATCGAACATGATGAAATTGGCTTGAGAAGGGATTGATTTGTAGCCCATCTTCTCGAGCTCGGATGTCGTGAATTGTTTCGCTTCTTTGTTCAACCGCTGGCCGTTTGGGACGTGATCTGGATCGTCCAAACTCGCGGTTGCGGCAGCCAGCGCCATGCAGTTGACGCTGTCCCACATTTGCTGCTGGCGCATGCGTTCGATCGTTTCCTTTGGCGCGACACAGTAGCCGCAGCGCAATCCTGCCATGCCGTAAATTTTTGAGAACGTGCGGGAAACAATCAGGTTCGGATGCTCTTTCACGAGCGGGATCACACTCTCGTAGTCGGGACTGTCCGCGAAATGGAAATATGCTTCGTCCGCCAGAATCATTGTCTCGCGCGGGGTCTTTGCGACGAAGTCGCGTAATTCGTCCTTGGGCGTGATGCTGGCAGTGGGGTTGTTCGGATTGCAGACGTAAATCAAACCGCCCTTTGCAACGGCAAGCATTTTCGGCAGATCATGCGCAAAGCTGCTGGTCAGCGGCACCTTTACTACTTCAGCGCCATTAGCACTGGCATTATTGAGAATTGCTTCAAAGGTCGGGTCCGCTGCGACTAGCTTTCCGTTCTGAGGTCCGGTAAATGTTTCAGCGCAGAGTTTCAGAATCTCGCCTGAACCGTCGCCCAGCAGGATCTGATCGTGATTGACTCCGTTCAGCTTTGCAAGTTTATCGATCAGCACATTGTTATGTTCGTCCGGATAGCGGCAGGCGAGGCCGAATGAATCCGTCATCGCCTGCAATGCTTTCGGACAAGGTCCATAAGGGTTTTCATTCGCGCTCAGCCGAACGATTCCCCCGTCTTCCGCTAAAGGTGTCGTAACGGACTGAGTTGGCTTTGCGAAAGAAACCGGTGGCCTAACGACTACCGTCGCCGCGCTTATGCCCAGTAACTGTGCAAATTTACGTCGAGAAATAGACATCGTATTCATCGTTGAACCCCTCCTAGTCGATTGTTAGGCTGATCCGAACGAAATGCCAGACCGAATTGCACCAACCGTGGTTTTGCTTGCTGCCGCGGTGGCGTGCGCAATCCACGGCTGCGCCAAAACGCGCGAGGACGAGCACGCCCAACAACTCGCTTCACGTGTGCGAGATGAATTTCTGCATGCCTGGAATAATTACGAGCGTTACGCGTGGGGTCATGACGCATTGCGACCGTTAAGTAAAACTGCGCACGATTGGTACGGACAGTCGCTGTTGATGACGCCTGTCGATGCACTCGACACACTCATTCTGATGCATCTCGACGCCGAGGCCGAAAGGGCGCGATCACTGATCGCTACTGATCTCTCGTTCGATCGCGATATTTACGTCAAGAATTTCGAGATAGCGATACGCTTACTCGGCGGGCTGCTTTCCAGCTATCAACTGTCGGGCGACAAACGCCTTTTGAGGCTGGCCGAGGATTTAGGCAACCGCCTGCTTCCGGTTTTCAATTCGCCGACCGGGCTCCCTTATGTTTATGTCAACCTCCGCACTGGGCAGATACGCGATCCGGTAACGAATCCGGCAGAAACTGGCACGCTGCTATTGGAGTTCGGCACTCTGAGTAAATTGACCGGCAAGCCCGTTTTCTACGAGAAAGCAAAACGCGCTTTGGTTGAAACGTTCAAGCGACGCTCTCCGCTCGGGCTCGTCGGCGAAAGCATTAACGTGGACACAGGGGCCTGGACGAATGCTGACAGTCACATCAGCGGTGGTATTGATTCGTACTACGAATATTTGTGGAAGTGCTGGCTTCTTTTCGGCGATAAGGATTGTCGCGACATGTGGAATGCCAGTATTCCAACCATCAACAAATATCTTGCCGACGAAATCCGCGGCGGCCTCTGGTACGGCCACGCTGATATGCAGACAGGTGAGCGGACTAAGACAGAGTACGGCGCGCTCGATGCATTCTTCCCTGCGTTGCTCGCCTTCTCCGGCGATGTGGAGCGCGCACGTCGCCTGCAAGCTTCATCGTTCAAGATGTGGAACCTGTACGGCATCGAGCCGGAAACTCTCGATTACAAAACGATGCGCGTGGTGGCCGGAAGTTATCATCTGCGTCCCGAAATCATTGAGTCTACTTATTATCTTTACCGTTACACGGGTGACCCGGAATATCGGCGCATGGGCGAGAAAATGTTCGATGATTTCGTTAAATATTGTCGCGCGGAGTCTGGTTACGCTGCGCTTGCCGACGTAATCAGCAAAGAACAGGTCGATGAAATGCAGAGCTTTGTCCTGGCTGAGACTTTCAAATATTTTTATTTGCTCTTCGCACCGCCTGAAACCTTGCAATTCGATAAAGTCATCTTTAATACCGAAGCGCATCCACTAAAACGAACGCGATGAAGCGTTCTGCTCACATTTTCATATGATTTTTGAGTTCCTGAAGCAGCAAAAGCGACGTCGCCTGCGGGCGCGACAGTTTCCGCAAGAATGGCTGAAGTTGATTCAACGGCACGTTGTATTTTTTCACAAGCTGACCGCGGGCGACCGCGCGGAACTGCTTGGTCATATGCAAGTGTTTCTTGCCGAAAAACGTTTCGAAGGATGTGGCGGTTTCGAGATCACGGATGAGGTCCGCGTGACCATCACGGCGCAGGCTTGTCTCCTATTGTTGCATCGCGAGACGGACTATTTTCCACACCTGCTCACGATCCTTGTTTATCCATTGACATACATGGTGCAGGAAGACCACCGGATTGGTGAGCATGTCTGGGAAGAAGGAACGGTAGGTCGGCTTGGCGAGACAGGCCGAAGGATGGGATCGCTTGTCCTATCGTGGGGAGCCGTCAAACATGGCGCGGCTGATCCCTCCGATGGTAAGAATGTTGTTCTTCATGAATTTGCTCACCAACTGGATTACGAAAATCATGCTGCCGATGGGGTGCCGGGATTGGCGACGCGCGAACAGCAATCGGCCTGGAGCGAAGTGATGAATTCCGAGTTCGCTTCGCTGCGCGCTGCCGATGAAAGCGGGATTCCAACACTGCTCGATACTTATGGAGCTACTGATCCCGTTGAGTTTTTCGCCGTATCGGTCGAAGCATTCTTTGAGCAGCCACGTGCGTTACGCGCTCGTCACCCGCGGCTATACGCAGAATTGCAAAACTATTTTCAACAGGACCCTGTCGATTATTCTGCTGAGCCCATTCTGGAAGAGGTGTGATCGGTGACCCGTGATCAGTGATCGGTAAAGATTTGCCACAGCGCCGAATCCTGTTCACCGATCACTTTGGGAACGCATAAGATCACAAAGGCACGAAAAGCATCAGTGCGGAGAGTGCGACCTCATATGGCAGATTTTTTACCGGTAACAATCAACGCCTCCGCCGGGAGACTCATCGTTCCGCTCGCAAAGTATTTCCTCGCAGCATCGGCAACAGCTTGCTTCACAGTTGGTAATTGAGCGGGCGTGAGTCTGGCCATTTTTTCTCGCAAGCTGTCGGACATCTCAGTCCGCAACTGCCAGAACTGCTCAAATGAGATCGCCGCTTCAATTCGAAAATTCAGCTGGCGTTCGATCACATTTTTAGCGTCAGCCTGCTCCAGGATTCCAGCCAGCTCACCAGGAACGGCAAAACGGAATGTATCCGGCGCATCGGAATTCTGCGGGTAGCCTTCAAGAAACCGGTCGATTACGTCTGTGACAGTTGAAAAGAAAGGATTGGCTTCGTTCGGACCCCAGACGGCAAAGGCGACAGATCCATCCTCGAGAACGACTCTCAATGCCTCCCGCACTGCGGCGACAGGGTCGGCGAAGAACATTGCTGATAACCTGCCTACTGCTACATCAAAGGTACAAGTTTCAAAGGGTAGGTCGTTGGCGGAACATTGTCTGAAATGGATGTTCGTAACCCCGCGTCGGGCTGCCTCCGCCTGAGCGCTCTCGAGCATACCGGCTACGGGATCGGTGTACGTTACCGACCCTGTAGGCCCCACAATTCTTGAGATTGAGAGCGATGGCTCGCCGCTGCCACCGCCGATATCCAGCACGTTCTGGCCAATTCCAATCTGCGCCTGTTCGACTAAACCGGATGTTAACGGCGCGAACATTTCTGTGATCAGGTCGCGATACTTGTCCCAATAACGCGCAGAGGTTTGCCACGCGTGGAGCGTTTTGTTCTGGTTCTCAGGAATCACTTTGTTTCGAGGGAGCCGACCTTTGTTTCACTCCAAGAGGACGGGAGACGATCCTTCGTCTCAACGAAGCTAAACGTTGCTCGAGAGGCGGCGACATGATGCCGCCGTTCCGTCCACGCTTTATTGCGGTTGCGGCACGATCCGGAGATATGGCTTGGGAGCTTTCCAGCCTTGCGGATAACGCTTCTTCGCTTCTTCGTCGGACACCGAACCGGCAATGATCACGTCGTCGCCTTGTTTCCAATTAACGGGCGTTGCTACCTGATGTTTCGCGGTCAATTGCAGGGAGTCGATCACCCGCAACACTTCGTCGAAGTTGCGGCCTGTCGTCATCGGGTAGACGAGGATCAATTTAACCTTCTTGTCCGGGCCAACGACGTAGACATTGCGCACAGTCGCGTTGTCCGCGGGTGTGCGCTTCTTCGGGTCGCCTTCAACGTCCGCGGGAAGCATTCCGTACAATTTCGAGATCTTAAAGTCGGAATCACCAACAATTGGGTAGTTCGGTGCGTGACCCTGCGTTTCTTCGATGTCCTTCGCCCATCCTGAATGATCGCCAGTCGAATCGACCGACAATCCCATCACCTTCACATTTCTGCGGTCAAACTCTGGTTTGATTTTAGCCATATAACCAAGTTCGGTCGTGCAAACAGGCGTGAAGTCCTTCGGGTGTGAGAACAGAATGGCCCAGGAGTTGCCGACCCAATCATGGAAACGAATCCGGCCCTCGGTAGTTTCCGCTTCAAAATCCGGTGCTGTATCACCAATTTTCATTTGTTTTGCCTCCTTTAGTTACTACGGAGAAGGTTTTCTCAAGTTCTGAAGCGAAAGTCAATAGTGGCGTGCGGGGTCGCCTTTCTTATTGAGCGGTCAGTTCGCAAAACTTGTTAAGATCGATGTTCCCACCTGAGACGATTGCGACGATCGGGCCTTTGCCAGCCTTGCCACGCAAAGCTGCAGCGAGCGGTAGCGCGCCTGCGCCCTCGGAGATTACCCGTGTCTTTTCCGCCATGAGCCGCATGGCTTGCCTGGTTTCCTCCAAGCTGACGACGAAGTAATCGTCGACGACCGGTTTCATTCGTTCCCACATGCGAGGAAACATGCTTTGACCGCCGGCACCATCGACGAAGGAGGCTTTCCACTCGTTGAACACCTGTGGCGACCCCATTTTGAATGACAGGGCGGCGGGTGCGGCTGTGTCCG
>QHOS01000231.1 GCA_003219415.1 Verrucomicrobiota bacterium | reverse complement strand
CGCCGATCCGAATCGTGCCGGAGCTGACGGAACGACGTTCGGAAAGATGCTAACGGAACACCGTGCGCATTTCGGACGAACGCTCAAACAGCCTCCGACAGAGTTCGCGGCGCTTTGGGATTGGGCCGAAAAACACGGGATCGTCCAACCAGCGCGCTAAGTCCAGAGTTCCCACGGCCAGGTTGAACTCGCTCGTTGAATCGCACGTCGGCGCGCACTGGAGATGCCGCCTTCCCAGACCTCCGGGAAGGCAGCACGTCCAAGAACTATTTCAGGGTAATTTCGCGCATGGTCTTGTCGCCCATGATCTCGCGGATTTCCAAGCGTTTGACCGCCAATTGGCGCTGCTGGTCTTCACTGCCGACCATTTTGGCGCCGATCGGATCTGTTTTGTCGCGCAGGCCATCTAACGCTGCCATGTTGGGATATTCCACCATGAGCAGAATATCGTAATCCTGCTGGGTAGCTGCATCTCCGATCAGGATCTTATAATCCTTAATGATGCCTTGCTTTTTCGCTTCGTCATTGGTGGATTTGAATATGCTGGCAAGGGCTTTGAGATAATCATCCCCCATCCCGGTCTTCGTTTTGACCATTGTGATCTGCCAGACTCCACCTTCCGTGTACGGCGCAGTGCTTTGAGTGGTAGTAGTAGTCGCCGCTGCGGACGCTGAATTTTGCGCGGAGCAAACGCTGACCGAGCCTGCGACCGCGGCGATTATGATCGCCACATTGAATATTTTCGTGAGCTTCATTTTAGTTTTCTTTCTTGTTTGTTGGTTATACCCAGGCCGCATGGAACCGAGACCCTCCCGTGGCGAAGTTTCCTCTTGGAGGGGATTCGCGCGCAGGCTGACCCGGGGCTCCGTTACGATCTGGAGATCGCGTTAAGCGGTGTCTCAGCGAAGGTCCAGCCCCTGAAGCTTTTTGAGGAAGGCTAAAGATGCGGTGAAACGTCGAGTGACGTAATCGAACATGATTTTATCAGTAACGCCTACAGCCGCATATGGGACTTTAGTCCAATGCGTTTAGGCGTCGCAGAGACGACGAGGGGAGATGAATCGAACGTCGGCGGTTCGGCAGGTGCCTGGTTACTCAGTCGCGTGGACGATGTAGCTACCAGCTTGTTTGTCGCGCTCCAGCTTTAGCAGCCCACGCTTTTGCGCTTCGACGAGGAGTTCGTTGAAGGCACGGAACCCATGCGCTCGCTCGTTGAAACCGGGGTTCTGACGTTTCATCGCCTCTTTCATAAGTGAACCGCGGATCGGATAATCCTCGCCTCGCTCGGCGCGCAGCGCTTCCAAGGTTTTCCTCAGAAGATCGAGCGCTCCGTCGATTGAAGGTCGATGATCTTTACCGGTTTTGGCTGCTGGGGCGGTGGCGGCAACGCTGGGACGTTTCTTTGCTGGCTCCGCCCGCACGAGATCGTCGTAATAGATAAATTCGTCGCAGTTGCTGATGAATAGATCGGACGTGGACCTTTTAACGCCGACGCCGATGACCGTTTTGTCGTTCTCGCGCAATTTGCTGACCAGCGGCGAAAAGTCCGAATCGCCGCTAATAATGACGAAGGTGTCGACGTGACTCTTGGTGTAACAGAGATCAAGCGCATCGACGACCATGCGGATGTCGGCGGAGTTTTTGCCGGACTGGCGCACATGCGGGATCTCGATGAGCTCGAACGCCGCTTCGTGCAGCCCACGCTTAAACGTCTTGTAGCGCTCAAAATCGCAGTATGCTTTTTTGACTACGATTTGGCCCTTGAACAACAGACGCTCGAGCACCTTGCGGATGTCGAACGCGGGGAAGTCCGCGTCATGCGCGCCCAGCGCGATGTTTTCCAAGTCGAGGAACACAGCCATCGTTGCATCAGAATCTTGCACACTCATCAGGCTAAGATGTTAGCGACATCGCGTTCGGGAGACAGCGAAAATTGAGCCAGCAACTTCCATGGCGATTGTTTCGAGCAGAGAGTAACTACTCGCCGCGATGGGCGCGACGGCCATCTTCGCAGCGCAAATTCTGCGGCTGACCTATTCGACAGGCTCAAGGCTGGCGTCCGTGATCGAATTTATGAAGCTGCGCAAAAACGAATGAGCGCTAAAGCGCCCTCAGCCGCGCAATCATCGCTTTGCTGTGGCCGTCCCGGCGAAGCTTATCGTAATCGATCTTCTCGCCGTTTTTGCGAAAGTCGTTTTTGATCGCCTTGAGAAGACGATCTCCAGACTTGAGACTTCCCAGAGAAAATTTCCGCCGCTTTGCAGCGACTGCCATTGCCATTGCATCATTACCCTACGCACTTTGCGCACTATGCCCATCGAATTCTTCGCGAGGAGAAAGTCATCCCCTCTGCGGCCCAGCGAAGCATTTGCCATGAAACCCGGGACGAGCGCAATCGAATCCGATGCGGTGCAAAGCTTGCGGTCGCCACGGCGACCAGCAACAGAGCTTTGCGGCTCATGCTTCGTAGCCTCCTCCGCTCTGCAAGCTCCGCTACGGCGCGCCAAGAACGGCCTACGATAAAGAGCTGAAAGTGTTAATCACTGGCTGCGGCTCGCGGGCGGGACGATACCATTCATTCGGAGATATTCGACCAGTTGACCGTAATGATCGAATGCGTGAGCAGGGGCAAACGTTGCCAGGAAGAGGCGAGTGCTCGGTCTGCCACTGCTCGAGCTAATCGGTTTGACAAGGTTCGACGCGTTTAGAGTTGCTACCGCTTTATGGCCAAACGCGAAGGAGTCCTTCAGGTACTTAACGATATCCGCCTTGGCTGTCATATT
>QHOS01000142.1 GCA_003219415.1 Verrucomicrobiota bacterium | reverse complement strand
AACCGTGGCATCCCCTACGTGGCAACGCTTCGAAAATGGTATCCCGCACGCGATGGTCTGGGACATGCAAATTGACAGGGGCAGCACTACCCTCTCAGTCTGGACACGCAGTCGCGGGGCTTATGTCTATCCTTTGCCAGGCGCAGGGCCGACCCCTACTCCCACGCCGAGTGCGACGCCAACGCCAACGCCTACGGCGACACCCACAGCCACACCTACATCAACGCCTACAGTTACCCCGACACCTACTGCTACGCCCAGAGCGACACCGAGGCCACGCCCAACTCCTCATCGTCGACCAACGCGGGGCCCTTCACTGAATGACGCGGTGACGCTCCCCAAGGCGGAGAGCGATGGAGTGAAGCCGACTCCTCCGCCGCAACTGACGCCATTTCCACGCCCGGTTCCGGGACCACGCCCGAGCCCTATCGGTACCCCGACACTTACTCCACATCCCCGCCCAACGCCTCCATAGGAAGATTGGTGAGTAGTGTGATCAGCGATCAGTTGTCGCGCGGGGCCACTGAGCGCTCCTGCGTTTCCGAGTGGGAACTGGCCGCCTCAGTTTCGGCAACAAGAACGCAGTCCGTTGGCAAAGCATTTCGCGCGAAGCGCTTTGGAGTGCGGCGGTGTTCCGCCGCTTTTACAGAGGGGGGCCTTCGAATAACGACAGCAATTTGGGTGTTCATGTAGCATTACTCCCATTCAAAATTAAAAAGTCTTGAACTGTTTGCGACGCTCCACCTAGAATCGGTTTTTGTCTTCGCCAATTTCATACCCTATGAAAAACAAATCCGATAGTGACTCGGCGTTTATTACTTCTCGCGTGCTACTCGGTGTATTTGTCGTCTTGGCTGGCGTCGTTCTGTCCGTTTTTGGCTCCGCATCGGCTGGGCCAAGGGAAAAAATTTCAAACGTAGCACAAAGGCAGAACGCCAAAGCCAGCGTCGAGCGGCCCAGTCAAAATTTTTGGGCGCAAACAAACGGTCCGCAGGGCGGTGATGGCATTGCGCTCGCCACAAATCCGAGTGGTCACGTCTTCGTCGGTACCCAGGGAGGTGGCGTATTTCGCTCCACCGATAACGGTGAGACCTGGACCGGAATCAACAATGGCCTGACAGACACGAACGTGCGCGCTCTGGCGATCAATTCCTCCGATCATATTTTTGCAGGAACATGGAGTAGTGGAGTTTTTCGATCGACTGACAACGGTGACAGTTGGACCGCTGTAAACAACGGCTTGGAATTTCCGGGTATCATCGCATTGGCAATCAATTCCAGCGGGGACATCTTCGCCGGCACGCCAGGAGGAGGAGTTTATCGCTCCACCGACAACGGCGAAAACTGGATCCTGGTCAATAACGGCCTCACGGGGTTCTATGTTCCCGCGTTAGCGATCAATGCCAGCGGACACATCTTTGCAGCAACCTGGGGTACGAAATTTTGTACTGGAGTTTTCCGTTCCACTGACAACGGCGATAGTTGGATCGAAATAAACAACGGGCTAACGAATCCCTGCATCCTTTCATTTGCCATCAATGAGAACGGCGATATTTTCGCCGGCGCCGACTACCCTGGCGACGTGTTCCGTTCGACAGACGAGGGCAACAGCTGGACCACAGTCAATAACGGCAAAAACACATCGAACGGCATCAACGCACTGCTGGCCACTTCTGGAGGCGCAATTTTCGCCGGCAGTTACGGCGATGGCGTGTTCCGATCCACCGATAACGGAGACAACTGGACGCAGGTCAATAACGGACTGACAGCGACTCGTATCCTTTCCTTCACCATCAACCAGAACGGGGACATCTTTGCAGGAACCTACCTTGGCGGAGGCATTTTCCGATCCAGCGACAACGGCGATCTCTGGATTGAGAAAAACAACGGCCTCATCGCGACCGACGTCCGGGCAATCGCGATCAAGTCCGACAACACTATCTTCGCGGGCACCTATGGCATCGGCATGTTCCGATCGAGCGATAGCGGTCAGAATTGGGAACAGATTAACGGCGGCCTCTCCGCACACTTTATGAGGTCCTTGGCCGTCGCTCCAAATGGCTACATCTTCGCAGGAGCCGATTTTGTCGATGGAGCCGGTGGCGTTTTTCGTTCAACCGACAACGGACAGAGTTGGGCCGGCGTTAGCGAAGGGGTGATTACAGCCGATGTTCGTGCGCTAGCAATCAACGCCAGCGGCCACATTTTTGCCGGAACTTACGCTGGAGGCATTGCTGGCGGCGTCTGGAGATCCACAGACAATGGCGAAAGCTGGACCGCAGTGAACAACGGTCAGAACTGCGGCCTGATCTGGTCGCTGGCAATCAATTCGCAGGATCACATTTTTGCCGGAACTGCCGGTTGCGGTGATGGCGTCTATCGTTCCACTGACAATGGAGACAGCTGGGAGCTGGCTAATAATGGTCTCACCTCGACCGATGTCGCCGGGCTAGGAATTAACGGCAATAACGGTCATATTTTTGCTGCAACTTATTCTTTCATGGGCAAAGGGGGCGGCTTGTTTCGATCGACTGACAACGGTGACAGTTGGACGGAACAAGACAATGGTATTACAGCCACCGATGTGAACAAAGTGGCGATCAACTCTCTGGGTCACGTTTTCGCAGGCGCAGTCGGCGGAGCTTTCCGATCGATCAATGAAGGAAATAGTTGGACTGACGTCAGCAGCGGGCTGATCGCCGCGGGTGCAAATGTTTGGGCATTGGCAATCGATTCGGGAGGGAATGCCTTTGCTGGAACTGCAGGCGGCGGAGTATTCCGCAGCGAGCAACCGACAGTGAGACCCAGCCCTACGCCCAGGCCGCGCCCCACGCCGCGGTCTCGCCCGACTCCGCCGTAGTCGTAAGCCCTGATTCACCCAGGGATCAGTGATCGATGATTGGATGTAGCCGGGTCGCTGATCCCGGGTTTCGGGATCAGCGAGACACGGCTACGGTCAGTTTCATTGTCCTAACAGGAACTCGCGTGCATTTGTGCGAGCTCCCGCATAAGAACGAGTACCGAAATTCTTAAAACGTCACGGTAACTTGATTAGAACAGTTACCCGTGCCGGCTTCGCATACCCTGTAGGTGTAAGTCGCATGGCCACGACCGTTAGGATGATCGGTGTAGAGACCATTGTTCGGAACGGTGGCGGCCAACAGTCCGTTACGATAAACGTCGATGCTGCTGGAAGTCGCCCCGGTCCATGAGAGGTCCACCGTCTGCAGTCCGTGCACTTTGTAGCCACGCGCGGTAAGCGTGATTTGGCCCGGTGTAGGCGTGGGCGTAGGTGTAGCCGTCGGAGTTACAGTGGGTGTGGCAGTTGGCGTGGGTGTTGGGGTCGGTGTCACCGTCGGAGTAGGCGTAGGCGATGGCGCACCCACCGGTTGTCTATCGTGGAAGGCATCCTGCTGGGAGCTGCCGCTAATACTTACTCGGCCGTCTACCCATGCATGCGTATGCTGGTTAGGCGAGGAACTGGCATAGTCATAATCACCTGCATAGGTCGCCTGAATACCCGGGTCAGGTTGTGCTGGCAGCGGGCTAACCACATCCGAGAACGTTTGGTCAGACAACCAACTCGCGCCATTGTCGGTGGACCTGCGCGCCCACATCCTGTAACAGGGAACGGCGGAACTACCGCGAGTGCAGCCGGCACTCTCGCGTGCGTCATACCAGACGGCGAGGACAGTGCCACTGGGGCTGACCGAAAGGTTCGGTTGCCACTGAGGCCGCGTCGTGACGTCTGTGTTCAACTTCAACGCTGCGCTGAAGGTTTGCCCGCGATCGGTCGAACGGATATAATAGACGTCGCCAGGGTCGCTACCGGCGCCGTGCTGGGCATAAACATAGTGCACCACGCCGTTGTAGGCGCCCGGTTCGCCCCAGCCCTCATGTCGCCAGTAACCACCGCCGTCGGTAAACATGCAGGCGAAATATCCCACGGCCGTAACGCCCGGACCAGGAAAGCTGGGACCGGTGTAGGTATTGCTCCAGGTGTTGCCGCCGTCCGTGGATCTGAAGATGAGATTGGAATTGTTGTGTGGGAAGCCGCCGCCGCCTTCGTCCATTCCAGCGATGTACACGTCGCCTGTGGCCAGGTCGCCGGTGATCTGAACGTCGCGGATGAATGGAGTGCCGCTCGTGATCTGTCGCGCATTGGTCCAGGTGAGACCGTTATCAGTTGAGTAACGAACGAAGAGGGCTCCGCCGCCAACGTTAAAGTCGTTCCAGGAAGTGTACATCCGACCGTAGAAAGGAGAAGATGGGTTGTTATCCGCCCAACCAGATTCTCTATCGTCGTTGTTGTTGCTGTGAATGCAGTAATGTGTCCAGCTATTCACGTTCCCGGGAGTGGTAGTCTTATATCCTCCAAGGCCCTGCCCGCCGCAGCTGCCGTCGAGCCAAATGGTAAACCAGGTGCCGGTTGGGCGGTTGTACAAGATAACGGGGTCGCCAACCGTATTGGAGAATGGGCTTTGGCCGTTAGCGCTGGTGAGGCGAACGAAGGTGCTCCCACCGTCCGTCGAGACCGAGGCGCCTGAGATGTTGATGGGGCTCACGTTGCGGCCGCGTGAGTCGTTGTAGGCGACCACGATCTGGTTGGGGTTATCCGGGTTACTCGCAGTGAATGTCTCGGACTGAGTAATGTTAGGATTGCTTTCCACGCCGGTGATCAGATCAAGGTCCGTGGTGCCATATGCTGAGGGCTTCAGCAATTCTTGGACAATCTGCGAGAAGGCGCCACCGGGAGATGCCGAGCCTCCTTCTGCCTCGCCGCACGCAATCATGATTGCTCCTGCCCGGAGGTTCTCCTGCTTATTGATGCCCAGCTCGCGAATTTTCGCACAATCGAATCCCGCGGGGACGAGCGGGTCGATGGAGGCTGGGACAAATCTATACTTTGCCTGCGCTTGCGCAGAGGACGCGCCAAAGCCCAGCAGCGCCAGAAAGACGCCAGCCAGGATAACAACTAAGCCGATTAAAACACGCGGGTTAAAAAACCCTGCTTCGCCGCAGGCACAGCAGGCAGGGGCCGATTGTGAAGTGGATTTCTTTTTCATAGTGGAGTTTCATTGGAGTGCACGATTGTTGGTCGAAACAATTCGAACAATCAATCGTTTTTATTTGTGCGCATGGACGTAGCAGTTGTTAGCTAAGGTGCGAAAAAACGCGCCTAGTCTCTGCCTGACAGCGCCTCCTAGGAAGCGGACGTGCGGGGCATACTTCTCGGCGGCGGTCCGTCGTAGCCGTGATTGACCGGATCAATCCGTCGCATTGGTCTCTCGCGAGCTTGTTCTTCGATAACGTGCGTCACGAGCCCAGGCGTGCGGGCGATCATGAAAATGCCATTGAACGCTGCGGGGTTCATTCCCAGATCGGCAAGGATGGCGCCGATAGCGCCGTCCACATTGATAGGCAAGGCTTTCTTCGTTGAAGCGAAAGCCTTTTCAACAGCGCGCGCTGCTTGCATGTGCACGCCATCGACGCCTGCTTCGCTCGCCAGCTCGAAAAGCCGCGCCGTACGCGGATCTTTCGTATGATAACGATGACCAAAGCCTGGCATGCGCTCGCCCGTTTCTCTCATCGCCGTCAGCGTGCGAGCGGCGGATTCATCCAATGAAATAGATTCACGAGTCGCGCGATCGCCGATTGTTTTCAGTTGTCGGGCGCAATCTTCAATTGCCCCTCCGTGATGACGATTGATCGACATGATGCCGGCAGCGACCGCCGCGCTCAATGTTGCTCCGGTTGATGCGACAGTTCGCGCGGCCAACGCGCTTGGGGGTGTCGCGCCGTGATCGATCGACGCAACCAATATCGCGTCCATCAAACGCGCAATTGCCGGTGAGGGCAGGTCGCCACTCAAAATCAGATAAACCGCTGCGCCAAAGGATACGCGTCCCATGAGCTCGGCAATATCATATCCGCGCACTCCCACTCTGTTAGGCTCCACGCGCGTGATAGCGGTGTTCCATGTTGCTTTGCGGTCAGCTTCACTCATGAGACTTTGTCCTTTCATTTGCGTGAGAATGTTGACGACCGCCTCCGGCAATTCCCCAAAAGAATCAACCACGGCCACGCCGGCTTCGCGTAATGCTTTCACTTTGCCGGCATGCGTTCCGCGACCACCTTCAATGATCGCACCGGCGTGACTGAATCGTGTACCTTCGCGCGCGGCCTTGCCACCGATATAAGCGATCACCGGCTTGGTGACTTTTCGATCGACAATCAGTTGCGCTAATTCTTCCTCCTGTGACGAACCGATTTCACCGAAGATCACGATGGCTTCAGTGAAAGGATCAGCTTCGAACATCAGCGCGGCATCGGGGATTCGAACGCCAAGGACCGCGTCGCCGCCAATGTGCACGATGGTTGAAATGCGAACGCCAGCTTGCCCAAGATAATAACCTGTGCTCGAAGCCATGCCGCCGGAGCGGCTAATCACTCCAACGCCTTTTGGAATCCCGGGCTTAAACCATTGGCGCGCGCTTTCGGCGCGACCTCCAATCATGCCGACTACAGCCTTGCCGGGACTCAACGCTCCGAGCGTGTTCGGTCCAAGAAACATCGCGCCATTTGCTTTTGCAGCCGCTGCGATTTCCATGGCGTCCCACACTGGGACACGATCTGGCACCAGCACGGTGAGTTTGATTCCAGCGTCAATCGCGGAAATTGCTGCGTCTTTCACACCTGCCGCTGGCACGAAAAGGACCGAGATATCGATGTTACCTAACGAATTTACGGCCTCCTGTGGCGTGTTAAACACCGGAACGCCGAGGACACTTTGTCCGCCCTTGCCCGGCGTAACGCCGCCGACCACGTTGGTTCCATACTCGCGCATGAGACGCGTGCGTGCCCGTCCTTCACGTCCGGTGACGCCTTGCACCAACACACGCTTTGTCTCGTCGATTAAAATTGCCATCTTAGTGAGCGCCTCTGATCAGGTCATTCAATCCCGGAATATCAAGCTCCAAATAGAATCCTTCGATTCCGGCAAGCCGGCACTCGACATCACACGCGAGTAATTCGGAATCCTTGGTCGCGAATTCTTCTTCGGAAAGCGAGCGCGCGGGCGCACCTTTGCGATCGACAATCAATCCGCCGGAATGCGTCTCGACAGCGCTTTGAATTTGTGACCACCGCGCATTGTCGATCCAAACGCGACCGTTTTTCACCGCTAGCATCGTGGCTGAAGAGCCTTTTACGAATTTAGGAACACGCGGGGCGCGCGGCTTCCATTTTGTGCCGCCAGTGTTCCCGACGAGTTCGGCAAAGCGTGCCGCGATCATCGCCGGTGTGTCGGTCTTGCGATAGCCTTCGACCTGCGCGCGCAACAGCTTCGACATGCGATGCAAGATATCCACGGCACGATCTTCCGTGTTTCCGCCCAGCCGAATCACCGCCGGAATGTCGAGATCGAGCTCCCAAAAAGCTTTGGCCAATCCGTACGCGGACCAATATTGCTCCTGGCTCGCGACACCGGAACCCGAACCGAAGTATCCGACGAGATCGGGCTGGGCCAAAATAATTCGCGCGGCACGATACACCTTGGATGCGGACGGATTTCCGCTGGTATCGGTGAAATTCGCGGTGGTGAATCCCGCGTTAACGATAGCGTCCATCGACATCATTGAGCCGCCGCCGCCGGCGCCATGAAAACCAACCAGACCTTTGGAATCTTTGGGAGCAGCCGTCGCCAACTGCGCAAAATAAAATGTGCCCCGATGATCGCTTTGTTCCGCAGCGTAGGCGACGCGTTCGAGAACAGTCGGTGGATGATCGAACTCGCGCGCGATTTCGATTCCCAATTCGGGGCGACGCACCACGGCGTAGTCATCAATCGTAATCCGGCAATCGGCCGCGACGAATTCGCCCTTTTTAGTCAATACCAGCGGATTGATTTCCAACGACCGCGCTTCCACGCTGCGCGCGGCAGCAAACAACTTCCGGATCGAATCGGCGAGTTGCTCGGCGTGCGCTGGTGAAAGTCCGCTCGAAGCAACAGCTTCACTCATCGTTGAGTCGAGAGGTCCGCGATTTACATCGCAGGGGATACGGCGTGTCGAAGTCGCGCGTTCTTCAATTCCAGTGCCGCCGCCCGCCGCGAAGATGATCATTGGCGCGCGGGCGGCGTCATCAATGGCAAACGAAAGAAAAAATTCCCGATCGATATCGATCTTTTCTTCAACGAGCACGGCTTCGACTGGAAACTGTCCGACCTTCATCGCCAGCATCCGCGTCGCGTGCGCACGCACTTCATCTGGCTTTTTTGCGAACGCGACACCCCCGATGCCGGCGCGGCCCGTAGTCCACACCTGAATCTTGATGACGACTTCGCCGCCTAACTTCGCCGCTGCTGCCACGGCCTCTTCAGCCGTTCGAGCCGGGGAGCCGCGCGGGATTTTGAATCCATTGGCGGCAAGAATGGCTTTGCCTTGATATTCGTGGAGTCGCGCCATGGCTGCGTGCTATTTCGGATGAAAACGCCCAACGTTCAACGCTCAACTCGAAGAGAATTCACCCCACGACGGGCAAGACGAGCAGGCATCGAACGCAGGATTGCATCGCAACCGGACTATGCATTCCTGGATTGCTCCACTATCCGGAGTTGAGTAAAGATCATATTACGGTGCGCTCCGCTTGCGAGAGTCGATATGGCCGGTGAGGGCAAAAAGGAAATCCAACTCGAGATCGGGCACGTCTTGTTCATCGATCTCGTTGGTTATTCGAAATTTTCCATTAACGACCAGCACGCCGCAGTTGAACAGCTAAATCGGGTTGTTCGCGCGTCAGAGCAATTTCAACAGACCGAAACCGCAAGGCGTTTGCTCAAAATCCCAACCGGCGACGGCATGGCGCTGATATTTTACTCGACGCCGGAGGCGCCTGTGCAATGCGCGCTGGAGATTAGTCGCTCACTCAAGCGATATCCACAGCTGCAAGTTCGGATGGGAATTCACAGCGGTCCGGTCAGCGTGGTGATGGATGTGAATGAACGTGCCAATCTGGCTGGCGCTGGAATGAATATCGCCCAACGAGTGATGGATTGCGGCGATGCGGGGCACATCCTGCTTTCGAAGCGTGTCGCTGAAGATCTCGAAACGCACGAGAAATGGCGACCACTCCTGCACGATCTTGGCTCGTGCGAAGTGAAGCATGGAGTGCGTGTGGCGGTGGTGAACCTCTATACCGATCAAGTCGGCAATGCGAAGGTACCACTGAAATTGGCTGTGCAGAAACGCCGGACGCGAATGCGATGGGCGGCGATGACGACAGCGTTGCTCGCGCTTGCGGCGATCGTCGGCGGTATCGCGATATTTTCCCGTAACCGCGCGCAATTGATACTTACTGCGCCGGAAAAAAGCATTGCTGTGCTTCCCTTTGAGAATCTGAGCGACGACAAAGCCAATGCGTACCTTGCCGAAGGTATCCAGGATGAGATTCTGACGCGCTTATCGAAGATCGCGGATCTGAAGGTGATCTCGCGCACATCGACGCAACATTACAAGAGCGCCCCTGGAAACTTGCCTGAAATCGCCAAACAACTTGGAGTTGCTCACATCCTGGAAGGAAGCGTGCAGAAGAGGGGCGACGCCGTGCGCGTGAACGTTCAGCTGATCAAAGCAGCCAATGACTCCCATCTGTGGGCCGATACCTTTGATCGAAAACTGATCGACGTCTTTTTCGTCGAGAGTGAAGTGGCTAAAGCAATCGCCGAACAATTGCGCGTGCGTCTCACCGGTCGGGAAGAACAGATTCTCGCCGCGAAACCGACCGAAAATGTCGAGGCGTACGATGCCTATCTGCGCGGTCTGGCCTACAATCTCAAGACAGCAACCACGCCGGCAAACTCCCTTGGCGCACAGAAATATCTGAGAGAAGCCGTGCGGTTGGACTCGAAATTTGCCGTTGCCTGGGCGCTGCTCTCATACGTGGATGCCCGTGGTTATCTACAATTGACTCTGCAGCCAACGACTGCTCTTCGCGAAGAAGCACGGCAGGCGGCCGAAACCGCGCTTACCCTTCAGCCTAATCTCGGCGAGGCTCTCATGGCGATGGGCTATTACCGCTATGCCTGCTTGAAGGATTACGACACCGCAGTGCGTTACTTTGAGCAAGCGCGCCACGCCCTGCCGAATAGCAGTCGGATTCCTGAATCGCTCGCTTATCTCGAACGCAGGAGGAATCACTGGGACCAGAGTGAGTCGTACTTCAACGAAGCCGAGCGGCTCGATCCGCGCAACGTTTCGCTGCTCACCCAGTACGCGCAAACCTATATCTGTCTTCGTCGTTTCCCGGAAGCGCTGCGAAAGCTTGACCAGGTTCTCAATATCGTACCCGACGACCTGGATACGCTCGTCCAAAAAGCATCTATCGCTCAAGCCGAGGGCGACCTGCCACAGGCCGCTATGCTATTAGCTCTGCTGCATCCGGCAGCCAATAACCCGGGCGCCTTGGAAACGCAGGTTTACCAAGCGATTCTGGAACGTCATCCTGAACAAATCATTCCCCGGCTGAAGGAAATACTGGCCAGCTGATCAATATGGATCTCGGCGACAAGACGACTTCATTAAGTCTGGCTGAACGTGCCATGCGTGTCATTCCGCTTGAGAAAGATGCGTTGCACGGTCCAATCCCGATTGAGATCCTCGCCCGGGTAGCAGCACGATTTGGAGAGCCCGATCGCGCCATTGCAGCGTTGCAGAAACTGCTCTCGATTCCGTCCACCGGTCCATTAGCTTCGAACGCGCCGATCACGTCCGCGTTGCTTCGCCTCGATCCAATGTTTGATCCGCTTCGGCAGGATCCACGCTTCGAAAAGCTCCTCGCCTCGGCGGCGCAGAAGGATGCGAAGCAGTGATGCACGGGAATTGACCAACGATTCGTCGCTGCTATCCGCCCACAGCTTGGTAATGGCCGAGGCCGCGTTTCCACATGAGGTTTGCCCAAGCCCACGCGAGTAACAGCCAACCGGTTTGGATCGCCAGGGCTTGCACAAGGTCAGCCCCTCTTAATCGGCCGAGAAAAATCGCGATTGGGCAAAATAGTTCGTAGTAAAACGGCAGCCATTTCATCACCGCCTGGACGGCAGACGGCATGATGTCGATGGGAAACATCTGGCCACCGAGGAAGTATTCGAACGAATAAACGATGAAAACGATGGTGGAGATTTCCAGAATCCAAAACGCCATCATCGCAAGGCTGTAAGTGATAAAGAACTGAATCAGCGCCGCCATTACCAGCGACACTGTGGCAAACAGATAGATCATTGGATCAGTCGGCAGCACGACGTAGTCGCGGAAATAAATAAAGATTAGCGCAATCGGAGGCAGAGTAACGAAGGTGTAAACGAGGCGGCCGCTTAGAAAAATACTGAACCGGTATGCCAGATAACTCATCGGTTTGGTGAGAAGCGCATTGATCTGGCCTTCGCGAATATCGGCAGCGATCTGCCATTCATCCTCCGTCGGCGTGACCAGATTGCTGACCAGGATAGTGAGCAAATAGTAGTAAATCATCGAGCCGTAGTCGTAGCCGTGCAGCCCGCCGCCGCGCTCCTTGAACACCGCGGCCCAAAGAAAAACTGTGCCGGCTAGCGGAATCAGGCCGAACAGCGCTCGCAGAAAATAATTCCAGCGGTAAACAAACGTGTTCTGTAGCCCGATGTTAAAAACCGAAACGTACTTTTCGACTCTGCTCGTGCTCATGCTCGTGCTCGCAATCGAGGTTCCTGCAATCGAGCATGAGCAGGAGTAAGAGCAAGAGCAGGAATTGCTGGGTCTATGACCGCCTGGGTGAGATCGATGTCGGCGCTTGCAAAGCGCCGCTACAGTTTCGTGCAAGGTCCACGGCGAGATTAATCGCGGCGACCATGCTGTCAGGACGAGCAATTCCTTTGCCGGCAATTTCAAACGCGGTGCCGTGGTCGGGACTGGTGCGAGGAAAAGGGAGCCCAAGCGTCACATTCACACCTTGGTGAAAGGCGTGGAGTTTCAGCGGAATCAATCCCTGGTCGTGATACATGCAGAGTACCCCATCGAATTCGCCTTCAATCGCTCGGTGAAAGACTGTGTCTGGAGAATGGGGACCGGTGAAAACGGGATGTGACTCGTGAGAAGTGAGAAGTGATTGGTTTAGCTCCGCCACTGCCGGCGCGATGATTTCGATTTCTTCGCGGCCGAGTTTACCTGATTCGCCAGCGTGCGGGTTCAATCCCGCAACCGCAATGCTCAATCTCGCAACACTGCTACGAGTGCTGGTTCTCTCATGGGAAACTTGACGGCTTAAACCCGTCGAGTTTCTCGAGGCCTCATTCGAGAGCGTTCGCTGCTCGAGAAAATTCGCAAGTAACAGACCGACGCGGACAATCTCTGATTGCAGAAGCGCACTCGCCGCCTTGCGCAATGGAAGATGCGCGGTGACGAGTGCCACGGTCATTTTTCCTCCAGTCAGACACATTGAGAAATTTTTGACGCCGCAGCGCTCGGCAAAAAATTCCGTCTGTCCCGGAAACTTGAAACCCACGTCATACATCCGGGCTTTGTGAACCGGGCCGGTTACGATTGCATCGAGCTCACCGCGCCGGGCCAGGGTAACTGCTTCTTCCAGCGCGGCGGCAGCAGCGCGCGCGGTCTCGGCGGTGGGACTTCCCGGCTGGCAACTGGGATATTTGCCGATGATTTTGTATTCGGCCGATTTCGGAACTCGATCAGACTTCAGCGCGAGATCGACAATCTCCGGCCCGATCCCGGCGCAATCGCCCAGCGTAATCCCAATGCGCGGTTTCCTGCTCGTGCTCATGCTCTTTATCGCAATCGAATCTTTACTTAACCGATTGCGAGCACGATTACGAGCAGGAGCATGAGCGCAAAAGAGCGAACTCAGCATTGATTTTCCCCGCGGTTTAAGGAAAAGTGATCGCCGGCATGCAGCACGTCACCGCGTTCTCAAGTCCGCAAACTGTTCCCGCTGCGCCTGCGGCCGCGCGAAAATCTGGCTTGTGGATTTTGGACAGTTGGCGCGACCTGGTCCTGTATGTCTGCACGCCGCTGGTGATTCTGCCGATCTTCCTGCTGGCGCAGGCGCGTTGGAGCGCACAGGACATTTATCTTTTCGTCGCTGCATTTGGCGCAATGGGCCATCATTTGCCGGGAATGATTCGCGCCTATGGCGATCGCGCGTTATTCCAGCGCTTCAAATGGCGCTTCATCCTTGCGCCGATTTTCCTGGTTGTCGTCTGCGCGGCCTTTTCCATTTGGGACCTCAAAGGAATCGTGCTCGTTGCGTTTGTTTGGGGCGTTTGGCACGGCATGATGCAGACCTACGGCTTCTGCCGTATTTACGACGCTAAAGTCGGCTCGTTTGCTCAGCTGACGCGCCGCCTCGATTTCGCCTTGTGCGGTATTTGGTTTGCCACCGCCGTCTTGCTTTCGCCGCAGCGAATGACCGATACACTCGAAACTTATTATTCCGCCGGTGGACCTTTCATCCCGCCTGCGCTTCTACGCACTATGCAGCAAGGGTTGCTGGCGGTGGCGCTCGTAGTCGCAGGACTGTTCCTGGCAAATTATGTCTGGAGCTGGATCCGGGGGAACCGGCCGAGCCCCGTGAAGCTCGTGCTTCTCGTCACGAGCATTTCTTTCTGGTGGTACTGCAACAACATTGTTGCGAGCGTTCTGGTGGGCATCGCGTTGTTCGAAGTCTTTCACGATGTCCAGTATCTCTCTCTGGTCTGGATTTATAATCGCAAACGCGTTGAGACAGACAGCGCGATCGGCGGTTTTATGCGTTTCGTGTTCCGGCGCAGCGGCTCGCTGATGGGCCTTTATGTGGGACTGATCTTTGCCTATGGAGCGCTCGGCTACTTCAAGTCCAGTATCGGCACCGAGTCAGTCAAAACGATACTCGCCGGCGTGGTGACCGCTTCGGCGCTGCTACATTTTTATTACGACGGATTTATTTGGAAAGTGCGCGAGAAATCCACTCGCCAATCTCTTGGCATTAGTGGTGGCGGGACAGCAAATGTTTCGACCAATGGTTTTCTCCCGAGCTGGGCCTTGCACGGCGCGAAATGGGTAGGCGTTTTCGTCATTCCATTGGGAGCGCTCTGGCTTGGGCAGACGCACTCGGCTCGGAGCGAACTCGATCGCATTGGGATGATCGTGGCCGATCTTCCCACCAGCTCCCGCGCTCATTTAAATCACGCTACGGCTCTGCAGGACGCCGGTCGGCTCGATGAAGCAGGCGAGGCTTTTTCCAACGCGCTGCGTTTGAATTCGGATTCCGCGAAGGCGCATGTCGGCCTTGCGACGATCTTCGTTGGGAAAGGAAAACTGGACGAGGCACACGCCCATTACGAACAAGCCTTGCGGATGGAACCGAGCAATGCCGAATATCACTCCGGTTATGCCTATCTTCTGGAGCAAATGGGCCAGGACGATCAGGCGGCGGCGGAATGCGAAGCCGCGGTCCGTTTGGCGCCAAAATCTGCGCCGGCTCACCATAGTCTTGGGGCTTTTCTGGAAAAACACGGCAAATTGGACGAGGCCACTGCGCAGTATCGAGAAGCAGTCCGCTTTGATCCGAGCTTAGTCGATGCGCAAATAGATCTTGGAACCGCGCTCTTGGAAAACGGCGACCTCGCAGGAGCAAAGGAGCATCTTCAAACGGCCTCCAAGCTCGATCCAAAGCTCGCCCAGCCGCATAATTACCTCGGTAAAATTTTCATGCGCGAAGGCAACGTTTCCAGCGCAATCGCGCAATTCGAAGAAGCGTTGCGTTTGCATCCCGACTTTCCGGAAGCCGAGGAAAACCTGCGCATGGCCAAGGGCAGCGACAACAGCTCCCTGACGCTATCGCCCAGGTAGAATTTCGGCCGAATACTCAAGGCGCTTAGAACGGCGAACAATCACCGTGGCGGCCGTGATAAATAATCATCGAATCGACCGTCTTGAATCTGTGAGAGAAGCTGACGAAACGGTTCCCGGCTGATCATGCATCCGCGCGCGACTTCAACGTCATCGTTGGGACGTGCCAGGGAATCAAAGATCTTCTGATACGCAGCACGATCACAGCGGCGCAGACCAACCAGAATGTAGAGCTCGCCGGCCGGCGTCGCGTGAGCGAGCGCAGCTTGTAGCTGATGGGAAGCATCGGGCCGTTCCAAAACGGCGCGCAAATTCCGTTCACCTTCAGACATGAGCCCGGCAACGCCAACGCCTCCAAACGCGAAGGATCTTGCCGCGGCAAGATCACGAGCCGCTGAATTCTCGGGCGTAGCTGCCAACGAGATGTCGGCTTGCGACAGCATGATTTCCATGATGAGCGCGACGGCTAAGTGTTTTCATAATACGGGCGGTCTAACGAGAAGTAGACGAACATTCGCACTTAGAAGCGAACATGCTTTGGCTGGCAATCAAGACGCTTAACTTTCAACGCTCAACGCCCAACGCGGAACGTCCAGCGCTCGGAGTTAAATCAGAACTGCCGGATATACGCTTTCTCGCGGAGGCTGGCGATCCAGCGTTCTTGAATTTGCTGTGCTTCGTCCTGGATCAGTTTCTTCTCGATATCGGCGCGGGCTTCGGCCAGTGACCTCGTGGTGCCGCCGCGCTTGTCCTCCACCTTCAAGATATAGTAATTGCCGGAGTAATCGATGATGTTGCTGATTCTGCCGACTGGCATGTTAAAGGCGAATTTTTCCAGCGGCGCGGCAAGAGTGTTGCGTCCAATCCAGCCCCAATCGCCGCCGTTCTCTTTCGTGCTGTCCTCAGAATAAATCTGCGCTGTTTGTTCGAACTCTCCACCGCTGGCGAGTTTGCCGAGCACTTCTTCAGCCAGCGACTTTTGCGCCTGGGCGTTCCCGGTGTCCTTTTGGCCGGAAATCATGATCATTCGCAACTTGATCTCTTCCTTGGTCGTAAATAGTTCGCGATGTTTCCTGTAGAAATCTTCAATTTTCGTAGGCGAAATAATGTAGTTGGTCTTGACGTTGTGACTGCGCATCGCCTGGACGATGATTCGCTCCATCTCTTTTTCCTTGAACTCGCCCAGCGAGTAATTCTGCGCCTCAAGCGTCTTGACAAACGTATTGCGGTCGCCGCCAAAACTCTCCCGTATGATATCGTGCACGCGCTGGTCCACAACGTGATCCGGGATTTGATAGCTTTCCTTTTTGAACGCCTGGATGATAAGCCGTCGGTCGATCAGATCCTTTAGGGCAAGCTGCCGGACTTCTTTCAGCTTGTTTTCCAGGTCCTGACCGGTGAATTGCGATCGCAACAGTTTTTCACGTGGCGCGGACAACGCGCGCACCTGCGAGTATGTGATAACGTCGCCATTCACAATTGCAGCCATGCCGTCGACTACCTGAGGCTCCTGGGCGAACGCATCGCAATAAATGGGTAATAGAACAAGGGCACAGACCGCCAGCGAGACGGCGGTAAATGGACGCACGAAGGTTCTCATAATTTCTTAATTAATTCCAGAATCTCCCCGAGATGCTGCTCGATTTTGGCTTCAACTAAACGAGGGAATTTGCCCGCGACAAGTATAAAATCCCCGCGCCGCGTCAACATCAATTTGCGTTCACGCACCTCGACGCGGTTTATCCCTGATTTTGCAGCAGCGAGCTTGATTTCGATGAGGCCAAACAAATTGTCAACCGGTGGCGGGAACGGCCCAAAGCGGTCTCGCCAGTGGCGTCGCAGACGGTCTAATTGCTCCTGCGTGGTAACTTCTGCGACGTCCCGGTATGCCCGGATGCGCAAACTGGGATCGCTGACGTAGGTGATTGGAATGAAGGCTGGAATTTTCTCAGGGTAAGCCGCTTCCCCACGCGCCCCGACGGACGGCAAACCTCTGCTCCTTGGTATCGGCGGTGCAACGAATTCCGCTTCATTTGTGGCCACGAAATCGAGGTTCAAGTCGACATCGAGCCGAAAACGCGGCTTCTTGCCCTTGATCTGCGCTACTGCCTGTTTGAGCAACTGACAATACAAGTCGAAACCGACCGCCACGATGTGGCCGCTTTGAGCTGTGCCCAGCATGCTGCCCGCGCCGCGAATCTCCAGGTCGCGCATGGCAATACGAAAACCTGCACCGAGCGAACTGTACTGTTTGATTGCGCTGATCCGTTTGCGCGCTGCGCCCACAGTCATCATTTCGCGCGGAAGCAACAGATAAGCGTATGCCTTGTGCTCCGCCCGGCCGACGCGCCCGCGCAATTGATACAAATCGGCGAGACCAAATTGGTCCGCCCGATCGATGATGATAGTGTTTGCGTTCGGTATATCGAGACCGCTTTCGATGATCGTGGTGCAAACGAGCACATCGATTTTCCCGGCAATGAATCGCGCCATAACGCCTTCCAGCTCGTCGGCATCCATCTGGCCATGCCCGATCTCAACTCTCGCTTGTGGACAAAGATCGACGACCCGATCCCGCACCCGCTCAATACTCGCTACGCGATTGTGCAGGAAGAATACCTGACCTTGCCGTTCGAGCTCGCGATCGATCGCCGCGCGAATCAGCCGCTCATCGTAAGCCGACACCACTGTTTCTACCGGCAGGCGGTTGAGCGGCGGAGTCTCGATCGTGGACATATCTTTTACGCCAACAAGTGAAAGATAAAGCGTGCGAGGAATCGGGGTGGCCGACAGCGTCAACACATCGACCAGCTTGAAGAGCTCTTTGAATTTTTCCTTGTGCAATACTCCGAAGCGCTGCTCCTCATCAATCACTACCAGGCCGAGATCTTTAAATACGACGTCGCCCGAGATGAGCCGATGCGTGCCGATGACAATATCGACACCGCCTTCGCGCAGCAGTCGCAACACTTTTTTCTGCTCCGATTGCGAACGGAAACGGCTGAGCATTTCGATGCGCACTGGGTAGTCGAGCATGCGTTGCCTGAACACCTCGAAATGCTGTTGAGCTAGAACCGTAGTTGGAGCCAGTACGGCCACTTGTTTGCCGTCCATGACTGCTTTAAACGCGGCGCGCACCGCCACTTCGGTTTTGCCAAAACCGACGTCGCCACAGATCAACCGGTCCATCGGTCGAGGACGTTCCATGTCGATCTTCGTATCGATGATTGCCCTCATTTGGTCCGGCGTTTCACGGAATGGGAATGAATGTTCAAATTCTGCCTGCCATTTTGTGTCCAAGGCGAATGCGTAGCCCGGATGCAATTGGCGCTCGGCTTGGACCGCGAGCATTTTCCCGGCGTAATCAAATATGGAAGCGGCCGCCTTTATTTTGGCGCGAGCCCATCTTCCGTCGCCGAGTGAGCTGAGTGGCGGCGATTTTTTCCCCGCGCCAACATACCGGGAAACGAGATACGCCTGCTCGAGTGGAACATAGAGCTTCGCTTCATCTGCAAACTCAAGCGCAAGAACTTCCTGAGTTCCGTCTGCAGTGGCAGCCGTGTCGGCTGCACGGTTCGATGAAGCAGGCGACACGCCTACCGCTACAGTACTTGGAGATTTTGAGAGCTGGATCAATCCAAGAAATCGCCCGATGCCGTGTTCAAGGTGCACGACGAGGTCGCCCTCGTTGAGCTCACTGAAATCAATCTGCGCGCGATTGCGGTCCGCACGACGCAAACGCCTGCGCGGATGGGCCGCGAATCGTCCAAATAATTCCGCGGCGGAGAGGACGACGAGATTGGCCTCGGGGAAACAAAATCCGCGAGCAAGAGTGCCTTCGACAAAATCGACTCCTTCAATGGCGCCGGCCATGATCTCGCGAAATCGCTCGATCTCGCCCTCAGTCTGAAAATAAATGATGATTTTCGTGTTATTGGCGCGCCATTCTTTTAAACGGTGGGAAAACTGCGCCCGTTTTGCTTCGGCGAGCACCAGATCGCCGACGGCAAACTCGCCGATCTCGCAATCCTGGAATGCCCCGCTGAAATCTTCCTGACCAGTCTCAATCCAACCTTCGCTGATCTGAATGTGTGGAGGGGCGAGCTCCTGCGAGCCCGGCGTCGCATGAGCTCCGCTCTCCATCTCCGGTTCAAGATCAATTATCAGATCATTTGGAGCGACGTAATCGCGGACTCGACCGCTTTGGTCGTCGACTAACAAAGATCGATCTCCCGATTGGCCCGACGGTGGACTGGAGACCGCCGCTCCTGCTCCGAGCAAAATATCAACCGAACCCAAATCGCGCACCGAAGTTTGAGTATCGATGTCGAACTCGCGCAGTGATTCGATCTGATCGCCGAAAAATTCCAGCCGCAACGGCAATGGCGCTTGCCACGAATAAAGATCGACAATGCCGCCGCGGACGGCGAACTGTCCCCGGGTGGTGACTTGGGCGACGCGCTCATAACCGGCGGTGACAAGTCGGTTGAGAAGGTCTTCCATCTGGGCGCTTGCTCCGCGCCGCAGCTGAGTGAGAGCAGATTGCAATGTGTCGCGGCCTGCCGCAGCTTGGTCGAGACTCGCGCGCGTTGCGACTACGACGCGCGGACCGGTTCCGCGCCCGATTTGCATTAGGACTGCCAGGCGTTCCGCTACGATTTCCGGATCCGGCAAAACATTTTCGGCTGCTGCAAACTCAGCTTCGGGGAGAAACAGCGCATCCGACTGCCAGTTAACCAAGCTTTCGTAGAACGACTCTTGAGAATGCACGCTGGGACAGAGGATCCAAATCGTGGAATCGGCAGTCTGCCGTACGCCAAATTCCGCGAGAGTTGTAGCCAGGCCTGCATTTCTTGCGCCTTCAACGATCTGCTTTGGCATCGGTCCGAGCCGGACTGACATTCTCAAGAGAAGCCGATCCAGCTTTGCGCAAGGTTGAACGCGTTGCCCTCAACGCGTTGGTAAGCAACGTCCGAAAGTTTCGGGCCGAATTTTATAACGCGCGGCCGATCGCCGTGGCAACGGCGCGGAGACGCGGAACGAGCTCGGCGAAAATTTCCGGCGTGAGGGCCTGGTTTCCGTCACTCTTGGCCATCTCGGGAGAGTTATGAACTTCAATCATGAGCGCGTCCGCACCGGCCGCGACGGCGGCCAGACACATCTGCGGAACAAATTCGCGCAGACCCAGGGCGTGTGCCGGATCGACGATGACCGGTAGATGCGTTTTAGACTTCAAGATTGGAACAGCGCTCAGATCGAGTGTGTAGCGGGCTGCCGTCTCAAACGTTCGAATGCCGCGCTCGCAGAGGATTACGTTTGGATTACCCTCGTTTAGGATGTATTCCGCGCTCATCATCAAATCGTAAATCGTGGCGCTGAATCCGCGCTTGAGGAGCACGGGAAGTCTGCTGCGGCCTACTTCTTTTAATAGGGAGAAGTTGTGCATGTTGCGGGTCCCAACCTGAAGACAGTCGGCGTACTTCTCGATCATCGAGAGATCGCGCGGATCCATGACTTCGGTGACCACCGGCATACCTGTTTTCGCGCGCGCTTCCGCGAGGAAACGAAGCCCTTCTTCACGCAACCCCTGAAAACTATATGGCGAAGTGCGCGGCTTAAACGCGCCGCCGCGCAAAATTTTTGCGCCTGATTCTTTCACAATCGCTGCGATCGCCTGAATCTGCTCCGGGCTTTCGACTGAACACGGGCCGCAAATGAGAACAACGTCCTCGTGTTCGCCCAGCCGGACATCGCCTACGACGACCGAGGACGCGCCGCGAGAATCGCGCCCTGCAAGTTTGTAAGGTTTCAACACGGGGATGATCGCTTCCACGCCCGCCATTGCGGCAATCGGCTTCTCGCGAAGCAGGGCCTCGGGTCCGATTACGCCAATGATAACGCGCGACGCGCCACGGCTGATTTGTGCCTCAAGCCCGAACTCGCGTACACGCGTGATGATCCGCTGGATCTGCTCCTCGGTGGCGTTTGGTTGCGTGATGACGATCATATTCCTGGCAGCGGAATAATCAGAATGCCGATACCGGGAATTTTCTGCAAGCCCAGATACTGCCTCCCCAAAAGATCCTTAATCCGTGATCGTGACCGGTGTTCCGACTGAGACCGATTTGAAGAAATTTTCGGCCATGAATTCCGGCATGCGGATACAGCCGTGCGACGCCGGATAACCTGGCAAATAACCTGCGTGCATACCCGTTCCGGACACGATCCGCATGAAGTACGGCATGGGCGTGCCTCTGAAATGAGCGCCTGGAGGTTTCGGATCCTTATTAATATCGACATTGGGCACCACCACGGTGCCCGCTGAATCGACGTAGTCACCAAATAAACTGGAGACGTGGTCTTTGTCCTTTTGAATAATTTTGTAATGACCCAGTGGCGTATTCAGTCCTTCGCGCCCGGTTGAAAGTTGTGAAACACCGACCAGCACGCCACCTTTGTAAAAATAGGCGCGCTGCTCACCGAGACTGATTTTGACCGAGGGGCTTCCGCTTGCGTTGTCTCCATCCCAATACGAGACAGTGTCGCGTGGGGGACCACCCTCCGCGTTGCCATAAACACCGCCTAGATACTGCGTCCTCGCGGAAAAGCGCGGATCCTCGCCACAACCGGTCACGAGGAAAAGCAGGCCAATTGAGAAAGCTGGCAGCGAAATACGAAAGAGAGTACGAGACATAAAGTTTTCGATGGCGTTCTTAATGCGCAAGCTGCGCAAAAAGTCAAGCGGGGCGTCCATTCGCGCCTTCTTTGTCATTCCGAGCGAAGGCGAGGAATCTCTAATTGTTTCTGAAATCGGAAATATCGGTCGACATGACAGAGGATTACTTGCACCATTGATCGACCCAATCGTTCACGGTTTTGTACCAAAGCTGGCTGTTCTGCGGCTTAAGTACCCAATGACCTTCGTCCGGGAAATACAACATTTTCGACGGCACCTTTAGCACTTGGAGGGTAGTGAAGAGATCGAAGCCTTGAGACACATCGAGCCGATAATCGTTCTGACCGTGCACGACGAGTGTCGGCGTCTTGAAATTCTGCGCATATTCGTGCGGCGACCACTTCCGATAAACATCCCGTTTTTTCCACGGCGGACCACCGAATTCCCAGTTCATAAACCAAAGCTCCTCGGTCGTGCCATAGGCCGACTCAGCGTTAAACGTGCCATCGTGCGATACAATGCATTTGAACCGGTTCGTATGGCCTAACAACCAGTTGGCCATATAACCGCCGTAGCTCGCGCCCAATGCGGCCTCGCGGTTCTTGTCGATAAACGGATAAGTTTTCTCCACGTAATCGAGTCCCTTCATCAGATCGACATACGGTTTGCCGCCCCAATCGCCGCTGATCGAGTCGGTAAACTTCTGCCCGTAACCGGTCGAGCCGTGGAAATTGATGGTCACCACGACGTAATTGCCTGTCGCAGCGAACAACTCCGCATTCCAGCGATACGTCCACTCGTCTCCCCATGCTCCTTGCGGTCCGCCATGGATCAAAAATTTCAGCGGATATTTCTTGTTCGGATCGAATCCCGGCGGCTTGACCACGAACCCCTGAACCTCTTCGTCGTTTGCGCCTTTGAACGTGAACGACTCCAACGGCTGCATGTCGATCTGCGATAACAGCGCGTCGTTCATGTGCGTGACGGGTTCGGGAGATTTGCCAGTCCCAGGAAATTCCCATGCCCAAATTTCGTTTGGCGCGTCAATCGATTGGCGTGTGAAGTAAAGAGCTCGACCGTCATGGATCACGTCGTCAAAACGCACGTTCTCACGAGAGATTTGGTGGACTAAAGCTCCGGGAACGGCGACGAATTCGAACAAAGGGGAGTGTCCCCGACGCTCAGCGACAAAGACGATCTCGCCCGGCAAATCACTACCCTTCAGCCAAGTGAAGCTTCCAACAGAAACGTCGAGATTGTGTACTCGATTGGGAGCATCGGCGATCAATGCTTTTGACGTGTAATCATGTATCCTGCCCGTGCTTCTGTCATACAAAAGGAGCCGCCATTTATCGGCTTCAAATCCAGCGCGAGCCTGCGAACGCCAGGCGAGATATTTTCCCTCCGTCGAGTAGAGCGGGGTCGTGTCGGCGCCGGGACTGGTGGAAATTTTCCGGGGCGGGCCGCCCGCAATTGGCACGATAAAAATTTCGTTGTTCGTACTGGTCGCTTCGACCTCGTCGATGTTGCTTGTGTACGCGACCTCCTGGCCGTCTGGCGAAATCGCATACATGTCCTGCCCGCCTAACGAGAACGGCGGCACATCATGATCGCCAGGCGTAAGGTCCCGTGGCACAGGCATCTTGCCTGTGGGGCCACCGGACATCTTGTCTGGTGGTCGGGATTCGGCAGGCGTAACGCCCGCCGGCCCCACAGACAGGATGTCTGTGCTACGATCAGCGCGCGCGTCGGCTGCAATCACAAACAGATGGCTGCGCTTGAACTCGGTGAACGCGTTCCAATGCCGATAGAGCAAGCGATGAAAGATTTTCGCTTTTACCTTGCTCTTTTTCACCTCTTCATCGCGCTGTTTGTTGCACGCATCATCTTTGCAATCCGGATATGCAGCCGATACGAACACGATGTTCTTCCCATCCGGCGACCAAATCGCGCCGTCGGCGCCGGTCGAAATGTTCGTAACCTGATGCGGTTTGCCGACGAGCGCGCCTGCGTTCGGATCGAAATCGCACATCCAGATTTGTGTCGGATCGGTTGCTTTCGAGGTCCAGATCAAGCGTTTGCCATCTGGCGAAAATCGCGGCCGCTCCTCATGATTCGGCGTTGGATTCAATCGATGCGATTCACCGCCACCGGCCGGCACAATCCACAAATGCGAAATCTTCGTATTCGCGGCGAGATCGACATCTTCGCAATCGAACACGACCCATTTCCCATCCGGCGACGGTACAGGCGCGCCGACGCGCTTCAGCGCCATCATATCCTCGAAGGT
>QHOS01000037.1 GCA_003219415.1 Verrucomicrobiota bacterium | reverse complement strand
GGGTGTCAAAATGAGGGAGGGATTATGGTAAAAAAAGCAATTGTTGCTCTCGCTTGCGTGCTCATTGCGTCGCCGGCGTTTGCACAGACTACTACGAACCGCACGAGACATTATCGGACAACGACTGTAGTAACTAGCGTAGAGGGAGTAACGGTAACGGCACCACCGATCATAGCGTCCGAGGGAGGGAGCGTTGCCAGTTACCAGCCTGCTGGGACTCTGGTCGTTCGCACCGACAGTGCGAATCCGGAGCGGTTTGATCTACCAGGTCCCGGGCTTGTCTATGATAAGTTTGGGCGACCGGTAACGACCTCGATCAAACCAGGCACGCGCGTCCGTGTCTTTTATGCGGACTTGGGTCCTATTCGGACGATCGATCACGTGATTATCGAATAGTAAAAGAATAGCTTTGCTTAACTCTCGCGAGGGCTGATCGCGAGAGAGGACAGGAAGCATGCTTCGCGAACCCCCGTTTTGTTCTCAAAGCACCAAATTTTTAAACGGAGACGATCAACAAGAAGGAGGAGATCATGAAAAAGAAAACACTAGTCGCTCTCGCCTGCGCATTAGTTGCGCCGCTGGCGTTCGCGCAGACGAGCACAACAACAACTGAACAAACAACAACGACACAACCGGAAACGACAACAGAGACAGCAACTACGACTTACGCGAGCGGCCCAGTAACTACGTATGAGCCCGGCAAGACCATTGTGGTCAGAGGCGAGCAGGGACCTGTTAGCTTCGCGCTAGGCACGGCCGCACGAATTGTTGATAGGGCTGGCAAAGTGGTGACAGCCCCGCTGCGAGCCGGTCAAAAGGTACGTGTTTATTACACGGGCCCAACTGAAAGTCGCACGGTTGAGCGTGTAGTTGTTGAAGACGAGGACTAATACCAACGCGAAGTTCAAAAGCCGCGAGATCCCACGTGGATCCCGCGGCTTTTTGTTGGTTGCGTCACATGATGGAGTTCTGACGGCATAACTTGGAACGGTACTCATGGCGTTGCATTTGCGTTTCGAGTGCAAATCGCAGAACGTCACCACTGGATGGCTTTTGATCTGAAGGAAATTATCGCAGCCCGACTGGGTGAAAATTACCAACTCCACGAGCGCCATGTAAATCCGACGCTGGTGCAGGCGCAGCGAGTGATCGGGTTCGACAAGGTCTATGCGCGAGCGGAAGGCGCGTACCTGTTTGACATGGATAATCAGCCGTACCTGGATTTTTTGAGCGGCTACAGCGTTTTCAACATTGGGCGGAATCATCCGATAGTGAAACAAGCGATTCGCGATGTTCTCGATCTGGATCTGCCAAACATGGTGCAGATGGATTGCTCGCTCTTGAGTGGGTTACTTGCCGAGGCGTTGACGAAACGAACCCCGTCGCATCTGAACGCTGTGTTCTTCTGCAATTCAGGAACTGAAGCGATGGAAGGCGCGTTGAAGTTTGCGCGTGCTGCCACAGGACGTAAGCGAGCGGTTTCGCTTGCAAGCGCATTTCACGGACTGAGTCTTGGTTCGTTATCGTTAATGGGGTGCGAAAGTTTCACCGAAGGCTTCGGACCGCTGATGGAAGGATTCGATGCACGTGTGCCACTCGATGATATCGAAGCGTTGGACCGGCAGTTGCGTTCGCGCGACGTGGCGGCTTTCGTGATTGAGACTGTTCAGGGAAAAGGCTGTCAAACTTCCAACACTGATTTCTTAGTTCGCGCGCAGGAACTCTGCCGGAAATACGGCACGCTGCTGATCTCCGACGAAGTACAGACAGGGCTTGGCCGCACAGGAAAAATGTTTGGATTTCAACATTGGAATCTGGAACCGGACATCATCACCCTGGCTAAAACGCTAAGCGGCGGTTACGTGCCCTGCGGTGCGATCGTAACCCGCCGAGATATTTACCAAAAAACTTTTTCGCGCATGGACCGTTGTGTCGTCCATTCGACGACATTTGGACGCAACAATCTGGCGATGGCGTGCGGATTGGCAGCACTGGAAATAATCGACAACGAAAAGCTAACTGAGAATTCCGCGAAAATGGGCACTTTGCTGATGGAAAAAGTGGACACGCTGCGTGCGAAACACTCGTTCATCAAAGAAGTGCGCGGAAAAGGGCTCATGATCGGAATCGAGTTTCATGAACCACAGGAGTTCAAACTGAAGATGGCGTGGAAGCTGTTGCACAAGATCGACAAGGTGCTTTTCGCGCAAATGATCGTGACACAAATGCTGAGCAAACACCGCATTCTCACCCAAGTCGCAGGCCACGCGATGGACGTGATGAAGATTTTACCGCCATTGATCATTGGCGAAAAAGAAGTCGATATGTTCGTTAATGCGCTCGACGACGTGCTCACCGAATGCCGCAAATTTCCGGGACCAATGTGGGAACTTGGGAATAATTTCGTCAGGGCCGCGCTTGGCTCAAGGCGCCCGGCTGAAGCGCGGTCCGCTGTTTCCGCGTAAAACATCGGACATGCGTTCTCGCTTGCGCCGGCGAACCAAAAAAGGAGACGTGCGACCCGAGACTTTATCATTTGTCGATCCTTGGTTCGGGCATACGTTTTAAAAAGGGGAGGAAATATTATGAGCACAGCTGTTGCTGAACAAAAAAAAGCTGAAACGAAACCGAATCAGCTCGAGCAACTGAAGAAATTTACCAAAGTCGTAGCCGATACCGCCGACTTTGAATCGATCAAGGATTTTAAGCCGCAGGATGCGACGACGAATCCGAGTCTGGTTTACGCCGCCACGCAAAAGCCAGAGTACGCGCGTCTGCTCGAGGAGGTACTGGCTGAACGCAAGAAATCAGGCCTAAGCGGCCACGAGCAGATTGAAGACATATGTGATCATCTGCTTGTCCAGTTCGGCACGGACATTCTCGAAATTGTGCCGGGACGCGTGTCGACCGAGACCGACGCGCGATTGTCATACGATGTCGAGGGTTCGATCAATAAAGCGCGCCGGTTGATCAAGCTTTACGAGGAGCGAAAAATTCCGCGCGAGCGGGTGTTGATTAAAATCGCTTCGACCTGGGAAGGCTTGAAGGCCGCTGAGCAACTTCAGAAGGAAGGAATCAAGTGCAATCTGACACTGCTGTTTTCGTTGCCACAAGCGGTTCGCGCAGCGGAAGCGAAAGTGCAGCTCATCTCGCCGTTTGTTGGGCGAATTTACGATTGGTACAAAAAGGAGATGAAGCGTGATTATACTGGAGCAGAAGATCCAGGAGTGCAATCAGTTACAGAAATTTATACGTATTATAAGAAGTTTGATATCTCGACCGAAGTAATGGGTGCCAGTTTTCGGAACATTCGACAGATTCTGGAATTGGCGGGATGCGATTGCCTAACGATTAGTCCCGAATTGATGGAAGAGCTGTCGAAATCGAACGAGCCGGTCGAGCGGAAGCTCACTCCGGAGAAAGCGAAGTCAGCGAAGATCGAGAAACTGGAGCTCGACGAGAAGAAGTTCCGCTGGATGCTGAACGACAACGCGATGGCCTACGAGAAAACGGGCGAAGGAATTCGGAAGTTTGCCGCAGATGTGGTGAAGCTGGAAAAATTCGTCGCGAGCAAATTGTAGCGTTATTTCTTCCTTTATCTGTTCCTCTCCTTCTATGGACTGAAGGTGAGATGAGCTCAAGACGCAGCGGAATAGGAAGAGTAGATGTTTAACGTCGTCCTGGTTCGGCCAGAGATACCGCCAAACACAGGCAACATCGGTCGGCTTTGTCTGGCCACAAAATCAACTCTGCATTTGATCAAGCCGCTTGGCTTTTCGCTGGGTCATCGGCAATTGAAACGTGCGGGGCTGGATTACTGGAGCGAAGTGAGCCTGAAGCTGTGGGATTCCTTCGACGCCCTGCAGCGGTCGCAGCCGCCGGATGCGAATTACTTTTTTCTGACAACAAAGAGTAAGCGCCTTTATTACGCTGCGAGATTTCAGCGCGATGATTTTCTCGTGTTTGGCCCCGAAACAAAAGGGCTTCCGGAGAATTTGCTCGTGGCCAACAAAGATCGCTGCATCAGCATCCCGATGCATGGAACTCGTAGCCTGAACCTGGCTACCGCGGTCGCAATTGTGTTGTTTGAAGCCGTGCGCCAGCAGCAACGCTGATCAAAAACATCGCAACGCAACGGGTACAGGGGGAGTTAAATTAGCAAAAGGCAAAACAAGGGAAAGATCATGAAATCAGCCGACGTTACAATCACTCGGAATGGCATAACAAAGCTCTTATCGAGAAGCCGCCGCCGCCTTCTTTCGCCGGCAGCTTTTTTTAGCATCTTGCTACGAAATCGAATTGAGAACAGTACTTGTCAAAACTGCAGTCGAATAAGTATACGAAGCTAAACGTCTAGCAATTCAGTAAGAAAAACCTATGAAAACATTTATTATTTTAGTTTGCAGTCTTGCGCTCGCCTGTTCTGCAGGCGCGGCGCAAAATGACAACAAATCAAAGAAGCAAGCTCAGAAGAACAGGCCGACGCAATCGGTCCAGCGCACAGCGACTACGGGCGCACCCAAGAGAGCAACGCCCAAGCGCTATCAGCCGACCTCGCCTTCGGCAACATCATATCAGAAGGCAAAAGGACGTCAGGGCGTCAATAATCAGGTCTATCAGTCAAGGTCGAATGTGAAAGCGAGGAGCGCTCAGCAGGTCACCACCCGGGATATGCAGGGTGGCCGGTATGCGACCAAAAAGACAAAACAAGGTCAACAGGGCATTAACAGGCCGGTTTACCAGCCGGGCTCAAACGCGAACAAGGCGCAGAAGCGTTCCCAGCAAATCGCCGCACAGAATGCGCAGGCTGGTCGATACGCGACGTCTGCAAATTATTCCAAGAAGACGAAACAATGGAAAGGTAATAACGCGTCTGCCGCCGCATTCCAATCGAACGGTAAGAAATACAAGGCACAGCGTTTCAATCTGGCGTCGAACACGCGTCCGACGAAATACGCAGCTGTCAACTTCCAGCAAGGCAGGCGCATCCAAGGCAGCCAAAACTGGCAGGGTAAGAATTACTGGGCGTTCCGGAATTACAGATCTGCGTGGCACGACAGGTCTTGGTGGCGGAGTAATTACAACAACCGCGTAGTTTTCGTATATGGCGGATGGTACGCCTGGAATGCGGGATACTGGATCCCGGCTTGGGGCTACGCTCCGAATGAGTACTACGCCTACGACGGCCCTATCTACGGCTATAATAATTTGCCGCCCGATCAGGTGATCGCAAATGTCCAGACCGCACTGCAAGAACAAGGTTATAATCCGGGGGGAGTGGATGGTCTACTTGGGCCGCAGACGCGCGCCGCTATTGCGGATTACCAACGCGCCAACGGGCTGGCAGAAACAGCAGCAATCGATCAGCCGACGCTGCAATCCTTGGGAATGACCTAACAGAATTCCATTAACCGAGAAGCCGCCGTCGATTACCTTAACGGCGGCTTTTTGGTGTACATGCGAGTGACCGTTCTTGTGTTCGTATCGTGTTTGCGGCAGATAAGGTAACAAGCCTTCGTCGATGGACACGACAACTCCGCAACTAGTGGCGCGCGATCTTTTCCAATCATTTCGAATGGGACCTCGCCGGATTGAGGTCTTGCGTGGTATCTCGATGGAGGTCGGGCGCGACGAAGCAGTCTTTCTCTCCGGCGCTTCGGGTGCGGGTAAGACGACGCTTCTCTACACGCTCGCCGGTCTGGAGCGTCCTGAATCCGGGACGGTCGAATTCGAGGCACGAAATCTTTACAACGGCACGTCGGCGTCGCAGGCGCGATTTCGAAATCGCAAAATGGGTTTCATATTCCAGGGATATTTTCTCCTGCCGGAGCTGACGGCGCTGGAAAACGTCTCACTGCCAGGGATGATCGGCGGAAAATCAACAAGAGAACGGGCCGAGGAGAGCCTGGTGGCCGTTGGCTTGGCGGACCGGATGCAGCATCTGCCGGCAGAACTTTCTGGAGGAGAACAACAGCGGGTGGCGATCGCCCGGGCGCTGACGAACAATCCCGAAATCATTTTCGCCGACGAGCCCACGGGAAATCTCGATTCAAAAACCGGGGACTCAATCATGGATCTGTTGTTGGACCTGACGCGTTCGCGAAAAAAAACACTGCTTGTGGTGACACACGATGCGCGCCTCGCAGCACGCGGTGACCGTCAACTGCACATCAAAGACGGCGTGTTGCAGTGAAAAAATTGCAGCGTTAACGGATTTGTGTTTCACCACTTCAACTTTTAACCAGGTAACGCTTTTGATTTTGCAACTTGAATTGCCCGCTTAAGCGTCGGAGATTTTGTTGCGATTATGAAAACCACTGATGTGACGGTGTTAGACGAACCGAAAATTCACGATCCCAGTGCCGAGGCGGTAATCGAACCCGCAGTCGAAAGTCGGCCGCGCCGGACAACCGGCGTCAAGGAAGCGAAGATTTACATCGACGGAAAATTCTACTCGGAAGCTAACGCGAAGATTTCTGTGTTCGATCATGGTCTGCTTTATGGCGATGGAATCTTCGAGGGAATTCGGTTTTACAACGGGCGAGTCTTCCGACTCGAAGAACATCTTCACAGGCTGTGGGATTCAGCGCGTTCGATCTGTCTCGAAATTCCAATGACGATGCGGAACATGACCGAGGCGGTGCTCGAGACAATTCGGCAAAATCATTTGCGTGATGGCTATATCCGCCTGCTGGTTACACGGGGGATTGGCAATTTGGGGCTGAATCCGACGCAATGTAAGTCCCCGAGCGTGATTATTATTGCGGCGACGATTGCCCTTTATCACGAGGACTTTTACAAGAAAGGATTAACCATTGTGACCTGCGCAACACGTCGCAGCAACCCGGCAGCGCTTAATCCGGCAGTCAAATCGTTGAATTATTTAAACAATGTGATGGCGCGGGTTGAGGCAAATTTAGCGGGTGCGGATGAAGCTCTTATGTTGAACGATGCAGGAAACGTTGCCGAATGCACCGCTGACAATGTTTTCATCGTGAAACACGGCCAAATTTTCACGCCGCCGGTCGCGTCCGGCGCGCTGCGAGGGATTACACGCTCGGTAGTATTTGAAATCGCCGCCGAACTTGGCGTCAAAGTTCGCGAAACCGATATTACGCGCCATGATGTTTTTGTTGCTGACGAATGCTTCCTCACGGGCACTGCCGCGGAGATTGTCCCGGTCGTAAAAGCAGATGGGCGATCGATCGGCAACGGAAAGCCAGGGCCCGTTACCGCGCGTATCATCGCGCGATTCCGTCAGGTGACACGCGAAACCGGTACACCAATTTCCGCCTAGAAATTGAGAAAGCCGCTTCTGACGTAGAAACGTCATGGAAATATTGGGGTTGAATGTTTCCAAACCAACAAGGTGTAATTAAAAGAGATGTTGTGTGACGTTTGCAAATGCAATGACGCGACGGTCTTCCTGACGCAAATTCTGGAAGGCAAAATGCAAAAGGTGAATCTCTGCGATGCATGCTCCAAAGAGAAGGGCGTGCAAGATCCAACCGGCTTCGCGCTCGCGGATTTGCTACTAGGCATCGGGGCAGCGGAAGAAATTGAAAAAGGAGCTCCGACCCAGAAGTGCCCCGTGTGCGGGTTTAGTCAGGCCGACTTTAAGAAAACGGGCCGCCTCGGCTGCAGCGAGTGCTACGTTACCTTCGCGGAGGGCCTGGGTTCACTCTTAAAAGCGATGCACAAGGGCACCGAACACGTCGGAAAATTTCCGGAGCGGGCGCAGCGGACGATGGCACTGAACCACCGTATGCGTGCCTTGAATGAACACCTGCAGAAGGCTGTGGCCGACGAGAATTACGAGACGGCTGCCTCGTTGCGCGATGAAATCAAGCAACTCGAAAACGAGCTCTCGAAATCGCCATGAAAGTCTCCAACATGTTGGCCACCGCCGGAGAATGGTTGCGCGGTGAGGGGCCCCATCACCAGATCGTGATCAGCAGTCGCGTACGGCTCGCGCGCAACTTGCGCAACCGTCCGTTTCCTGGTTGGGCGAAAAAGGCGGAGCGCAGTTCCATCCTGGAATTGATCAGGTCCCGCGTGGCAGCGCTTCCGGAAATGCAGGAGGCATTTGCGGAAAGCTTGCAAGATCTGTCGGCGCTAGACAGGCAGGTTCTGGTGGAACGTCATCTGATTAGTCGAGAGCACGCCGCCAAGGGCGCCGGCAGCGCAGTCGTCGTGAATCGGCGGCAGACTCTTAGCATCATGATCAACGAGGAAGATCATTTGCGGATGCAATCGATTCGTTCCGGCCTGCAATTGAAACAGGCATTCAAACTCGTCGATAAAATCGATAGCGCGCTCGAAAGCAAACTGGACTTCGCCTTCGATTCGCGGCTTGGATATCTGACCGCATGCCCTACGAACGTCGGTACTGGAATGCGCGCGTCCGCGATGTTGCATTTGCCGGGGCTTGTCCTGAGTGAGTTGATTAATCAAGTCATTCAAGCCGTGAGCAAAATCGGACTCGCAGTCCGCGGTCTGTACGGCGAGGGCACGGAGGCGATGGGCAACCTTTTCCAGATTTCAAATCAGACCACACTTGGCGAAAAGGAAGAAGAAATCATCAGTCGCCTGAGCAAGGTCATTGAAACAATTATCGAAAAGGAGCACAACGCGCGACAGGTGTTGCTCCAGAAAAAACCAAATACGCTTTTGGACCAGATCGGTCGCGCGTACGGCGTTTTGACTTATGCGCATGCCATGGCCTCCAAGGAAGCGCTCAACCTGCTCTCGGTCATCAAACTCGGGATGGATTTGGGCGCGTTTCCGGAAGATCAACGTCTGCAAATCGATGAATTGTTCATTGAGACGCAGCCGGCGCATTTGCAGAAAAGCTCTCAGCAAAAATTGAACGCGGAAGAACGCGACCACTTGCGCGCTCAAATTATTCGTGAGCGTTTGAAACTCTTTCCTAAACCTGATATTAGTAAGATGGCGAGGCAAACGGGCGGTGACTCGATTGTCGTGCCATCGAACGATGAATAATTTCACACCCCGGGCTCAACAGGTTCTGGCGCTTGCTCGCAAGGAAGCCGATCGGTTTAACCACAACTATGTCGGCACCGAGCATCTGCTCCTTGGGCTGATCAAGCTGGGGCAGGGAGTAGCTGTCAACGTCCTGCAGAAGATGGGTCTCGACCTTGAGACCGTACGCATGGAGGTGGAGAAACAGGTCGGCTCAGGACCGGAAACCAAGATGGTCGGCAACGTTCCTTATACTCCTCGCGTCAAAAAAGTACTGGCGCTCGCGGGCAAGGAAGCCAAGGCGCTCAATCATTCTTACGTCGGTACAGAACATATTTTGCTTGGACTTTTGCGAGAGGGCGAGGGAGTCGCTGCGAGAGTTTTGAAAAGTCTTGAACTCGACATCGAACGCACACGCAACGAGATCCTCAAAGAGCTCGATCCAAATTTCACGCCCTCTGAATCGGACCAGGAAGGCGGCGAGCCAACGAAGAAAGACGTCAAGACTCCGGCACTCCGCGCGTTTGGCCGTGACCTGACCGACTTGGCGAAGAAAGGCGAACTCGATCCGGTAATTGGCCGGCGCAATGAAATCGAGCGGGTCATTCAAGTGCTTTGCCGACGAACAAAGAACAATCCAGTTCTGATTGGCGAAGCAGGTGTCGGCAAGACGGCGATTGCTGAGGGTCTCGCCCAGGAGATTGCGAACGGCAATGTGCCTGAGTTATTGCGAGACAGACGCGTGATCACACTGGACCTCGCGTTAATGGTCGCAGGCACAAAATACCGGGGCCAGTTCGAGGAGCGCATCAAGGCGGTAATGGACGAGATCCGCCGTTCCAAGAATGTGATCCTTTTCATCGACGAACTGCACACGATCGTTGGGGCTGGTTCTGCTGAAGGCGCGATGGACGCATCGAACATCATCAAGCCCGCATTGAGCCGCGGCGAATTGCAATGCGTGGGCGCCACTACGATGAACGAATATCGCAAGTACATCGAGAAAGATGCAGCGCTGGAACGGCGTTTCCAGACGATAAAAGTCGATGCGCCGACGGTCGATGAAGCCATTCTAATCCTAAAAGGTCTGCGTCCGAAGTACGAGGCGCATCATAAAGCGAAACTCACGGACGAAGCGCTCGAGACAGCCGTTAGATTTTCCGATCGTTATATCACCGGTCGATTTCTTCCCGACAAGGCGATCGATGTGATGGACGAAGCAGGCGCGCGTGCCCGCATCAATGCCATGACGCGGCCACCCGACGTGAAGGATATCGAGAAAGAGATCGAAGAGATTCGGGTCGAAAAGGAAGGGGCCATCAAAGCACAGGACTTTGAGAAAGCTGCCGCGCTTCGCGACAAGGAGAAGCAAACGAAAGAAAAGCTCGATGCCATTCTAACCAAATGGCGTGAGGAGCGAGAAGAGAAAGAGGTGGTGGTGACGGCGGATGACATGATGCACATCATCTCGAAAGTCACAGGCGTTCCTCTCCAGCGTATGGAACAGGCGGAAACACAAAAGCTCCTCATGATGGAGTCGGAGATGAAGCAGCGCGTCATCGGCCAGGAGGAAGCCGTTACCGCGATTAGCAAGGCTTTGCGTCGATCCCGCGCCGATTTGAAAGATCCAAAGCGACCGATCGGATCATTTGTCTTTCTGGGTCCTACTGGCGTTGGCAAGACGTATCTCGCCCGCACGCTTGCCGAATTCATGTTCGGCGATCCCGACGCACTGATTCAGATCGACATGTCGGAGTACATGGAAAAATTCACTGCGTCGCGTCTGATTGGTTCACCGCCAGGCTATGTCGGTTACGAGGAGGGCGGCCAGCTGTCCGAAGCCGTGCGTCGCCGGCCATATTCGGTGGTGCTTTTCGATGAGATCGAAAAAGCGCACCCTGATGTGATGCATTTGCTTTTGCAGATTCTCGAAGACGGCAAAATCACCGACTCGTTAGGGCGCAAGATCGATTTCCGGAACACGATTATTATCATGACTTCCAACGTTGGCGCCGAGTTACTGAAGAAACAGACAGTGATGGGCTTTGGCGCACCGCTGGAAGGGCATGATTATGATTCGATGCGGGACAAGATCCTCGATGAAACCAAACGCGTCTTTAAGCCCGAGTTTCTTAATCGGTTGGACGAAATCATCGTGTTCCATTCACTTGGCAAGCCGGAGCTATTGCGAATTGTCGAGCTGGAAACAAACAAGGTACTGACCCGCATCAAAGCCAAGGATGTCCATATTGACTTGCAGCAAAGCGCGAAGGAATTCCTCATCGAGAAAGGATACGATCCTCAATATGGAGCACGGCCGATGCGTCGTGCCGTGGAACGTTATCTTGAAGACCCGCTGGCGGAGGAATTGCTCCGCGGCAACGTTAAGGCGGGCGACCACGTCGAAGTGATCGCTATTGAGGGGAAGCTCAGCTTTCACGTCACCGAGCCTCAGAATAGTGCAGCAGCTCCCGCAGCAAGCTGATAAGCTAGCGCAAGCCTCTGGCTTGCAAATCAAATTGCTCGCAAGCGGGACGCTTACGCCGCTTCACGCCCGCGGATGGGCGTCCGCATAGGCTTTCTTTAACCGCTCGGTTGTCACGTGCGTATAGATTTGCGTCGTCGAAAGGCTGGCATGCCCGAGCAATGCCTGAACACTGCGCAAGTCGGCACCGCGGTCGAGCATGTGCGTCGCGAAACTGTGCCGCAGTTTATGCGGGCTGATCGAGATCGGAATCGATGTGAACCGCAAATAACGTTTCAGAATAAGCCAGACGGAGCGCGTCGAAATTCGCGCGCGTGATTTGTTTATGAATAGCGGTCCCGAATGCACGTTCGCCGCTGCGCGGAAACGCGAGATCGCCTCCAGCGCGGGCAAGCCTACGGGACATACCCGCTCCTTGCGACCTTTGCCGAATACACGGACAGATTCTGTGTAAAGATCGACGTCGGCCACGTCGAGCGCGGCGAGTTCGCTCAGTCGCAAGCCGCTGCTGTAGAATAGTTCCATAATTGCGACATCGCGCAGAGGCATCCAACTCGGCGCAGACCTGCTTTTGCTTTCGCGCGTTGGGGCCGCAAGAAGTTCTTCAACCTGCTGGCGCGTGAGGACCAATGGAAGCTTCTTCTCGATCTTGGGCAATTGCACCTCACGCACAGGATTGCCCTGCAGCCCCTTTCGAGCTGCCAGAAATTGATAAAACGTGCGCAACGCTGAGAATTGCAATCGCACGTAGGAACGCGCCTGGCCGCGTTTCGCAACTGCAAACAAGTAATTGCGAAAATCATCCCCTCGGCATTTTTTCCACGGTGTTTGGTTTTCAGCGCGAAAAGCCGTCAATGCCTGACGATATGCCTTTAACGTGCGCGGCGAAGCATTCCGCTCGTTTGTGAGATAGCGCAGGAAGTCCTCAGTAAGAGGATCCTTTTTGTGGGAAGCGCGCGCGCCTTCTGTCATGTCTCAGAGTAACAAGGTCACAAAAGTACAACGAAGTCTACTTCAACGGCTGGTAACTTTTTTAGCTTTTTAACGCTTCAACAATTCAACTTGGCGAAGCCGATTCATTCCGGCTTTTCTACCACGTAACGGAGATCTTCCGCGGTAGCGTGGCCACGGAATTGACTCTTGAAAATCGGTGACGGGTTCATGGATATCAGCTGGTACCCCTTCAAAACGAACTCAGGGTAAATTGAATTGCTCGCAGGTTCGTAAACCTTGTCGCCACTAAAGTAACCGTAGAGTTTGTATTCGTAGTTGTTATCGCTGCCGAAATCGACACGCTCGCGGTCCGGGGCGAGCTTTTGTTTTTCATTCAACATGACTAATTCTGCCGTGCTCCAGGGTTGACTTGGGCGTCGGACGTAGCCCCAGAACTTGTAATCGGATTTGTAATAACGCCGTCCGATAAAATAATCTCCGGCGGGTTCAGCTGCGATCTTCTGCGCCATCTCGAGCCTGGCTTGTTGAATCCCCTGGGGAACGGTTTCGCAGGCGCCGAAAAACGCCGCGCCAAGCAAGAGATTGGCTGCGAGCAAAAAGCGAGTGACGCGTCTCATTCTTTCAGGTGCACATCTTTTATCGCAGCTTTGGGCTCGGCGCAAACCAGCGAGGCGCTAAGGAATTGCGCTGATACGACCGGCTCGCTACGTTCCCGGCTATTATGATCGAACTGGAAGTGTATGCGCGGGGTTTGCGTGACCTAAACAAAATCCTGGAGCTGGATCTTCAACTTGAGCCAATTGCAGGGCTTCGTTACAAGATCGATACAAACCACGATCTTGTATATTTCGAGTTCGATCGACCGACACTGAGCCTGCGTGACATTCGAGCGATTTTTCTCAAGCTTGGACTTGAACCTCTGTTCATCGGCGCGGTTCCGCCGGAGCTTCGACCGAGAACCAAGACCGAGCCACTGAGTGCATGATAAATGAATAGTGACTGGTGAATAGTAAGAGAAAGCTCGCTGCAAGTTCTCACCATTCACTAATTACCGATCACTAATCACAAAGGGACAATGGTTCGATTCTTCAATGCGCTTGGCGCGCCGGTGCTCGCGTTTTTTCAATATCTGGGGGAACTGGTGCTGCTCGCTGGCGACACGTTTCGTTCCATTTTCACGCACAAGCTTCGATGGAAACTATTTCTTAACCAGGTTGTCGAGATCGGATTGCTCTCCCAACTGGTTGTCGTGATCACGGGGGCGTTTACCGGCGCGGTGTTCGCGGCTCAAACGTTCTTTCAATTTAATAAGATCGGCATGGGATCTGCCACAGGCGCAGTAGTATCGGTCTCGATCTGTCGCGAGCTTGGCCCGGTGCTCACAGCATTGATGGTAGCGGGCCGCGTCGGCGCGGCCATGTCGGCCGAAATCGGCACAATGAAAGTGACCGAGCAGATCGATGCCCTTCGCGCCCTCGCGGTGTATCCAACCGATTATCTGGTGGTGCCGCGTGTACTCGCCATGATGGTATCCATGCCGCTGCTGGTAGCCGAATGCATCGCCGTCGGCATCGCTGCCGGCTATTTCGTTGCGATTTTCATGCTCGACATTAACGGCACTTACTACATGGCGAACATGGTGCGCTGGACGCGCAATCGCGACATTATCATGGGCCTCTCGAAAGCATTTTGTTTTGGGATTCTGATTGTATTCATCAGTTGCCAGAAGGGATTGAGCGCGCGCGAAGGCGCCGTCGGCGTGGGCCGTGCGACCACCGAAGCCGTAGTGAACTCCTCGCTCGCGGTTCTGATTTGCAATTTCTTTCTCACGATGTTGCTCAACATCATTTATCCGGCGGGATACCAATAATGCCACGTGGCAGTTTGAGCCCGAAAGCGTTCGGGGTTGAGAGTTGCAAGTTGAGAGTTGAGAGTTGTGCGTTGCAATGATCGAAGCGCCGCCATCTCCAAAGCCCTCCACTAAAACTAATCTGGTCCCCGCTAATTCGTCGCCAATGATCGCAGTCCGATCATTGGTCAAAAGAATTGGGCAGCAGGAAATCTTGTGCGGCGTTGATCTTGAGATCGCAAGTGGTGAGACGCTCGCGATTATTGGACGAAGCGGCGGCGGCAAAAGCGTTTTGCTTAAACATCTCGTTGGATTGATGGCGCCGGACGCGGGCGAAATTTGGATTGATGGTCAAAACATTATCGGAATGAATGAGCGCCAGCTTGGAGCGATCCGCAAAAAGGTAGGCATTCTTTTCCAAAGCGGCGCTCTTTTTGATTCCATGACAGTGGAGGAAAACATCGCTTTTCCACTGCGTGAGGCGGGTGAACGGGATCCAAAGGTGCTGCATGCGAAAGTGGAGGAAATGCTCGAAGTCATCGAGATGGAGGGGCAGAAAGATAAGATGCCCGAGAGTTTGAGCGGTGGAATGAAGAAGCGAGTTGGTCTCGCACGCTCCATCATTCGCCGGCCCTCGTGCGTATTGTACGATGAGCCGACATCGGGTCTTGATCCGGTAGTCGCGGACAGTATCAATCGCCTGATTCACCGGTTGCAACAGCGCTTTGGGATGACCAGCGTTGTCGTCACGCACGACATGAAAAGTGCGTTCGATGTCGCCAATCACATTGCCTACCTGCACGAAGGCCGGATTTATTTCTACGGCACGCCTATTCAGCTTCAGCAGGCGCGCGATCCGATTTTGCAGGATTTCCTGCTCGGACGCTCCGAACAAGGAGTCGCCGCGACTTCCTAGCCGCCGAGTAAAACACAGCGATTTGGAAATCGCCGCTCCTTGCGAAAAGATCGGTAAGATCGACAATTAGTGTTCAATGAATCGGCAGGAACGAGGTTTGGAATTTAAAGTTGGCGCGTTTGTTTTCTTCGGCTTGGCGATGTTAGGCGCGCTCGTCGTGCAATTCGGTCGACTGGGAGAAGGCCTCAAGACGTATTACCCGCTCACTGTTCGCTTCAGTGACGCAAGCGGCCTGTTAAAAGGCTCCGATGTTTTGCTCGCAGGTGCCAAAATCGGAAAAGTCTCGGCTGGTCCGCGAATGGTACGCGAAGGCCAGGGTGTGGACGTACCGCTGAAGATTTATGATTACATTAAAATTCCTGAAACGAGCAAATTCACCGTCGGAAGTTCCGGTTTATTGGGCGATCGCTTCGTAAATGTAGTGATGCCGCCCGGGCAACCGAAGGCTTTTCTCTCTCCAAATGCCCACATCAGCGGCGCTCGAGAAACCGGCATTGACGACATCACGCGCGAGGGTGGTGCTCTCCTGGGCGACCTTCGAGGGACAGTGCAAAAGTTGAATCAGGAAACTCTTTCCTCCGAGAACATGCAAAACCTGAAGGCGAGCATGGAGCATTTAAATCAGGCGAGCAGTGCGCTGGCACAATCCTCGAAGAAGCTGGACGGAGTCATCGATCAGGCGGGTTCCACAATGACGTCCGCAAAAGAAGCAGCTGACAATTTACAGAATGCGATCGATGACACGCGCAAGGTCCTTCGCACCGCGACACAAGGCAAAGGCTTGGTGGCGACTCTTCTGAACAATCAAGAGTTGGCCAACGACCTGCACGCGCTGATCAGCAATTTGAGAGCGCATGGCGTTTTGTTTTACCGCGACAGCGCTGCAAATACCCAACCGAAACCCCAACAGCAAACCAAACCAGCCCGCCAAACTCGGGGGCGCTGAGGAAATGGAGGGGCGAGCTCCGCGAGTCCATGTTAAGTCGCGCTTGGACTCCTGCGTTGGGCCGGCGCGGAGCTTCGCCCTCCATGCTTTTCAGATTGTCGCGAGCAGTTGCTTTCGCACTTCTTCTTCGCTCAGACCATCGATGCGAAGCACCTTGTCACGCGATCTCTCACCGCGCTCCAGGACGATCGCGCGCTGAGGAATGCTCAATTTTTCCGCCAAAAGCTTGCGCAACGCGGCGTTCGCTTTTCCTTCTATCGCTGGCGCCTGTAGCTTGATCTTGATCGCGTCGCCATGTTCTCCCACGACCTTAGCGACCTTCGCGTTTGGAATGACATGAACCCGAATAGTCGGCACAGCTCAATTGGTACCCTCGTGGTCATTTCCCAATTGACAAGGGAGGCTCAATCCCGGCACAGAAATGGTAACCCTTATGGACACGACCAAACTAACAACTGTCATATCATTGCTTGTCGCTCTGAGTATCGCCTCGGAACGGCTCGTCGATATTATCAAGGGACTCGTTCCCTGGCTCAATCAACAACGACGAAAACCGGCCGAAGAAGGATGGAGGAAGGCGGCTCTTCAAGTAATTGCCGTTTTCGCTGGAATAACCACTGCGTGGCTGGCTGGCCCCGCCGTTCCAGCCTTTTTGCCCCATGATTTCACTGGAAAACTGGCGCTTGGTCTTTTGGCTAGCGGCGGCTCAGGATTCTGGAATTCAATCCTCACGTACGTGACGAAGGCCAAAGATGTAAAAGCAGCCGAGGCCGAAAGCAGACAGATCGAAGCGCGAGCAAAGAAAGGGACTCTGCCCAAGCATGGCCACTAGCGCAAACCCACCGCCTCGCGAACGCGTTTCATGACTTGCTCCGCGATTTCGTTCGCGCGGGACGCGCCTTTTTTGAGAACGCTGTCGATATACGATTTATCAGCCAGAATTTCCTCGCGGCGCTTGCGCATCGGCGCAAAATATTCCCAAAGTTTGTCGAAAAGCTGTTTCTTGAAATCGCCGTAGCCGGTTCCGCCTTTCAGGAATTGTTCGCGCATCGCCGCGTTTTCATTCTTGGACGCGACGAGTGAGTAAAGTTTAAAGATGGTGGATTTCGCCGGATCCTTCGGCGCTTCAACCGGCGTGGAATCGGTGACGATGCTCATTACGCGCCTACGCATTTCCTTTTCGTCGCCGAAAATATCGATATTGTTGCCGTAGCTTTTGCTCATTTTCTGGCCGTCGATGCCGGGCACGGTTTCCGTTGCAGGCTGGATTCGCGCTTCCGGCAACTTGAAGATCTGCCCGTCCCCCTTGGACTGTCCAAAGATTTCGTTCATTTTCACAGCGAGATCGCGCGTCATTTCGATGTGTTGTTTTTGGTCTTTTCCCACAGGCACGACGTCGCTGTCGTAAATCAAAATGTCCGCAGCCATGAGCACCGGGTAACTGAATAAGCCGACAGTCGCGGACAACCCGCGAGCGAGTTTATCTTTGTACGAGTGGGCGCGCTCTAGCAAACCCATGGGCGCAACAGTGGATAGGATCCATGCTAGCTCCGTGACTTGCGGAACGTCCGAGTGCCGAAAAAGTGTGGCACGCTCGGGATCGAGGACACACGCCAGAAAATCGACCGCGACGCGCCGGCAGTTCTCACGCAAGGCATCCGGATCGCGCACACTGGTCAGCGCGTGATAATCGGCAATGAAATAGAGTGCTTCGCCTTCGGCTTGAAGCGCGATAGCCGGCTTCATCATGCCGAAATAATTGCCGATGTGCAGAACACCGCTGGGCTGAATTCCGGATAAGATTCGCATGAGCTACCACGTTCAACGCTCGAAGTTTAACTTTCAACGTCCAACTGAGAATCTGTTCGCGGGATACTGTTACCAGACGATTTCGTCATTTGCCACGACTTCAGGCTGGCAAACTTGATCGGCCGACATTAGATAAATCGCGCATGGCCGTAAAGAACACTGTTTCCGTCGTCACCGGCGCCGCCGGTTTTCTGGGATCGCACTTGAGCGAGCGCCTGCTGGCGGAAGGTCATCGGGTTATCGCCATCGACAATTTAATCACCGGCAACACAGCGAACGTCGGTCACCTGGCCGGAAACGAAAATTTCCAATTCATCAAACATAATGTTTCGAATTTCATTTTTCTTCCGGAAGAGAAAATCGATTACGTTTTTCACTTCGCTTCCCCAGCCAGTCCGATCGATTATCTTGAACTCCCGATTCCCACGTTGAAAGTAGGGGCGCTGGGCACGCACAACACGCTGGGCCTGGCCAAGGATAAAAAGGCCACATTCATTCTTGCATCTACATCAGAGGTGTACGGCGATCCTCTGGAACATCCGCAAAAGGAGGATTACTGGGGCAATGTGAACCCAATCGGGCCACGCGGCGTGTACGATGAAGCGAAACGTTACGCCGAGGCGATGACGATGGCCTATCATCGTTATCATCGCGTTGACACCAGGATCGTTCGCATATTCAACACATACGGACCGCGAATGCGATTGCGTGATGGGCGGGTGGTCCCGGCGTTTATCGGCCAGGCATTGAATGGCCAGCCACTAACTGTTTTTGGCGATGGCTCACAAACGCGCTCGTTCTGTTATGTGTCCGATTTGATCGACGGCATTTTTAAACTGGCTCTGAGCGATTTCCACGAGCCGGTTAACCTGGGTAATCCACGCGAAATGACGATCAAGCAGTTTGCGAACGAAATCATTCGCATCACCGGAGCAAAATCGGCAATTGAATATAAACCGTTGCCCGTCGATGACCCGAGAGTGCGGCAACCGAATATCGCCCGCGCAAAAGAAGTCCTCGGGTGGGAACCGCGCGTGCATTTCGAGGAAGGAATCAAGACGACGATCGAATATTTTAAAGAGTCATTAAAACCGTGAAGCGCCTCTATCTGTCATGTTGAGCGAAGCGAAACATCTCTGGCTATTACGTTGCCGCAAATCCCGAAATGACCAGAGATTCTTCGCTTCGCTCAGAATGACAACGAGGCTTTAACCACGGTAACGCACGCCGGCTTGCCGAAAATTTTACTGGCGCTCCTGGATATTTAGATGTGAATTGTGTCATGGTTCAGCGCGCGCTTTGCGTCGCCCTCGGTTTGTTCGTCGCGTTATTGCCGGCTGTTGCGCAACAGCCGCATCGTTCGATTAGTCGCGAGCAAACGCGGTCTAACAGCGTATCAAATTCCCCTTTGTCGCTGAGCCTTTATCGACCGAAAAACTCGGTTGCGACCGATAGTTCGCTTCTGCTTCGTAATGGCTCGGTGCCGCTTTGGATGGACGGAGCGCAAGTGAATAACGGGGGCATCTATCCGGGTTATAGCTTCGTGAGTCAATGGGTTCAGATGGGATTCTCGGATCTCTTTCCGGCTGCGTTATTGAGCGCTGCCCCGCAGTCGGCACAAAGACCGAGTAATGGCCGGGTCCATGGTTCCGATGGCAAGGATCTTGGAGCAGATGGAAAAGATTCGCCCGGCGAGATGCTGAACTCATCGCTGAATCCGGTCTATTGCGGCGGGGAAGTGGGGGTGTTATATGGCCGATGGAGCGGTAAAGGCGGCGGCGATATGTGGCAGACGTATATCGAGGGCACGGTCGGTAACGACAAATTTCAGATCACGGCCGGCGCGTCATACGACGAATGGAGTGGAAACGGCCGTGGCGTGCGGTTCCGCTCATTCGGCGCTCCAAGATAAGCGCACGCGCCGTCTGCCATCCGGAAGCGAAAGTACCTGGGCATGGCGATGCTAACTTCGTCAATATTTTTGCCCTCGGACTGCACAGCGCCGGCGTTAGCCGATTTTGAAAAGCTTATCATTGAAGGCGGCGCAGTGAATCCACAAGGCCTGGCGGAACGGATCCGTAAAGCCTCTCGCCTTTTGTTTCTTCGGGCGTCAGATGATCAACTCGTGGGAGTAGGCGCGTTGAAACATCCTCGCGCGGATTACCGAAACAGGGTGTTTGCCGATGCGCGAGCAACTGTATCAGCAGACGATTACCCCGTTGAATTGGGTTGGGTCGTTGTCACTAAATCGCACCAAGGGCGGCGACTCTCTACTCGCATTGTCGGCCAGTTACTTCCTTTCGCGAAGAACGAGAACATTTTCGCGACAACCCGGGCAGACGAGCGCGTCCTGAGTTTCGCGTTCGACTATGGATTTAAAATCAACGGGAAACCTTTCCCGAGCGGCCACGGCTACGATCTTGTTCTCTATCTTCGTAACGCGCATGATTACCTGCAGTGATCTTTTGGATTGAAATCGCCAATCGGTCCTTTCTACTATGGGCGCGCCAGCAGGGCGGGAAGTTCCTGATTGAGCCCGGTGGCCAAGTCGCTTCAACGGACTAATACCAATGTCGGCTCGAAAATTCGCCGCGGATAAATTGCTGTGGGAAACGCTGGGACGCTGGAAACGTTCAAGCCCTGAATTGGATCGCATTCAATTCCTGAAGACGGTGCCATTCTTCGACCGACTCTCGAATCGCCAGCTCAAAACTGTCTCGGATATCATGTTCGAGCGTAACTATGACATTGACGAATCAATTTTTGAGGAAGGACAACCGGGAGCCGCGCTCTTCCTAATTTTAGATGGCAAAATTGCGATAGAAATTTTCCGCGAGACCAGCACGCGTCTGGCTGTTTTGGAAAGAGGTGCCTTTTTTGGTGAGATGGCGCTGCTGGATGACACGCCGCGTTCCGCCAACGCGCGAGCTTTGGAACCGACTCGGACGCTGGCGCTTTATCGGAACGACCTTAACGGATTGATGGATCGGCATGCGCGAACCGCCTGCCAAATCTATCGTTCCCTTGCGTCGATGATCGGCGATCGCCTTCGTTCGACCAATGAATTGGTGCAGATGAAAATTTCTGCCGACACGGCCCGTTTGGAATGAGCAACGGTCAGAACTTGGAAGAGAAAGAGCGAGAACGGAAGGTTCGGCGCAAAATCTTTTATCTCATATTTGGAACACTGGCGTTGATTTCCTGCGGCTTCCTGATCTGGAAATTAAGCATTCTCATTCTACCGATCATCGTCGGCGCGTTAATGGCCTTTTTATTCCGGCCCGTAAAAGAGCGCTTCGAGGTCCGGTGGTTGCCTCACGAGATTCAAGTCCTTTGTTCCTTCGCAGCCATTGGTCTTGTCCTGTTTTTCGCTTTCAATACTTTTCGCAAACACATTCCCGACGAAAAGCAGAAGCTGGAATTCAAGGTCCGCTTGAAATACAAACTGAATGACAGATACCGGCAGCTGGTGGCGAAATCGCCGGAGGGAAAATCAAACGCGGTGACGGCGCTACTTGAAAAGGAACTTGGCCCGCTCATGGACAAGATGAATCAGGTGCTCGCACTTAACGCGGGGGAACGCAATCTGTTCCTGAAATACGCTGCCGGATACAATGGCAAACCTCCCATTCAAAGTAAGTTCGTTGATTACTTTCGAGCGAATCAAACAACCGGGAAATATGTAATTCCCGAAGAGACTCCTACGGGTGCAGCTTCGCCCGCGGCTCCGGCTGCGCCTGCTACGACTCAACCTCCGGCTGCAGAGGAAGGCACGAGCCTGGAAAGCAAATTTTCCGCCTGGATTTTGGCGCCGTTAATTTTTCTCTTTCTCGGTTTCGATAACGGACAGATACGTCGCTTCTTTATTAGCCTGGTCCCGAATCGCTACTTCGAGTTGTCGCTCACAGTCCTCGACAGACTCGATGATGCTATCGGCAGATATTTGCGCGGGACATTGATAGAATGTTTTCTGGTGGGCCTGACTCTTGTACTCGGATTGATCCTCCTTGGGATTCCGCTGGGGATCGCTGTGGCCATTGGTGTAGTTTCGGGACTTCTCAACGCCATTCCGTTTCTGGGCGCGTTGATCGCTCTGGTGATTGGTGTTAGTTATGCGCTGATCGCGGAGGACGTGAGACCGCTAATTCCCGGCCTGAATCCGAATGACCTGGCGCTGTACGTAGTGGTCCTGGTCGTAATCGCGCACGTGCTGGACGATGTGGTCTTTCAGCCGTTTGTCCTGGGTGGCGCGGTGAACGTTCATCCACTGGTGGTTGTCATTGCGATCATCGCCGGTTCTCTCATTATGGGTTTATGGGGCATGTTGTTCGCTATTCCAACGGTGGTCGTCGTCAAAACTGCGGTCGAGACCTTCTTCAAAGAACTCAAAGATTATCGCATTATTTGATACGAGCTTTCCGACCTCGACAACGCACGTCAAGCGCTACCGAGGTTCATCTGGTTTTTTCGTGTTTGAGATTTCGAGCTTGAAATTTGTCTGGGATTTGGGTTTTGAGATTTGGACATGGCCATCTCACCGCGCCTGATCAGCCTCAATTTCGGGTCCCAGACCGTTGGTCTGGCAGAGTTCCGCGTCCAGGCTCACGGTGGCCTGGTCTTGCTGGATTATCGTTTGCGGGAAGCGCCGCTCGATCCTGCGACTGGCCAACGTCGCGAGGCCCACACTGCATTGCACGAGACGGCTGTCGCGTTGCGTGAAATGATGGGCGAGCTGCATATCAAACACGGCTCGGTGAATTGCGCGTTGCCCGCGCAATCGGTTTTTGCGCGTTTTGTTAAACTGCCATCGCTTGAACACGAAAAGCTGGAGAAGGTCATCGCCTTCGAGGCGCAACAAAATGTTCCGTTCCCGATCGACGACGTGGTTTGGGATTATCAGGTGGTCGGAGCCGGGTTGGACGAGCAAGTTCAAGTAATCCTGGTCGCGATTAAGCACGATCTACTCGATGGAATTAACGGCGCTGTGGAAGAAACTGGGCTGCTTACTTCCACTATCGATGTGGCGCCGATGGCACTCTACAATGCATTTCGCTATAGCTACCCGAACGTTAACGACTGCGCGTTGCTCGTGGATATCGGGGCGCGCACAACCAATGTTCTCTTTATCGAGCCTCGAAGAATTTTCTCGCGCAGTCTTCCCATTGGCGGCAGTTCGATTACCGGAGCAATTGCCAAGGAATTTGGCGAATCCTTCGAGGCGGCAGAAACTCGCAAGAAGCGAGACGGCTTTGTAAGTCTGGGAGGCGCTTACGCTGATCCCTCAGACCACGATATTGCCCGCGTCTCGAAGCTGGCGCGCAGCACCATGACCCGACTGCACGCGGAGTTGATGCGCTCGATCAGTCATTATCGGGCACAACAAGGGGGAAGTCGGCCGGACTGCATCTTTCTTTGCGGCGGAGCCGCGGGTATGCCCTACATGCGCGAGTTTTTTCACGAGAAATTCAAGTTGCCGATCGAGTTTTTTAATCCGCTTCGAAACGTAGCTGTATCGGAAGCAGCCTCGGCATCAGGTGTCGCACACTCCGCGCATCTGCTTGGCGAATTAGTTGGCCTGGCGCTGCGCAGCGTGACGACCTGTCCGATGGAATTAAGCCTGCTTCCGGCGAGCGTTGTTCGAAGGCAGGAATTGGAACGGCGTCGGCCGTTCTTCATCGCGGCAGCCGCATGCGTGGTTCTCGCCATGCTGGGCTGGTCGTTTTATTACACGCGAGCAGCGCAGGTAACGCGCGAGACCGCCGAGTTGATCCAGCAAAAGAACGGCTCCATGCGAGTAGCAGAAGCGCAGCTTGATAAACTCAAAAAGCAGATCACCTCACTCGACAGCGTTGCCACTCCGCTTATTAGCGCAGTCAATGATCGCGACTTCTGGCCGCAAATTCTTGACGATCTAAACTCGCGCCTTCCTGAGGCTGACATCTGGATCACCGAGCTCGGAGCGACTTCTGGTGGAAAACTTCTGGGCGCAGGTGAAAAACGCGCCGGAGAAACTGCACCTGTGTCTCCTCTGCCACCTTCTGGAGCGGCAGTGAAACCTGTGGCCGCCGGCGCGAAGTCAATCGATGGCATCCTCGTGCGGGGTCTTTACCTTTATAATCCGAAACAACAGGAGATCGTCGTCGATTATTTGCGCAATCTGGCAAGCTCGCCGTTCTTCGTTGTTGATCCAAAAACTCCTGAGCGGGTGATCAAGTCGAACTCCGTGCCAAACGACACGGAATGGGCGTTCCCTTACGAGCTCCAGCTCACACTGCGCAAGCCGGTGAAATTGCCATGAGAGTCAACCACGGGTTGCTAACCACGAATAGACACGAATTGGGGGAGCAAAGGAGAGAACCACGGATAACCGGGATGACACGGATGTTTGCAATGACGAACGAGGAATGACGAAACAAACCCCAACACCAGATTGCAGGGCGTCTGGGTTAGACGCCGTGGCGTTTCACAGAAACGCCCTACAATTATTCGTGTTCATTGGTGTTCATTCGTGGTTAAAACTTTTGGTTGTGGCTTCACCGCGCCGTGTCATTCGCCTGCCACGCCGTAGCCTTGGCGAAGGCGGGTGGTTAATTCGATGAAGTTGTGGTTTCAACAAAATAGGGCGCTCGGGACACTTCTGATTGTGTTTGGAATCGGCGCGTTATTTGCCGGGGTCCTTCTTTATTGGAGATGGGCGACGTGGAGCGATGCCAGGCAAACTTTTGATCAGGCGGCAGCAGAGAGGAATCGTCTCGAGCAGCTCGATCCTCTTCCCAATGACGTGAATTATCGGAAACTACAGGGTTACCTGGATCGATACAGCACTGCGCTGAACAAATTCAAAGACGAGCTAAAAAACGGCGTCGTCCCGGCGCCACCACTCGCGCCTAACGAATTTCAATCGCGTCTGCGTCTGGCGACAGTTGCCACGGTTAACAGAGCACAGACTAACAATGTAAAACTTCCGGATAAATTTGAGCTCGGCTTTGATGAGTTCGCCACGGGGTTGCCCGACACGGCTGTGGCGCCGCTCCTTGGGCAGGAGCTTTCTCAAGTCCAGATGCTCATGAACATTCTACTGGACGCCAAGGTGGACAGCGTGATTTCCCTTCATCGCGCGCCGTTGCCTGAAGAACGGAAGTCTTTGTCGACTCCGACGCCATCTCCAGCCGCCCGACGAACGGCGGCCAAAACAAGCACGCCGCCGCCGACCGCACTGCAGCGGAATGTTGTCGATGTGACCTTTAAAGCCACGCCTGCTGCAGCACGCAAAGTCTTGAACGAAATCGCAAATTCGAGCGGACAATTTTTTATTATTCGCACCCTTTATGTGCATAACGAAAAGGACAAAGGCCCTCCGCGCCAAAGAACCGAGCCGACTCCCCCTCAGGCACCGCAGACCACGCCGCCTCAGCCGGGCGCAGCCGCGCCGCTAAATTTCATCGTGGGCAACGAGCACATCGAAGTCTCGGCCACGATCGAGATGCTGAGATTTGGATCTTAACCACGAATCAACACGAATGAACACAAATGAAGCAGAGAAACCAGGTTCGCCCGCGAATGACGCGAAGTAACGCGAATGATTTTCTTTTCCGGGATTTTTCTTTCGCGTCTATTCGTGTGATTCGCGGGCTTCTCTCTTCGTCATTCTTTCGTCATTCGACATTCGTGCTTCGTCATTAATAAATTCGTGTTCATTCGTGTCCATTCGTGGTTAAATGCTCGCCGTGGTGATTAACCATGGTGAAGACCGACTGGCTTAAGGCGCATTACGATCGGGTCGCGCTTATTGCCGCTGGGATAATCCTTTTCCTGTCAGCCATCTCTATTTGGTGGAACGCGATTCAGTTTGGGAATCGGCTGGTGGCGCAGCCCGGACCGCCGCCAAAGAACGCGTCGCCTCCGCCCGTGGCTACAGAATTGGATCGCGCAGCGGAGCGTCTTCAGCATCCTTCACAATGGAAATCCAGTACTCGCTCCGGACTTTTTGTTCCGGAAAAACATTTCATCGGCGCTAATGGATTTCCCGCGACACTGCAGAACACGCAGGTCCATGCGCCCGTCCCCAATGATTGGATAGAAAAATTTGGTTTACCGATCCAGGACGCCGACGTGCTCGAGCAGGATCCCGACATCGACGGATTCACCAACCTTGACGAATGGCAGGGAGGCACCGACCCAACGAATAAGGATTCGCATCCGGATTATCTAACAAAATTACATCTGGTGTCCGCCAAGGAGGAGCCGTTCCCATTCATTTTTTCATCCTGGGTCGGCGGAACCTTTGCGCTGAACACGATTGATCAAAGCGAACCGACGCAATTTTTAAAGGTAGGCGACGTCATCCGTGGCACTGACTTTAAGATCGTTAAGTTCACCGGAAAACACGAACGCGATCAGTACGGTACTAAGGTTGATGTTTCAGAATTGCTCCTCGAACACAAAGCCACCCATGTACAGGTCACGCTGGTGAAGGAAAAGGTTGCTACCTCGCCGCAATCCGTGGCCACTTTCGTTTATACCTGGGGTGGGCGCCGGGAATTCGAAGTGAGAAAAGACCAAGAATTTTCCTTGAAACCCGTAGAAGAGATCAATTACAAGCTGGTAGATGTGCAACCAAACAAGGCCGTAATCGTGAATACGCAAAAGCCAAATGCGCGGATCGAGATCGGTTTTGCACCGCCTTAACTCCTATGAAAATCGCTCTCCATAACTCCTCCTATGAAAATAACTTCTCAAAATCCCCGCTGTAGGCACAGCCGCGCCGGCTGCAATCCATCAAGTAATCAACAGAAGGTAACGAAGTTAGCGAAGGGTTCGGTTTTCAGAACCTCTCTCATTCGCGTTAATTCGTGTGATTCGTGGGCACTAAGATTCTTCGGCGGCGCGCCCTCGCCACGGCGAGCAAGCTGTGGTCGCGCCCTACCAATACTCATTTTTCTTTCGTTATCGCTTTTTTGCACCATTAGCTTTGCGCAAACCCCGGACAGCGTTGCCGAACGCGAAGTGCACCGGCGTCAGACCGGCATATCGCAAGGCGAAGCGGCCCTGGCGCGGGGGCAGGCTGCGATGAAAGCAAAAGATTACGCTGCCGCGCACGAAGAATTCAGAACCGCAGTCGTGTATCTGCCCGACGCAGTCGTGTCCGGAAAAGCGCACGACGAAGCTGTCGAAGGTTTTTGCAAAAGTGGCGTTGTTTTGGCAGAAGCGCGAATTGCTGAAGGAAGATACGCAGATGCCGAGGCAATCCTGAGCGAAGTTTTAAGTGACCGCTACGATCCCAAGTGCCATGCGGCACAGGAACTCTACGCGCACCTTCGGCAGCCCGGTTATTTCAACAAAACGATGAGCCCGACCTTCATCGAAAAAGTCGAGCAAGTGAAACAACTGCTCACCGAGGCCGACGGTTTTTACCAGTCTGGCCGTTACGACCTGGCGATGAAACGATACGATCAGGTGCTCGCTCTCGATCCGTACAACAGCGCGGCGCGCAAAGGCCAGGAAAAAATCAATAACACCAAGTACAAGTACGGCGAAGAAGCGTATAACGAAACACGATCGCGCCAGTTGTGGCAGGTGGAAAAAGGATGGGAACAACCCGTCCGCCGCTATGGTGCGACGGGCGAGCCGGCCAAGCTCGGCATTCAGAAAAACTTGACCGACACAGCCAGACTAAACAACAAGCTAAACACAATAATCATTCCGCGTGTTGAATTTCGCGACGCTACTCTTCGCGAGGCAGTCAATTTTCTCCGGGAACAAGCAGTGGAGAACGATCCCGCCACTGAAGGGGAGAGAGGCATCAATATTGTATTACCTCCTTCGGTTCTGATTCAACGCCCGCCTCCGGCGCCCGCCGGCGCTTCTCCAGCAACTGCAGGAGCTGCTGCTGCGCCTGGCACAGCACCGACTGGCAAGCCTCCCGTTGGCGCTGGTCAGGCAGTCGCTCAACCTCCGGCGCCTCCAGCGGAGAGGGGGAGCATAACGATTGAGCTAAATCATATTCCGCTCGGTGAAGCGCTGCGCTACATCGCAAATCAGGCTGGGTTGAAAGTAAAAGTCGAGCCCTATGCCGTTTCCCTCGTCCCCAGAACTGAACAGAGCGGTGATCTTCTCGTGAAGAGGTATCGCGTCCCGCCGGAGTTCTTCGGTGGTCCACTTGACGTGGGCTATTATATCGAAGGCACCTTGGGAGCACAAGGGGGCGGGGGTGGGTCGGCACAGCCTGCACCGGTTGCTGAGAACATCATACAGAAGGAGGCGGTGAGTTATCAGACCGCCTCCGGCGTGGGCACCGGTGCGGGAGCTACGAGCCAGTCAAATCTCGTGCAGGGAACCAGCACTACAAGGCAACACTTATTGAACGACCGTCAACTCGTTGGTCGGGCCGACGCCAAAACGATGTTGCAGAGCATGGGCTCTTACTCAGTCGCTTAGCGGCAGCCAGCAAAGTCAGAGTGGTAATGCAACGAGCGTGCCTCCGGTTTCGGGCAAGATTGTCGAACAGGAACAATATATTGCAGCTACGACCAGTGAATACACTTCTGCCCAGACACAAGGAACCGCGGGAGGAGCTGCGATCGGGCAGGCCGCGTTCAGACAAAATCCGGTTACGTCGGGGAATCGCAGCGGGAACGTGGCCATCAGCGCAAACGCCCTCGATGCGCTGCTTGCCGGCACCACGGGCGGGGGGAGTGCCGTGGCACCCGGGATATTTGGACTAGCCGGGGTCTTCACCAATCCGCAATTTCAGGTTGTGATTCGTGCGCTGAACCAGAAAAAAGGTATCGATTTGCTTTCCGCACCCAGCGTGACCACCAAGAGCGGCCAGCGCGCCATTGTCGAAGTCATTAGAGAATTTCGTTATCCAAGGACATACACGCCGCCGCAGGTTCCGTCGATTGGAACCACGACAACGACTGGTTCGCAGGTTGTCCCCGTAGTAGTGACACCGACGACGCCCCAAGATTGGGAGACGCGCAACACAGGGGTCACCTTGGAAGTCGAACCGGTAGTGGGAGAGGACGCGACAACGATAGATCTGAACCTGGTTCCGCAGGTGGTGGAGTTTGAAGGTTTCATCAACTACGGCAGCCCGATTAGTGCAGTAGGTGTCAACACCATTGGCGGCGCCATTTCAACATCTGTCCCCGTCATACTCACCCAGAACGCGATCAACCATCCCGTGTTCAGCACGCGCAAAGTTACGACGAGCGTCAGCGTTTATGATGGGCAGACGGTGGTGCTCGGCGGATTAATGCGCGAAGACGTGCAAAAAGTGGAAGATAAAACTCCCATCATTGGCGACATTCCGCTCATCGGTAGAGCGTTTCGCACCAATGTGGAGCAACACAACAAAATGAACCTGGTTATTTTCGTGACCGCGCGCGTGGTCACCCCGGCCGGCCTCGCATTCAACCCTGAGGAAGAAGAGGAGGGTTTGCTACCGCCCGCTTTGCCTGAGGTGCCGGCGTATAAGAAGTAGGGCTTCGCCCGTGGTTAAGAGGTTAAAACTTGACGG
>QHOS01000238.1 GCA_003219415.1 Verrucomicrobiota bacterium | reverse complement strand
TTGTTTTCAAATGAGCCTACCACAGGCGGATCCAGAACACCGGTGTTGCTGGCAACCCAATACAAGCTCCACAACCGGGTGTTCGGATTAAAGAGGCGCAGCGTCAGTCCTTCGAAACGTTTACCCTCCTGGCCTGGCATCTCAGTGGTGGAATAAATATCCATATCGGCCGTGCCACTGAGGGTTTTGGAATTCTCATCAGACGAATCGAACTCGGTCCAATCCTTGCAGTTTTCGAGTCTCTTGTTGAGCCGGCGATTGTGCATTTTCCATTTGCCGACCAAAAAATCGAAGTCGCTCGGAGACGATGTCGCCGACGCGGTAATTTTTAAGTCGCCTTTGTCGTCAAAATTTAATTTGGGAATTGGCAAACTGGGATCGGTCGTCAGGACGGTTGTTTGAGCTTGCGCGAAGCTGCAAATCGCAAGGAACAGAATAGTGATTGAGTATTTCATACGTTTCGCTGGCTTATCGCATTAGATGCTACCAGATTGATTTTTTCAAACGCCCCGCCTCCGCTTTATCGCTGAGACATTCGCTTCCTCACTCCCAGGGGATCGTGCTTCACATAAACGATCAGGCAGCAGATACAAATTCCAAGTCCAGCTAGCGGACATTGGCCAGTGCATCCGGTCGCGCTACGGCTTCAGATCCAGCATCGCTTTGCCCGTTTGTATTTCAACCGGTACGGAAACGTGATCGTGAAAATCGAGCCATTTGCCATCGACTTTGCGGTAAAGTGATGTAAACCGAACCCACACGCCGGACTTTTGGCCATGCTTCAGCATGCCGCTGATCATTTGCAATCCGGTCGCGTAACCGAACTCGCCGTTAGCCCCGACGTGCAGATCGCGCGTCTCGACATGAAGATCGCTGTCGTACTGGTAGAAGAATTGTTGCCAATCCGCGCGATAGGCAGCCTTTCCGACGTACTGCAACGGCGGCACAACGTCGTAAGCGACGACATCTTCCGTGTACAACTCCATCACGCGATCAACATCTTTGGCGCTGACCGCCTTTCTCCAATGATCAATCCAGCCACGAATTTCCTGCGCCGCCGCCGGATCGCCTTGCACCGCCGGTGAGCTCTCTGTTTGCCCGTTCGCTGCGATTGATGCCATCGCTGCCACGTTAAGAATAAAAAATCCAAATGCTTTCATAGTTCATTCCTTATCGATGATGGGTGGAGCAGCGGCGGTGTCAGTACGAAGGCTGGTCACTCACTCCCTTTGGGTGCGAACGCTTCTTTATTTACAACGTACGGCATTTTGGTCCGGTCTCCGCCGTAGTTGCCTTCCAGGACGTCAATCAGTCCCTGGACAGTGCGCCCGGCCATGCCTTTGTCGGGATCGACTGACAGCCTTGTGATCCGTGCGCCGCTGGCGAAATGATGGAACACACGGCAGCGATCCGCGATTTCGGGATCGAGCAGCGGCGAATCCGACGGCAGCGGTTCTTTTTCGAAAACATCGAGCGCCGCGCCAGCGATGACATTTTCTTTCAGCGCCTTCGCAAGTGCGCTCTCGTCCACAACCGGACCGCGCGAGCTATTTACCAAGTACGCTGTCGGCTTCATCAGCTTGAGTGTCTTCTCGTTGATCAAGTGATAGGTCGGTTTGTCGGTTTCGCCCTCGCGCAACAGCGGGACATGAATGGTCACGTAATCGGCACCGCGCAATGCCTCCTCGAACTCCACGTATTTGATCCAAGTCTTATCTTGCTGAATTCCGCGCGCGTGGCGCAGGTCCATTAACTCCTGGATCGCAGCGATGTACTTATCGTTGTGATACGCCGGATCGTAGCAAAGAATGTTCATGTCGAATCCCGAGCATTTCTTGATCATCGCCAGACCGATGCGTCCGGTGCCGATTACGGCGATAGTTTTGCCGGTCACTT
>QHOS01000237.1 GCA_003219415.1 Verrucomicrobiota bacterium | reverse complement strand
ATTTTATATTTGTTGGCATCGATGCGGTTGATGTTGTCGAAGCCGACGGCGATTTGCGCCACGACCTTGAGTGTCCCCTTCCCTGCTTCAAACACCTCCGCATCGATTGGATCGCGCAGCGTTGTGATCAACCCGTCGATGCCGCTTTTCACTTTCTCAATGATCAATTTCTTCGGCGGCGCCTCGGGTCCTTGGAAAACTTCGAGATCGTAGCCGCGCTCGCGCAGTCGGTTCTCGGCGGCATCACCGATGCGTGACGTAGTAAAAACTCGAAAGCGTCTCTTCTCCGTCATGATTGGGAGAATGGAAGCATGTCTTTATCGCATCGACAATTCACGTTCTTATGTTTTCCGTCTGCGCCGAATGCCTCATTCCACCGAACACGGA
>QHOS01000236.1 GCA_003219415.1 Verrucomicrobiota bacterium | reverse complement strand
AAAAGGATCGATCAAAGCCACGTAGAACGGCGTGAAGCGGCTTACGCTGCGGACGTAAACCCCTAAATAGAAACGGTAGCCAGTCGCCGTCTCGACCAGGGTGCTCAGCGCCGCAACGTGGACTGTTCGATTGATCAACTCGACGAGCTGCTCGTTTTCGAAGCGGTACACAACGCGGAAAAACCCATCTTGCGTTCCGGCTGCTGCCAATGATCTCGAATGATCCGTGTCGGTCAAACGTGTTGCGAAGGTTTTCGCGGCAGTTGCCGCTGGCTTACGGTCCCAATCGAAGAACCGTCCAACGAAGAGCCGAATGCCGAGTAGCATTCGCACGAGCGAAGAGGGCGTGAATAGACAATTGTTCGCAGTCCGTAGGAAA
>QHOS01000233.1 GCA_003219415.1 Verrucomicrobiota bacterium | reverse complement strand
TTCCATCTTTCCCTTTTCATCGGGCGCCTGATCTTCTGAATACGCCTCACAGATTAGCGCCAGGACTGTGCGATCGACACCGGCACTCGGCTCGACAACATGCGGCACAAATCGTTGTTTTGTTTCCTCGTCAAAGTATTCGAGAGATTTCCCGGTTGCCTTCTGATGCTGCGATAAATCGTAATCTGTCCGATACGCGACACCTTCGAGCTCCTGCCGCCCAAACGGAAAATCGTATTCGATGTCGTATGTCCCTTTTGAATAGAACGCGCGTTCTTCGTCGGGCACTGTCAGCACGTGAAGTTTGCTGCGCGGAATCCCGATGTTCTTGTAAAACTTCAGCCGTTCTTCCTTCCAATATTCGAGCAGTTCCATTCCTTGTTCCGGGCGGCAAAAATATTCGAGCTCCATTTGTTCGAACTCGCGTGAGCGGAAAGTGAAATTGCGCGGATTAATTTCGTTACGAAACGCTTTGCCGACCTGCGCGATGCCGAATGGCAGTTTCTTGCGCGAAACCTCTAGAATGTTTTTGAACTGAACAAAGATCGATTGGGCTGTCTCCGGACGCAGATAAGCAATCGAACTTTCGTCCGTTGCGGCGCCAACATGAGTCTCGAACATCAAGTTGAACTGTCGCGGCGCAGTTAAATCCTTTCCGCCGCAATTTGGGCACTGCTTAACGCCCTTTTTCTCGACGAGCTGGTCAGCGCGCAAGTGTGCCTTGCAAGTCCGGCAATCGATCATCGGATCAGAAAAACCTTCGACATGTCCGGAGGCCCTTAGCACAGCATTTGCACAGACTGACGATTTTTTCCATGCGCTGCGTGTCGCTCGGCGCGCTCATGGAGACAGTGTTAACCACGGATTACGCGGATGTCGCGGATAATTATTGAGACTTTGTTGATCCGCGAAATACGCGATCTTATGTCTGGGTTTCGACCGTGATTTCGGTCTTCACCGAATTCGCAATGAAACACTGCTCGTGCGCCGCATGATTCATCTCTTCAATCTCTTGCGCAGTGGGTTGTTTATCGCCGGAGAACTTCAATTTCTGGTTTAGGGTCGCGCGCGTAATCGCGAGCCTGCCTTCCGCATTTTTCTCCATGTGGCCGACCGCGTCGTCAACATACTCGTCGAGCACGAACTTTTTCTTCGCTGCTATGGCAAGAAACGTGAGCATGTGGCAACTCGAGAGCGATGCCACAAATGCCTCTTCCGGATCCACAAGCTTCGGATTCCCCAGATACGCTGGAGCAGCCGACGCTTGCATCTCGTGTCCGCCCTCAAATTTCCAAGTATGATCGCGCGAATATTTCTGATACTCGAACGGCGTGTCGCCGCGTTTCCAGGTAAGAGTAATTTTATGTTCGGACATGCTTCTAAATAGAATGAGATTTGTTACCGGGCAAGCGAACCCCCTGTTCCGCCGTTAGCCTCGGTGAAGGGATGCTTGCGCCCCCTCGCCTGCGCTTTATTTTGTCCGCTTCTGAAAGGACGCGCGATTAGCTCAGTGGTAGAGCGCTTGCTTCACACGCAAGAAGTCGCAGGTTCGAACCCTGCATCGCGCATTCTCTTACCCTTTGCTGGAAACCCGAAGCGCCATATCAGGGTAGAACGGTCGCCGCGGCGACAAGTCGCAGGTTCGAACCCTGTATCGCGCATGATCATTTTATTTGCCCCCGAGGCAAATAACCTGCAGAAATAACACCCTTATGGGCCTGGTGCAGCAAGTTCTCGAAATTGTTAAGAAGCGCAATCCGAATGAGCCTGAGTTCCTTCAGGCAGTAACTGAAGTGCTCGAGTCGATCCGTCCGGTCATTCAGCGTCACAAGAAGTATCGAGATGGAAAAGTCCTCGAACGCCTCGTCGAGCCCGAGCGGATGATTCAGTTCCGGGTCCCCTGGATCGATGACAAAGGCGAGATTCAGGTCAACCGCGGTTTCCGGGTGCAGATGAACAGCGCGCTCGGCCCCTACAAAGGCGGCCTGCGTTTTCATCCAACGGTCTGCGCCAGCATCATCAAATTCCTCGCGTTCGAACAGGTCTTCAAAAACTCGCTCACGGGTCTGCCGATGGGCGGTGGCAAGGGTGGTGCCGATTTCGATCCAAAAGGGAAATCCGACACTGAGGTCATGCGTTTTTGTCAGTCATTTATGACTGAGCTCTTCCGCCACGTCGGCCCCAACACCGATGTGCCTGCAGGCGACATCGGCGTAGGCCGCCGCGAGATCGGATATCTATTTGGCCAGTACAAACGGCTTGCTAACGAATTTACCGGCGTGTTGACGGGAAAGGCACGGAATTGGGGCGGCTCGCTCATCCGACCGGAGGCCACCGGTTACGGCGCAGTGTACTTCGCGCAGGAGATGCTTAAAACTCGCGACCAGAGCATTGAGGGCAAAATTTGTATCGTGTCAGGAGCCGGCAACGCCGCGCAGTTCACCGTCGAAAAATTAAATCAGGTCGGTGCGAAAGTTGTGACCATGTCCGACTCCGGTGGATTCATCTACGACAAGAACGGCATCACCGAAGAGAAACTGGCGTGGATCATGCACCTCAAGAACGTGCGCCGACGGCGCATTAAGGAATATGCCGATCACTTCCGCGGCGCGAAGTATGTCGCCGGCCAGCGGCCGTGGAGCGTCAAGTGCGACTGCGCCTTTCCGTGTGCTACTCAAAATGAGATCACAAAGGATGATGCCAAGAAGTTAATCGACAATAGTTGTTATCTCGTTTCCGAGGCCGCGAATATGCCAACTGTGCCGGCGGGCGTTGATCTTTTCCTCGAGAAAAAAATTCTCTTCGGCCCTGGTAAAGCTGCGAATGCAGGTGGCGTGGCGACTTCTGGGCTGGAAATGAGCCAAAACTCTATGCGTTTACCATGGCCGCGCGAAGAAGTTGACTCACGTTTGCGTCACATCATGTCCACGATCCACAAGAACGCATGGGAAACCGCCGAAGAATACGGATACCCGGGCAACCTCGTAGTCGGTGCAAACATCGCCGGATTCGTCAAAGTCGCTGACGCAATGCTGGATCAAGGCGTCGTGTAGATTCTCAGCCACAAGGAACGACGGCTTCACAGCCATCCAGGGAAAAGTGACAACCGCGAAATCGTCTCTCCTTGCTAATCAGATTTTTCCGTGGACTGCCAGTGACAGCCGATGTTAAAAGCTGTCTCCAATTTCGCGATAACTAAATGAAGGCGCGTAAAACGCCGCCGAAACCGAATATTATTATATGAAGACGAGCATTGTTGATCAAGCAACTGTGAATGAAACAGAAACCAGATCGAGACGATTGATTCTGTTGGTTCTTCTGCTTTCAGCCCTGTTCTGGACTGGAGGCTGTGAAGGCTATTACACCGCTAATCCAGGTTATTACGGACCTAATTATGGTTACGGTCCCGGCCCGTACTACGGAGGAGGCGCTGTCGTGGTCGACGTTGGGGATCGGCCGTATTATGTTCGCGGTCCTGGCTACT
>QHOS01000141.1 GCA_003219415.1 Verrucomicrobiota bacterium | reverse complement strand
AACGCAGGGGTTGTCGATATCGGCGATGGTTGGGCCATCGCGTTCAAGATGGAGAGCCACAATCATCCGAGCGCGATCGAACCGTTCCAAGGCGCAGCCACCGGTGTCGGAGGGATTATCCGCGATATCTTTACCATGGGGGCACGCCCGGAATTTTGTCTGAATTCTCTGCGGTTTGGACCGATCACGCCGAATTCGAAATCTAAAACTTTAAAATCGCAACTGGCCGTCAATCGGCGGTTGTTCACCGGCGTCGTCTCCGGGATTGCGCACTACGGAAATTGTGTTGGGATTCCTACGATTGGCGGTGAAATCTATTTTGATGAGAGTTTCGAGGGCAATCCCCTCGTAAATGTTTTTTGTCTTGGTGTGTTGCGTCATGAGCAACTGGCGCGCGGCGCCGCAACCGGCGTTGGTAATCCAGTTTTTTATGTCGGCGCGGAGACAGGACGCGATGGCCTGGCCGGGGCGGCGTTCGCTTCGCGCGAATTGACCGAGCAATCGCGCGAAGATCGTCCGGCAGTGCAAGTGGGCGATCCGTTCAAAGAGAAACTTTTGCTCGAAGCGTGTCTCGAGCTGCTTAGTCATGATGTCGTCGCCGGAATCCAGGACATGGGCGCAGCAGGGCTAACATGCTCGACGTGTGAAACCGCCAGCCGCGCTGGAAGCGGTATCGAAATTGACCTTGCGAAAGTTCCAAAACGCGAGCCCGGCATGACGCCATACGAGATTTTGTTAAGCGAATCGCAGGAACGGATGCTGATCATCGCGAGGCGCGGGAAGGAAGACGTGGTCCGCGCAATTTTCGAGAAATGGGATGTGCCGTGCGTCGAGATTGGCCGCGTGGCAAACGACGGCATGATGCGTGTGCGTAATAACGGCGAAATTTCCGCAGAGATTCCGGCCAAGGCGCTGGCTGACGAAGCGCCTCTTTATTCGCGGGAAGCGAAACGTCTTGCAGCCGCAATCGATGACCGCGATCTGACGAATCTCGCCAAGATCGACAATCTCGAAGCTCTACGCCAACTATTGCGTGATCCGACTATTGCATCGAAAAACTGGGTATATCGGCAATACGATCACACTGTGCGCACCGGTACGCTCGTGAAGCCCGGTTCGGACGCGGCCGTTTTCCTTGTCCGCTATGCAGACAAAATCCTGGCTGCGACTACTGATTGTAATTCACTCTATTGCGCACTGGATCCGCGGGAGGGCGGAAAGATTGCCGTGGCCGAAGCGGCGCGAAATCTTACCTGCTCGGGTGCGCGTCCGCTTGCGGTCACCGATAACCTAAACTTCGGCAATCCCTACAAGCCCGAGAACTTTTGGCAGTTGCGCGAAGCAGTCGAAGGCATCGCCGAAGCTTGTCGCGCGTTTGGCACGCCAGTCACCGGCGGAAATGTTTCTTTATACAATGAGAGCCCGGCAGGTGTGGTAGATCCAACGTCGACCATCGGCATGGTCGGTTTGATCGACAAAGAAGAACACATCACGACGCAATGGTTCAAGGACGACGGCGACGTGATTATTTTGGTTGGCGCAATCGCCAGCACTGTAGCCGCAGGCGCCGACCGTGGGGATGAAAAGACTGGCCACGACAAAGAAGCCGAGGCGAGCACTCTCGGCTACAGCCTCGGAGGCTCACGTTATCTCAAGGTTTGTCACGGCTTGAAAGTTGGCCCGCCGCCATGTGTTGATCTGGCGTACGAAATTAAGATCCAAAATGCAGTGCGCGCATTGATTCGCCAAGGCGTGGTAAAAAGCGCCCATGATTGCAGCGAAGGCGGTCTGGCGGTCTCGCTTGCTGAATGTTGTTTTCATCCGGAAAAACTTTTCGGGGTGGAAATCGATTTTAAAGCAGGCGACACGGCTGCCACCACATTGTTGTTTAACGAATCGCAATCGCGGATCGTTTTTTCCGTCGGCCCCGAAAACCTGCAAAAGACAATTTCCATGTTGCAAGATCGGCAAATTCCATTTCAACAACTTGGCACAGTTGGCGGCGACCAGCTTCACATCCGCGTCGGTAAGGAAGAATTTTTCTGGCCAGTTAGCGATCTTTACGATGATTGGTGGAACGCCATCCGCCGCGCAGTGGAAAGCGATTTAGCAGCCGAGGGAATCCCGAGTCTATGAAGCGCGATATCAACGTAGCCTTTTGGGGGCATTTGGAATCTCGCTGGACATCGAGAACGATTCGTTGAACCGCGCGTAATTTGGTGAATTATTGAGTGTGATCTCTCCAGACAAGCTCGACATCATCAAAGCCGAGACCGATCCGTTCCCGCAGCATGAATGCGGGCTGTTCGGCGTATTCGGTCATCCGAACGCAGCGGTCCTAAGTTATTACGGTCTGTTTGCTTTGCAGCATCGAGGCCAAGAGAGCGCGGGAATTGTCACCAGCAACGGTCCGGGCACGACCTTTCTCCAGCACAAAGATATGGGCCTTGTGTCACAGGTGTTCGGGCAGGATGAACTGGCGAGGCTGAAAGGGACACGCGCCATCGGGCACACGCGTTATTCGACCACCGGAACAAGCACGATCAAAAACGCGCAACCCTTCGTGGTCGACTGTGTGCGCGGCCAAATGGCAATTGCGCACAATGGTAATTTGATTAATGCCGATTTTTTGCGCGATGAGCTGGAACGAAAAGGCTCCATTTTCCAAACCACCGCCGACAGCGAAATCATTTTACATCTTTTAGCGCAACCCTCGAAGAACGGCGGAAATGTTCTCGCGGCCTTGCGCCGGATTCAAGGAGCGTTCTCGCTCATCATCATGAGTGAACGGGAACTAATAGCCGTTCGCGATCCGTTTGGCTGGCGCCCGCTTTCCCTCGGCAGACTCGATGATGCTTATATCGTGGCATCTGAGACGTGTGCTTTTGACCTGATTCACGCGGAGTTCGTCCGCGAAATTGAGCCCGGCGAAGTATTGATCATCGATGAAAACGGATTGCGCTCCGAAAGGCCGTTTCCGGATGAACGGCCAGCGTTTTGCATGTTCGAATACGTCTATTTCGCGCGCCCGGACAGTATGATCGGCGGCGTTAACGTTGGAAAAGTACGCATGGAAATGGGACGCGAACTGGCAAGAAAATTTCCGGTCGACGCGGATATCGTTGTTCCTGTACCTGACTCGGGAAACTATGCCGCTCTTGGTTTTTCGGAGGAACTAAAGATTCCTTTCGCCCATGCTTTTGTCCGCAACCATTACATTGGCCGCACATTTTTGCAGCCAAGCCAGCTGATTCGCGATTTCGATGTGCGGGTAAAGTTGAATCTGATCAAGGAAATGGTGGCCGGGAAACGAGTCGTGGTTGTGGATGACTCGATCGTGCGCGGGACGACCTCGCGAGCGCGCGTCGTGAACTTGCGCGAAGCCGGCGCAAAAGAAGTGCACATGCGTGTGAGCTGTCCTCCACACCGGTTTGCTTGTCATTACGGAATCGACTTTCCCGATCCGGATAAGTTGATTGCAAACCAGATGTCGATGGAAGACATCTGCAAGTACCTCGGTGTTGACAGCCTGGGTTACCTCGATGTGGAAGGCATGGTACGGGCGACCGGAAGGCCGATGAATAGCTTTTGCCTGGCCTGTTTCAACGGAGATTATCCCCTGGCCGTCGATCCTGCTTTAGACAAGTTCATCATGGAGAAACGGGACCAGCGCGCCAAAGCACTCGCCGATCAGGAAGCACATCCGACGTTATTCGCGGATTTGAAGTGATTGCCTCATGCGTGTCTTCCTGAGCGGAGCGAAGGACCTCACCTGCGACGTTTGGATCACACGCATTTCGAAGCGTGATCAACGGAACCGGTGCGGGGTCCCTGGTCGTCTCCGCGACTCGCGATGACCGCGAGAAAGAAGGCTTACGCTCGTGCGGGCGTTGATGTCGATCTAGGCAATCGACTCAAGAGGCAAATTCAATCACTCGTAAAACAAACGCACGGGCCACAGGTATTGAGTAAGATTGGCGGTTTCGGCGGTTTGTTTCGAGCGAACTTCCCTGGGATGCGCGAGCCGGTGCTGGTTGCAAGCATCGACGGAGTGGGGACAAAATTGAAAATCGCGTTTGCTCTGAACAAGCATGATACCGTTGGCGCCGATCTGGTTAATCATTGCGTAAACGACATCGCCGTCCTGGGTGCACGTCCCCTATTCTTCCTGGATTACATTGGCTGCGGAAAACTCGAACCCCGCGTGTTCCAACAATTGCTCCGGGGTTTTTCGCGCGCCTGCCGATCGGCGAGGTGTGCCCTTCTCGGGGGCGAAACGGCGCAGATGCCAGGAATGTATCGCAACGGGGAATACGATCTCGCCGGTTGCATCATTGGTGTCGTGGACCGCGGCAATATCATCGACGGCAAGAAAATCCGGCCGGGCGACGTAATTCTAGGGCTGGAATCGAACGGTTTGCATACAAACGGCTATTCGCTGGCTCGAGAGATTTTGTTCGGTAAAATGAACCTCAAAATTGATTCGCGTCTGCCAGGCTCAGCAACGGCGGTCGGAAAGGAATTGCTGCGCGTACATAAAAATTATCAGCCGCGTCTGGCAAAAATTTCAACTGGCATGATTAACGGTCTGGCTCATATCACAGGCGGCGGTCTCATTGATAATCTGCCGCGAATTTTGCCAGCAAATTGTGACGCGGTAATCGAAACGAGAAAGTGGCATGCGCCCCGCATCTTTCAGATCTTGCAGCAAAACGGAAATATCGATCTTCATGAGATGTATCAGGTGTTCAATATGGGTATCGGAATGGTGGCGGTTGTTTCCGAACGTCATGCAGGGCGCGCGATGCGAATCTTGGAAGCAAAACGAATCGGCCAAATCGTACGCGGAACTGGCATGGTGCGTTTGAAGTTCTGATCCCAAAGTCGAGCGCTATTCAGGAAGACTCGGCGAGACCTCGTCCACAGTATTCACTGGAATCTCAACTTGAGGCATTGACTCGCTTCGGGCGACTTTGCCTCGGCGCATCACTCGGTGCAGACCCGCGCGATGCGCTGCAAGATCAACAAGTTCGGCCACGCGCGACTTCAGCAAACGCGCTCTCGTCCAGAGGAACGCCAGAAACAGCATATAAGGAACAAGGACCCAAAGATCCACGTGCGAAATATTGAGCTGCCGATAGATCAACAAACTTAAGACAATGAGATTGAAAATAATGGTCGTCGTAACGAACCGGTTGCGAAGCCGAACGCGGGTCAAACACTTACCGCTGCCGTGATACTCGGTGACAGTCTGAAGCGCGATGCTCCACCAAAAATTCCCGTAGATTTGAATGTCCCACTCATTCCACCCGCTATCAGTGGAATAGCGCCAGCCTTCTTCATCCAGCAGCTCGAAGATGGCGCCGAGCAAATAGTGGCGGTCCCTCCCCTGTTCGCTCCAAAAAACTCGGCGACTTAGACTGCCCGTAATACGGCTGCGCTCCGGTAGATGTTCGTGTGCTCGAATCACGCTTGCGGGCGTACGCTTGAAATGCAGCCAGGTGAAATAACGGGAGAATCCACGCACGAGCGGTTGGACAAAAGCTAGAAACATCACAAGCAGCCGCGCGCCCGCCGTATCGAATTTCGGCTCAATGGAAGCTCGCACCATGTAGGAAAGCGCGACGCATAGCGTACCTCCAAGCATGAGGTACGGAACAATGCGCAACGCCGGCAGAAAAATCCCAAGACCGAACAGAAAAATTGTCAGGGCAAACCACTCAATGCTGCTCAGGTAGGCGGCTACGTCTGACTGAGGTGCGGGATAAATCGATTGAAAAAAACCTTCACCGAACATTCCATGATAGATCACTGGCCGGTTAACGAACCAACTGAACCGAGGCGTTCCGTATATCTGCCCGCGCCATTTTGCGGTCCCTGTTGGTCCGAAAAAGATTAAATGCTTAAAGCGCAGCAGCGATTCCGCTTCGCCGTAACCGTCCTGCTGCCTTAAAAAAGCCCGAAGCGTAAAACGCCGATAGTGCCACACGATCGCGGTCGGACTGAAGGCAATGACCCACCCAGCCTGCTGAATTCGCCAGCAAAAATCGACGTCATCACCTGCTTTGCGGTATTCGGTGTCAAAGCCGCCCACGCCCTCAAACGCCCACCGATAAAACGCCATGTTGCAACCCGGAATATGCTCGGCGACCACATCGGTAAGCAATACATGGCTCGGTCCACCGGGTGCCGCTGCAACGCAGGCCTGAATCCAACTTTTGGCTGGCGGCGTGACGTTCGGTCCACCCACTCCAGCGTAATCACCGCTTACAAGAGTGCCGATGAGATAATATAGCCAATCGGGATCAACCATGCAGTCAGAATCGGTGTAGGCGAAGACTTCACCCTTAGCTGCGGCCGCGCCGGTATTCCGGGCATGGCTCAATCCTTGATTGCTTTGATGAATGTAACGCACCCATGGGAACTGCGCTGCGATATAAGATGTATCATCGGTCGATCCGTCATCGACCAGGATGACCTCATACTTGGGATAGTTAAGTTTACCTAACGAATCAAGGCAGAACGCAAGAGTCGGCCCACCGTTGTACGAGCAAACAATAACCGAAACGAACGGCGCCTTCGGCAAGGGACGATGCGGCAGGGTGGAATCGTTCCGGCCCAGTTTCTCTTCCAGTGTGTAGAACGCCTTCTTTGGTCGGCGTTCCCGCGTAACGATCCCAAACGCCCAGTCGGTAATTTCCTGCCCGCCAGTAAACCATTCGTCCGTCCAGGTAAAAAAAATGGTTCCAGCAAGACCGCATTTTACGACGCTGTCGATGTGCCAACCGAGCATCTCGGCTTGCTCATCCTGTGAATGCCGGATCGTATCCATACCAAATTCCCCCAGGATAAGCGGATGCTCGCCCGTGAGATTTTGCAGTCGCAATAGATAGCCTTCGAAATCACGCTGATTGTGGAGGTAAACATTGAAACAGCAAAAATCGGCATTCTGCGGCAGCAGATATTCCGTCGGCGGGTACGTGGCATAGGAAAAGAGGGCATCCGGATCGATGGCACGCCCGATTCGAATCAGTTCCTCTACAAATTCAATCACGCGGCGAGCGCCAAGCCAGCGAGCCATCGTGCTGGAGATTTCGTTACCCACGAGATAACCGAGAATTGCTGGATGCCCGGGGTATTTGCTCACTGTTGTCCGGACTGCATCGGCAATTTGCTTGCGAATCGATCTTTCGCGCAGGAACTCGACATGTTTTTCCCAGGGAAGTGTCACCAGCACGCGCATGCCAGCGTTAGTGCACCGGTCGAGAAACCAAGGCGGCGGTGCATGATAAATCCGCACAACATTCAGGCCGGCTTGTCGCATGAGCGCGAGATCGGCATCCACTTGCTCGGGCCGACCGAGATAGTTGCCTTCGGCATCCGGCTTGAAGGGACCGTACGTGACGCCTTTGACGAAAAACTTCTTGTCACCTTCCAAAAAGAATTTCGCCGCCGGGCGAATTCGCGAATCCTTAGTCGTTGTCATGTCGAGCGAAGTCGAGACATCTCTCGATCAATGTTTTCTTGTTGAGAGCAAGGCACTCCTCCCAGCCTTCGCATAAAGCTACGGCCGGGCAACCCCGAATACTTTCGGGATCGGAACAACAAAAAAGAAGGGATCGCGGCTTGCAGAGACGTCGTTTCTTGAATGGAATGAATCTATAGCTCTCTTAATGCTTCGCGCATCGCACTGCTCGTGCGTTCCACATCTTCCGGCAAGTGTGCTGTGGATAAAAACCCGGTTTCAAACTGCGATGGCGCGAAGTAGATGCCGCGCTTTAAACAAGCATGAAAGAATCTCGCGAATGTTTTTAAATCGCTCCGCTGTGCGCTCGCGAGATCGACAATCGGTCCCGGGGCGAAGAACAAACAGAACATCGAACCGACCCGGTGAAAACTAATGTTGGCCTTGGTGTCATTGATGGCACTCCGCGTGAGCTGTTCGAATTGCGTGCCAATCTCTTCCAGTAATTTCCATCCATTGATGCGTTGGAGCTCACGAAGTTGCGCGAGACCCGCAGCCATGGCCAAAGGATTGCCAGATAAGGTGCCCGCCTGATAAACGGGGCCATCTGGCGAAAGCTGGTCCATGATTTCAGCCCGGCCGCCAAATGCGCCGACTGGTAATCCGCCGCCAATCACTTTCCCCAGCGCCGTAAGATCAGGTTTGATTCCGTAAATTTCCTGGGCGCCGCCGCGCGAGAGACGGAAACCAGTAATTACTTCGTCGAAGATCAAAAGCGCATCATTGATTGTGCATTCTTTTCGCAGCATCGACAGAAAATCGTCGCTCGGAAGATAGAGACCAGCGTTCGCTGGGACAGGCTCCACAATTACTGCTGCGATCTCGCGCCTGTTCTCGGCAAATGCCTTCCGAACAAGGTCGGCATTGTTGAATGGAAGTGAGATGGTGAGATCGGCAAATGCTTGCGGCACGCCCGCGCTGTCGGGCCGCCCGTGAGTAAGCACGCCACTCCCTGCTTTCACCAGTAACCCATCGACATGCCCGTGATAACAACCGTCGAACTTGATGATCCTGTCGCGCCCGGTGAACGCACGGGCGAGACGAATACACGACATGGTCGCTTCCGTGCCACTGTTCACCATCCGCACTTTTTCGATCGAAGGTATCCAATCACATATCAATTCCGCCATCTCGACTTCCAACGGATTCGGAACTCCAAAACTTAAGCCGCTCGTTGCAGCCTCCCGCACTGCCTCCACAACGACTTTCGGCGCGTGACCGAGAATCGCCGGTCCCCAGCTTCCCACGTAGTCGATGTATTGCTTCCCATCGACATCCCAAATCTTTGCGCCCTTCCCATGCGTCACAAAAAAGGGCGCGCCATTCACGTTGCGAAACGCGCGCACGGGTGAGTTGACGCCGCCGGGAATATATTTTTGCGCAGCATGAAACAATTCGGAAGAACGGGAAGTCATTTTCAGTCAAAACGTCCAACGCCCAACGCCCAACGTCCAACGCTGAATTTCCGTGGATAGCACCATCACTCCACTGATCACCGATCACCGATCACGAATCACATTCGTGGTAC
>QHOS01000140.1 GCA_003219415.1 Verrucomicrobiota bacterium | reverse complement strand
GAAATGAGACGATGCCGATTGAACTCAAGGCGACATCGATGGCGAGCAACGCGGTGTAAGTCCAAAAAATAAGCCCGCGGAAATCCAGTGTGATCCAATTGCTGCCTCCTTCTTCAGTAAACGCCAGATCCAGGAAGTAGATGGGAATCGCCAGTAGCCCAAGAAACAGACAAATGACCAGATGTTTGCGCCAGATGGACTGCATAAGGCTTACGTGCTACCGAAATAAGAAGATACGACGCTTCGCGTTTTCTGAAACAAAGA
>QHOS01000036.1 GCA_003219415.1 Verrucomicrobiota bacterium | reverse complement strand
CACCGCCGCGGTAAGCGACATCGGTGTTGTAACTGGTAGCCTAAAGACGTGCTGTAGGTGGCCAATTACCGGGGCGGCATAGAAATCGTGTATGTGATCAATGCACAGATCACAACCATCCCGATCATGGCGACGATAAAGATCCCATCTGCAATTCTTTCAAGGCGATGCATTCTGCGCAGACCCCGAGAGCGAAGCGCCCAGTAAGAAAGCAAAGAAGAGATCAGAAACAGCAGTGCATCGGCAGCAAGCAAATCATCCGCCAGAGTGTCTGCGGTTCCGAGCGTAATCACAACGCGGATCAATCCAATAACCGTCAGGCAAACCCCGACCATCGCCGAAGAGACGGTGAAGATGTGGATGCAAATGTCCTGCTCAAGGTGGCTGTTTGCACCGCGTTTCGGAGGCGTTTCTCCTTTCATACGATCGTTATTTAGACTAATCGCGAAAGCGACTGTTCAGAGAATTGCGCGACTGATAGAAGAATTGAAAGGTGCACTAACAAGAACTGCATTTGAAATTCATTAACCTGACACGCCGCACGGAGATTGGTGCGAATTCGTATTACCTCGAGATGGGCCACCATCGATTGGTGCTCGATTGCGGTATGCATCCCAAGGAGACCGGTGAAGATGCGCTGCCGAATTTCAAAGCGATCGCAGGTCGGGAGATCGAGGCGATCCTGGTCTCGCATGCCCACCAGGATCACATAGGCACATTGCCGGTACTCATGCGACGCCTTCCAACCGCGCGCGTTTTCATGACGGAAGCCACAGCTGAGATCGGCAACGTGCTTTTGCACAACTCGGTTAATGTGATGACCCGCCAACGCGAGGAGATTGGTCCCGCCGTCGCGGGGTTATATCCGCTTTTCACGCATCGGGAAACCGATCGCGCATCGGAACGCTGGCGTTGGTGTCCACTCCGTCAACGATTCTCCATCACGGGCGAGCGTGCACCTAAGCGCGAAAAAGACGCGCTGACATTCGAGTTTTTCGACGCAGGACACGTGCTGGGCTCGAGCGGAATTTTGCTGCGCGCGGAGGGGCAAACGGTCTTTTACACTGGGGACGTTAATTTCGACGACCAAACGATCATGGAAGCGGCAGTTTTTCCGGACGAAAAGATTGACGTCCTGATCATGGAATGCACGCGAGGCGACCACGCAAAACCCGCTGGCTGGACACGCCCTGGTGAAGAGCGACGCCTGGCAGATGCGATCGCCACAGCTTTTGAGCGCCGCTCGTGCGTGCTCATACCGGTCTTCGCGCTCGGAAAAACGCAAGAGATCCTGGCAATGCTTTACAAATTCCGTCGTGAATCCCGAACGCTTTCGGGAGAGTTTCCTATTTATATCGGCGGTCTCAGCTCGAAGATGACCGATATCTACGATCGGCGTGCGCACATGACTCGCCGGCAATTGCCGCGTCTGCAATTAATGCGAGAAGCCGCTCCGTTCATTTTGAACGACGAAACAGTGCGTGACGCGCCGCTGCGCCCGGGACGGGTTTACGTGCTCTCCAGTGGAATGATGATACCAAAAACACTCTCCAATGTTCTTGCGCGTCGATTAATCGAGAATCCGCAGCATTCGATCTTTTTTGTTGGCTACGCCAGTCCCGAAACGCCCGCTGGTCTTCTGCGCGACGCGAGAACGAATGGCGAGGTTGCTCTTGATCCCGACAAACCGGCCCAACGGGTCCGCTGCAATATCGAACAGTTTCAGTTCAGCGCGCACGCGACGCGCGAGGGGCTCATCGATTACGCCAAAAAACTTTCGCCCGGCAAGATTGTTCTCGTGCACGGCGATCCACCAGCCGTGGATTGGATGCGCGCAACCTTGTCGGCAGCGCTTCCCCGATCGGAGATCATTGTGCCGGCGCCGGGCATGGAATTAGAATTGTGAACAGTGATCAGTGATCCGAAGCTGAGCCGCCGCCACGACCCAAGCTGTTCACTGATCACCTTCAGAAATGCGCATTGCATCGTGGAACATTAATTCGCTGCGCAAGCGCCAGGACCGCTTATTCGCCTGGCTGGAGGCGAGAAGGCCGGACATTGTTTGTTTGCAGGAGACAAAATGCACGGACGATCAATTTCCGGCGCTCGCTTTACAGGCCGCCGGTTATTACGCGGCTTATCATGGGGAAAAATCGTACAACGGCGTCGCGATTCTGTCGAAAAGTAAACTGGAGGATGTGCGTCCATCGTTGTGTGATGAAGTGATCGATCCGCAGGCGCGCGTCATTGCGGGAACTATTGATCGCGTGAGGGTGTTTTCGATTTACGCGCCCAACGGACAGGCGGTCGGGTCCCCCGCCTACGAATACAAACTGCACTGGTATCGTCGCCTCCGAGATTGCATCGCAAAAGAAAAATCCAACGATGTTGTGGTGTGCGGCGATTTCAATGTCGCACCGGAAGATATCGACGTTTACGATGCCGACCTGTGGCGTGGCGCCATCATGTGTTCCAATCAAGAACGCGCTGCGTTTCAGGAATTGTGTGAAATCGGCTTACGGGACACGCTGCGGATGCATCATAAGGAAGGTGAACTTTTCAGTTGGTGGGATTATCAGATGCGCGCGTTTGAAAGAAATCGCGGCCTGCGCATCGACGCGATTTTGGCCACCGAAAAGCTAGCGAAGCGCTGCAGCGCATCAGGGATTGACCTTGAAATGCGCAAGGGCAAGGAACCATCCGATCATGCGCCGGTGTGGGCGGAGTTTACGAATTAAGAAACACGAACGCCCGACGTCGGAAATTGGACGCCGAATTCAGATTCTGAATTGGACGTTGAAGCGCCCGCCGCGCCGTAGCCTTGCGAAGGCGGGTTGGGCGTTGGACGTTGGGCGCTAATGGCTAACGAATCGCGCCTTCGTGTCTCGAATCCCCCGCCAAAGCCTCTCATGATTTGGGATGGTGACTGTCATTTTTGCAAACGGTGGATCGAACGTTGGCGCGAAATCACCGCAGGCAACGTAGATTATGCTACTTATCAGGAGGCAGCCGCGCGTTTCCCTGAAATTCCAGTCGAACAATTCAAGCGTGCCGTTGCATTCATCGAACCGGATGGCGAAGCCTTCTTTGCCGCGGAAGCCGTGTATCGCTCGTTGCGATATCGATCTTCGAGGAAATGGCTGGCGTGGAGCTACGATCACGTGCCTGGCTTCGCAGCAATTTCCGAGACTGCTTACAAATTCATCGCCCACAATCGAAGTCCCGGATCAACAGTGACTCGATTGCTATGGGGTAACGATGTGCGGCCGCCGACTTATTTTTGGGCGCGGCGCTGGTTTCTCCGCATGCTTGGCCTTATCTATCTCATCGCATTCGTTTCGCTTTGGGTCCAAGTCGATGGGCTTGTTGGCAGCAACGGAATGTCGCCGGTAAGTCAGTTTCTGCCGGCAGTTCGGCAGCAAGTCGGGTCAGACGCCTATTTCCTTTTGCCGACACTTTGCTGGTTCGACTCGAGCAACACGTTTCTACATTTCCTTTGCGGTGGGGGCGTTGTTCTTTCGTTGCTTTTGATTTTCGGCGTCGTTCCTGCGGTTTCCCTTGCCTTGCTGTTTATCTTTTACCTATCACTCACCATTGGTGGACAAGTGTTTTTCAACTTTCAATGGGATGTTCTCCTGCTGGAGGCCGGCTTCTTGTCGATCTTTCTTGCGCCATGGCGACTGTGGCCGCGGGACCTTTTGTGGCGGCCGGGACCGGCGATCCCGACTACAGCAACGACCTCAGCTACGGCGTCTCCGGTCTCACGTGCGGGTTTGTTTCTGCTCAAGTTCCTTCTCTTCAAATTGATGCTTATGTCCGGCGTCGTGAAGCTAACGAGCGGCGACGATTCGTGGGGTTGGGTGAATCATTCGTTTCATTGGAGCGCACTCACAGCGCTTGATTATCATTACTGGTCGCAACCGTTGCCGACAATCTTCAGCTGGTGGGCAGACAAAACTCCGGAATGGTTCAAACACTTCTCAGTCGCATTTTGTCTCGTAGTTGAGATCATCGCGCCATTTTTTATCTGGGCGCCGCGACGCCCGCGGCTGGTCGCTGCGGGATTGATGATCTTCCTTCAAATAGTAATCGCGCTCACCGGCAACTATTGCTTCTTCAATCTGCTGACGATCGCGTTGTGCTTCCTGCTGATCGATGACGCGGCAATCGGGCGAGGCATGGAGGGGCGAGCTCCCGCGAACCCTGCGTCGCAGGAGCTCCGTCCTTCGAATGCGAAATCTATATCGACTCGATGGGCAACGTACGCGGCGATTGCAGTAATTGTTGTCACGTTTCCAATCAACGCCTGGCTCATTTTCAGCGCGTTCAAGCCGCAAAGCCGACCGCCAGGGCGGCTGGCGAACTTCTACGAACAACTGGAAGCATTTCGAATCGTAAATGGCTACGGACTCTTTCGCGTGATGACCAAGGACCGTGGCGAGATAGTGATCGAAGGCAGCGCCGATGGCATTAATTGGGCCCCTTATGAATTCAAGTGGAAACCGGCTGACGTGAAACGCGCCCCGGGTTGGTGCGCACCACACCAACCAAGACTCGACTGGCAGATGTGGTTTGCCGCTCTGGAGACTCCCGAGCAAAATCCATGGTTGATTGGACTGATCGTCAGGCTGCTGGAGGGATCGCGAGATGTGACCGCGTTGCTTGCGCATAACCCGTTCCCGGATAAACCGCCGAACTACATCCGCGCGATGTTTTATCGCTATCGTTTTACAAACAGTGAGGAGCATCGGCAAACCGGCGCGTGGTGGAAACGTCAGGAACTTCGGGAATATTTGCCGACGATCTCGCGCGATCAGCTGCGCCAGTAGCGAGAGGGTGAACGCGTTCTCTGCAATGCGTAGGTAGGTTAGTCGGCGAAATTGTATTTACCGAAACATCGACCGACCGCAGCGGGTCGATCCACCTTGAGCCGCACGTGCACTTGAATATATTCGGCGCGTGTCGAAGGAAGGTCAGATCGTAACGGAAGGCACGGTAACCCAGGTATTGCCGGGAACGATGTTTCGCGTCGATCTACCAGGGCAACGCAATGTGCTTGCACATATCTCGGGTAAGATGCGGAAGCATTTTATTCGAATCGTTCCAGGAGACAAAGTTTCCGTCGAACTGTCACCGTACGATCTGACAAAGGCGCGCATTGTTTTTCGCGAACAATAATCTCTTTCTTTTGGCTGGAATGCGCTAAAACCTCCAAGGCGTTCAAGTGCGATTGGTTTTCGGTGTTTGATGTGCCCTTTAAGTTCGTTAGGAGATTTGTTTGCCCAATTTGTGAAGCACGCGGATAGTTGCAGCTAGAATCAACTGGAGATTACCAATGGCAGAAGAAAACAAAGCAGAACAAAAGGCGCCGGTAGGAGCGGATGCTCGAGATAAGCTGGAGAGCAGTAAACAACATGCGCGCAGAGCAGCTGAAGATTTAAAATCGGCAGCAGGCTCCATAGCTGAAGAATATCGCGGCAAGGCAGAGCAGAAATGGGGCGAAGCACGCGGCAAAGCAGAACAAGCATGGGGGGATGCCAGGGACCGCGCCCGCACGTTCCAGGAAGACGCGGAGCAATACGTGCGCGAAAATCCAACGAAGGCGATCTTTACCGCGCTCGGAATCGGGTTTGTTCTGGGTCTGATCTTCCGGCGTTAACTCCGAAAGCTTCGGAGATGATCAGTGAGAGCCCTCGGTCCAGCAATCCTGCGGGACATGCCGGGTTGCTTGAGAACCTCTTGGCACTCATAAACGCGCTTGCAGCGTTTTTTGAAAGCCGCTTTGCCCTGGTCGCCGAGGAATCAAAAGCGGCCGCAGTGCAATTACTAATACTGGTTGGTTGCTTGATTTTCGCAGTACTCCTGTGTGCGCTGGGTTATGTTTTCCTCATAACAGGCGCCGTTGTCGGGTTAGCTCATCTCGCTGGAATTTCATGGCCATGGATAGCGCTCGCCGCCGCTGCGTTACATTTTATAATCGCGCTGGTGCTGCTGCTGATTGCGCGGAGCCGAATCACCAAGCCGTTTTTCCGCGCCACTTTGGCTGAATTAAAGAAGGATCGTGAATGGCTGAAACACCTGGACGCAACAAATCAATCGACGAGTTGACAGCGGAAATCGTCAGTTCCCGCGAACGCGTGGGTCGCGAGTTGCGTGGCTTGCGTCATGAGCTGGATTTCCCGGCGAAATTTAGAAGATCATTTCGGGAACAAACGGTCTCCTGGATCACAGCCGCAGCCGCGGTCGGTGCACTGATCGCTTTGGCACCGATGCGGAGGAAGAAAATTTACGTGGACGCAAAGAGCAGCCGCAAATCACAGAAGAAACTCGTAGAAACAGGCTTCGCGTTAGCTGCGCTGAAAGTTGCCGCCGGTCTGGCTCGGCCAGTGATTGTAGAGTTTGTCAAAAATCGGCTGACCGGTTTCCCAGGAAAATCCCGCCGCAAAACATGAGGCCGTAATCTAATGTGTCCCATGGGGCGGGCTCGTTTTAGGATTTACGCGCTCGGCCAGGTTGGGTAATGATTGCCCCGGGGCACCCATGATCGCTAAGTCTCCGGAACTTCCCGTAAAATCGCAGACGATGCGGCACGTGGATGATTATCTCGAGGTCGGTCAAAAAGCCGGCGCGTCTGATGTCCATTTAGCCGTGAACGCGCAGCCGATATGGCGGTTGCATGGACGGTTGGAACCGATCTGGCCCGATGCACCGCTGCTGACTGCCGAGCAGACCGCCGCTCTGGCTGAGGCATTTGTTCCCGACGTCTATAAAAACGAACTCAATACGCGCGGCGACTCGGATTTTGCGTATGAAAACGAGTTCGCTCGCTATCGCACCAGCGTGGTTCGTCAGCGGCTTGGGATCGAAATTGTCTTCCGCGTGATCAACAGTCGCATCCGAACCATGGACGAACTGGGGTTACCTGAGCGCCTCAAGCTACTCACCCGTTACCAGAACCAGCATTGCGTGCTTCACTCCGCGAAGATCCGGACGTAATCATGGTCGGAGAAATGCGCGATTTGGAAACGATCTCGCTCGCAATCACTGCGGCTGAGACCGGCCACCTTGTTTTGGCAACACTGCATACCAGCAGCGCGGCTCGCACGCTTGATCGATTGCTCGACGTGTTTCCGCCTCATCAACAGGAACAAATTCGAGTGATGGTAAGCGAATCCCTGCGGGGCGTTATCAGTCATCAGCTAATACCCCGGGCGGACGGCACCGGACGCGTGCTGGCTTTGGAGATTCTTACGAACACACCCGCGGTCGCCAACGTTATTCGCGAGGCGAAGACGTACATGTTACCGGGCATTATTCAGACTGGCAAAAAGCAAGGCATGCGCTTGATGGATGATACTCTGATCGAACTTTATCAGCGCGGCTTGATCAGCGCTCAGGAGGCCTACGCGCGCGCCGAGCAGAAACAAATGGTGCGCCAACAGGTGGGAAAATAATGAATGACGAATGATGAAACAAATTCGAAACTCGAAACTCGAAACTCGAAACAGATTGGTCTGTGCAAGTTTCGTCATTCGGGTTTCGTCATTTAAGTCATGGCTTACTTAGATCAATTTCTCAGTGTAATCGTCAAACACGGCGGCTCCGATCTGCATTTCGCGGAGGGGCAGCCACCGAAAATGCGCGTGCATGGAGACATCATGCCCATTCGCGCCGAGGCGCTTTCACGTGAGGAAGCCATTCAGATGATGAGCGAAATTTGCGGAGCGCGTAACTGGGAAACCTTTGAACAACGCGGAGACCTGGATTTTGCCTATGAAATGGATGAAGCCTCGCGGTTCCGCAGTAATTACTTCAAGCAATCAAACGGTTACGGCGCGACGTTTCGGCTGATTCCCACCAAGATTGCTACGCTCGAAGACCTGGGCATTCCGGTGGTGGTAAAAGACTTTGCGAATATACGCGGAGGTCTGGTGCTTGTGACCGGTCCTACCGGCTCCGGCAAGACCACCACCCAAGCCGGGTTGATCGACTACATCAATCAGAACTATGCGAAACATGTCGTGACAATCGAGGAGCCAATCGAATTTGTGCATGACAATAAGCGAAGCACTATCACACAGCGCGAAGTGCCAACGGATTCGAGCTCTTTCGCAGCTGGACTAAAAGCCGCGCTGCGCGAAGACACCGACATTGTGCTTGTAGGAGAAATGCGCGACTTGGAAACAGTTTCACTTGCTCTCACCGCAGCGGAGACAGGTCTTCTCGTGTTCGGTACGCTACACACTAACAATGCGCGCAAAACGGTGGACCGAATGGTGGACGTTTTTCCCGCGGACCGTCAACCGCAAGCGCGTGCCATGCTCGCCAATTCACTGCGCGGTGTGGTGGCTCAATTGCTCTTAAAAAGAGCGGATCGACCTGGCCGAATAGCAGTAAACGAAATCCTAATCGCGAATTCCGCGGTTGCCGCAATTATTCGCGAAGGCTCAACGCAGAAACTCCAGGATGTCATCGTGTCAGGCAGAGCGGAGGGGATGCAGTTCATGGACGACGCCATTTGGGCGCTGCTTGAAAAAGGCATTGTCTCCCCGCACGAAGCTTTCATGAAAGCGATCGACAAAAGCCGGTTCAGGCCATTTCTGCCTCCAGAGGAAGAAGCGCTAGGCAACGCTGCTGGTTCCGTCCGAAACGACGAGAAACGGCTTCCCGGCAATCTCGTGAACCCGATCGCCGCTCGCGCGCAAGCCCGGGCGCGGTGAAAAAAGAAGCTGCCCCACGCACAGGCAGCAATTGCAGCCACAGCCCGTAAAGCTGGGGACTGGCCACCTCTAACACGGATGGCACCGCCCGGAAGCAGAATGCCCACGAAACACACCAACTACACGAAAGGAAAAGATGTTGTGCTCAGATTTTCGCGGCGTTTCGCCTGTTTAGTGGACAGGTGAGTCAAAAGATCTTTCACGAGCGCATCGATCGCCCTGATTAGGTTGGGTGCTGCTGGCTTCGAGTGTGGGGTATCTCGCTCCGGTCGGGATGGTCGGCCTTGGAGATTAGGAGAACAGCGGTTCCGCTTAGCTGGCCGGCGCGAAACCGATCAAGCGCGATATTAGCGTCTTCCAACGGGAACGTTTCCGTCTTTGTTTTAACAGGAACGCGCGTCGCGATGTCGAAAAATTCTTCGCCATCGCGACGGGTAAGGTTCGCTACCGAAGTAATGACTCGTTCTTCCCAAAGATCGGCATAGGGAAAAGAAGGGATATCGCTCATGTGAATCCCGCCACAAACGACAATGCCCCCTTTGGCCAGCGCGCGCAGCGCCGCAGGTACGAGCGGGCCGACTGAGGCAAAGATAATCGCTGCATCAAGTTTCTCCGGCGGCATCTCGTCGGAACCGCCGGCCCACTTTGCGCCTAGCGCTTTCGCGCTTTGCTGTGTTTCCATGTCGCCGGGTCGCGTAAACACGAAAAGGTCGCGTCCTTCATAAAGGGCAATCTGCACGATCAGGTACGCGGCATTCCCAAAGCCATACAGGCCGAGCCTGTGTGCATCTCCCACTTTGCGATAGGAACGGTAACCGATCAGCCCCGCACAAAGTAGCGGCGCAACTTCAACATCATCATAACGGTCAGGCAAATGAAAACAGAATCGTCCATCGGCGACAATAAATTCCGCATAACCGCCATCGATGGTGTAGCCGGTAAAGCGCGCTCGATCGCAAAGATTTTCACGGTTCGATCGACAATAAATGCATTCGCCATCGGTCCAGCCTAGCCACGGAATACCGACGCGATCTCCAATCGCGAATGACGAAGGAATGTCCGGGCCTATCTCTTCAACGTACCCGACAATTTGATGACCTGGTATGAGCGGGAGTTTTGGATCCGGCAGTTCGCCATCGACCACGTGAAGATCAGTCCTGCACACCCCGCACGTTGCGATTCGCACAAGCAGCTGGCCCTTGGCCGGTCTTGGTCTCTCTATGTCGCGGAGTTGCAGTGGCTGCCGCGGCTTATCCAAAACCATCGCGCGCATGTTAACCAATATCTTTCTTACCCTGCTCCTGCTCTTGCTCGCGTTCTTTCAGACTAACTTGGAGGCCGAGTAAGAGTACGAATAACAAAAATCAGTGCACGGCCGCAGGTTCGGGTCGCATGTCTCCTCTCGCCGGCTCGCCCTCGTGATGTGTGTGCACGCGGCGCAGGAAGGGTACCTTGTCGAGCACGTGCTCCTGGAACCATTCGAGCCAGAGATAGATCACTGGTGTGACGAAGAGCGTGATCAATTGGGAGAAAATCAGACCGCCTACGATTACCAGCCCTAGTGGACGGCGCGATGCAGCGTCCTGCCCGAACCCGAGCGCAATCGGCACTGCACCCATAAGCGCAGCGAGTGTTGTCATCATAATAGGACGAAACCGTTCCATACTGGCTTCGTGAATAGCCGACCGGAGGTCCCAGCCTTCGTCGATTCGTTGCAAGGCAAAATCAACAACCATGATCCCGTTCTTTTTCACGATGCCTAACAACAGGAAAAGTCCGATCACACTGTAAAGCGAGAGCACTGAGTGAAAGAGATACAAGGTGGCCAGGCCTCCGACTAACGCGGGGACAATCGCCGGGAACAAGACCGTGAAAGGGTGCACATAGCTTTCGTAAAGAATTCCCAGAATCACATACATAACAAAGACCGCGGCGAGCAGCAGCAGAGGCAGCGAGTGGAAGAGTTGCCGGAACACCAGTGTTTCGCCCTGGAAGATGCCCTGGACAGTCGGATGTTGCGGATGGATTTGCGCGAAGGCTTCCTCGATCGCCTTGGTGGCATCGCCAATTGCGACGTTTGGCAACAGGTTGAAGTTGAACGTAACACTGGTGAACTGATTCAAATGGTTCACAGCCTGCGGACCGATAACTTCCTTAGTCGATGTTACAACACGCATCGGGACCAGGTTTGACATGTTACCCGTGGTCGTGGCGATCGTTCCCCCACCCGAGCCGCTCGCGCTGAAATTGCCGCTGGTGTTGCTGCGGACGTAGAGATCGTCCAAGTCGTCAGGGTGCGCCCGCTCCTTGTCTTTGACTTCGAGAATGACTTGGTATTGATCGTCCGGTTCCTTGATGAGATAGACGTAGTTTTGCGAGTAAGCGTTGCGCAACAGGCTTTGGATTGCGGAAGTGGAAACCCCGTAGGTTGCAGCGCGATCCCGATTGATGTCGATCCTAAGATTTGGTGTGTCGTGGTAGTAATCGGAGCGGACACTGGCGAACCCTTTAAACTGCTGCAGTTTTGCCATCAGTTCGTCGGCCACGGCATAAACGTCCTCGGGAACGATACCGCTAATAGTGTAGGCGTACTGGCCCTGGGTCTGGCTCGTGGCGCCGACGCTGATTTGCAAGACCGGGCTGGGCGTTAACACGGCCGTGATGCCAGGAATGGAGCCCATCGATTTTTGCAGTCGCAAAATGATTTGATCAATGGGCGGGCGCTCGCTGCGTGGCTTCAGAAAGAGAAACATCAGGCCCTGCGACAAAGCGCTGCGCGAGGAGAAACCAGCGAGCGTGAAGAATTGCCCGACGGCTGGATCCTCTTGGAGCTTCTTATTGACCTCGCCTTGATACGCCCGCATCTGCGCCGGCGACGAACCTTCCTGCGCGATGAACACGCCGCGAATGAAACCGCTATCGCCCGGGGGCAATAATGTGAATGGCAGATGCGTGAAAAAGAACCAGAGACCGAGGATGCAGACGATCAGGATCGGCACGGTCAGCCACGCCCGGTCCAGAAACCAGTCGAGCGCGCGACCGTACGCAGCGATCACGCGTTGGATGAAATTGGTCGTGTGCCGTTCCATCCAGGCGCGCTTGTGCCCGGCTTTGCGCTCTCCCAAAATGCGCGCGCACATCAAGGGCGTGAGCGTCAGAGACACAAGACCCGAGGCAAGAATGGCCACGATGATCGTGACGGAGAACTCGCGGAAGATGCGGCCAAGAAGTCCAGGGATGAAAACCAACGGAATGAAGACAGCGGCTAACGAAAGGGTCATCGACAGGATAGTGAAAGAAATTTCGCCCGCGCTATTGAACGTTGCTTTCAGGATCGACTCGCCGTGCTCGGCCCGGCGCACGACGTTTTCCAAAAACACAATCGCATCATCGACAAGGAAACCGATGGCCAACGTCAGCGCCATGAGAGTGAGATTGTTGATGGAGAAATTGAGCGCGTACATCACGGCCACCGTGAGCAGCAACGACATTGGCAATGCCACAGCCGGAATTAGGGTGTCCGTGGCGCGGCCGAGAAAAACGTAGATGACTAGCACCACCAGCACGAACGCAATGATGAGCGTCCATTTCACTTCGTCAGCGGAATTGACGATGGTTTGCGACCGGTCGAACACCGGCGTGAATTTGATCGAGCCCGGCAAGCTCGCGCGCAGTTCAGGGAAAAGCGCTTTTACAGAGTTGGCTACCTCCACGGCGTTCGCGCCCGCCTGCCGCGAAACCGCCAGCACCACAACTGATCCGGGTGGATTAAAGCCGCGTACCCAGAAAAAGCGCGAGATGCGTTCGTCCTGCACGCTTTGACGAACATCGGCGACGTCACGAAGATAAACCGGTGCGCCGTTTGGGTTGCGCGCCACGATCAACTCCCGATAGCCCTCGGCCTTGTCGAGCTGTCCATTCGGTTGCAGCACAAAGGTACGGTGCGTGCCATCGAATTGCCCCGCGCCGGAATAGACCGTGCCGGATTTAATCCCGCTGGCGAGATCGTCCATCGTCAGTCCTCGCGCAGCAAGCGCTGAAGGGTCAGCCTTGACCCGAATCGCGCCTTGCACTCCATAAATATTCACTTGTGAGACACCGGGCAGGATGTTGATGCGCTGAGCGACCGCAGTGGAGGCGTACTTGTACAGGTCCCAGTCCGTGAGCGTATCCGACATCAGAGCTAACAAGTAAACTGCCTGATCGTTCGGGTTCGTTTTGGTGAACGTGGGCGGACTCGGCAGATCGAGTGGTAACTTGCCCGTGGCCCGCTGGATCGCAGCCTGCACGTCGGTCGCGGCGTCGACGATACTTTTGCTCAAAACGAACTGCAACGTGAACGATGTGTTGCTCTGCGTGCTATTGCTGGTGATGATGTCGAGTCCGGGAATTTGCAGAAATTGTTTCTCCAGGGGCGTGGCAATGTTATTGGCCATCGTGGTGGGGTCGGCGCCGGGATACGAACAACTCACCTGGATGACTGGATAATCGACTGCCGGCAAATCGTTGACCGCGAGCTTCCCATAAGTCGCAAGACCGGCGACGATCACCGACAACGTCAGCAATACGGTCATTACGGGCCGGCGAATGAACGGTCCGGAGAGCCCCGAGCCTTCGATTGGAACTAACTTTGCCGTGGGCTCCGGCGGTTTCCCGGCAAAGGACCTCGATCTAAGGCGATCCTTATCTTTTACTTCGCGTTCGCCGTCATGTTCGTCAGCGTCGTTCATGTCACATTCCGCTTTTTGAAGAGGCAGACTGCGGAGCGTTCCCGGGGCTTTGAGGTACGTATGGTTGTGGCGCTACTTTCGCTCCAGGCGCAAGCGCAAGCTGGCCGGTCACCACGACGGTCTCATCGGGTTTCACGCCGCTCTCAACCACAGTGAGATCGCCTTCTTGCCGTTGGCCGGGCTTGACAGGGCGAAGATCGACGGTGTTATCAGGTTTCACCACGAAAACAAACGGCCCACTCTGGCTAACCTGGACGGCCTGTGCCGGGACGAGTGTGGCGTTCTTGAGCGTGTCCAGGATGAAACGAACCCGCACAAATTCTGAGGGCCACAGGGCGCGATCGGGATTCGGCGTGACCCCGCGGGCTTTCACGGTTCCAGAGCCTGGCTGCACTGCATTGTCGATGAAGTAAAGATCGCCAGTGCGTGGCATGATCGAACCATCTTGCAGGTAGGTTTGCACCTTGATGTTCGGCCCACCTAGATATTTTCGCACCAGCGGAAGATCGTTCTCGGCCACAGTGAAGTCGGTGTAAATCGGGTCCAGACCTAAAATGGTGACCAGCGGGGTAGTCGAGGGACCAACCAGGTTGCCAACGTCAACATTGCGCAGACCGACTCGTCCGTTGATGGGCGACTTTATGTAGCACCAGTCGAGGTTCACCTGGGCAGCCTCGGTCGCGGCCTGAGACTTCTGCGCGTTCGCCACGGCCGTGTCGTAGTCCTGCTGCGATATGACCTTTCTAGCACGCAGGTCCTCTTGTCGCTTCAGAATCACCTGATCCAACTCGGCTTGCGCTTTCGCCTGGTCGAGAGCGGCTTGAAACGGGCGCGGATCGATTGTGAAAAGCAAGTCGCCTTTCTTCACGTCGGAGCCATCCTGAAAATTACGCGTGATGATTACACCACTGACCTGCGCCTGCACCAGCACAGTCTCGTAAGCCGCACATGTGCCGATTTCATCGAGGTAAAGCGGTACATCTTTTGCAACGACCTTGGCCACGGCCACAGGACGTGCCGGCGCCTGCGCCGGCTTCAACGTGTCGACACCGCGTTGAAAGGTGCGAAACAGAACCAAAACAGCTAATACAGCAAAAAGCACGTAGGCCCAGCGCGGAATGGATTGCACCCCCGCCCGTCGAAATTTTGCTGGCTTGGGCGCTCTATGCGCGACGCGACGCTCTTCCTCTTGCACGATGTTCATTTTCTTACAGTAGACGTTATCGCGGACCGGACTTTCGCCGGCGTGCCACTTCCGTTTTTCTTTTCCGCTTTTTCGTAAATCTGCGTGAGCACACGCATGCAAATACGCAGGTCCCCTACCGAAATATTTTTCAGTAGTTCGTGGCGAAGTTTTTCGGCTTCAGCGCTGATTTGAGAAATCACGTCCTGCGCTCGTCGGCCGAGCAGCACCATTTTGCAGCGGCGATCGTGTGGTGAACCCTTGCGGACGATCCAGCCTTCTTCTTCCAGCCGGTGCAACAACGTCACAACGGTAGGCTCTTCCACGCCCAGCCGAGCGGCAATCTCTGTCTGAGTAAGCGCGTCTCCTGCCAGCGACAGATGCAGCAGGGTGCGCCACCTGGCCTGGCTCAGACCCATTGGCTTGAGTCGTTCGTCCAACTTCAGTCGCCAGGCACGAGCAGTCCCGTGGAGCAGCGGCCCAAATGTTTCGTCATCGGACATGTGACGCAGATTAAATTGGTTAGCATGCTAACCAATTCCAATCTATCAGCCTGTCAATGTTCATTTGGAGACTGTGGAATAGTCTCCTAGGGGCCAACTTCGAAGAGGAGCAGCTCGCGTTTGCGATAATCCCGGACACGAGCACGCAGATGCGCACGTCGCGGTACCCATCGTGGCGTGGTTGTCGCTTCGGCTTCTTTGTCAGCTTGAACAAGAAAATAACGCGTCTCAGCCGGCAGTTCCTGAACGTAACTCACGTATTCCAGCGGCGCCTTCACGTAAAAAAATACCGGCTGATATTCTGGATCCACCGCATAAAGCGTCTCATTCAGCGGAACGAGAGCATTAATTTCCGCCGCGGCCTTCTTCACTTGTTGCCTGTTTCTCAGGACTACCGCTGTGAGCGGATAACCAATCCCTCCAACTACGAGTCCAACTCCGACAAAAAGCGCGACTATTTTTGCCCATGTTCGCTCGTCCGACGTCCCTTTTTCCCAGGGCCACTGCAATGCCTGTCCGGTACAGCTCATCGCCAGCAACCACGAAGCTGGTGCTATTACCGGCATGCTGTATCGCGGCAAGGCACCGGGAACGAGGTTTAGGGCGAGGAACGGTACAGCTATTCCCCAAGCGAGACCGCGCGCCAGCCGTTGCTTAGCGTCATCGTGAAACCTTGAAAACCTAACGAAAGGGAACAAAAGAACCCAAGGCAGAAAATAGATAAGACCGCGCGGGATATTTTGAATCCAACTGATTAACTTGAAATCGATGCCTTGGAGCCTGCCTGTGAACTGATTTGACCACTTCACTGCCGCCACGTGTGTCGGCGTGGTATGCAAGAACGGAATAGCCCACACCGCGAAGATCCCCAGCATGATCGCTAGCCCGGCGAAATGCGCAGGGTGAATAAGAAGCCGCCACTCTTTCAGATGCCAAACCACGGCAAACACGATGGCGTAGAAAAATATGAGATGGGTTGGACCTTTCGCCAAAAGCCCAAGCCCTAGAAAAATGGATGCCGGAACCCAAATGAGCCACGGAGATTTCCGTTGAACGAAAAAGCTCAGCCAAAAAATAATCGCAAGTCCACAAAGAGAGACATACAGCGCTTCGATTTCAATTAACCGGCCTTTTTCCATCATCCCGATGTTTGTCATCCAAATGAGAGCCGCGATGATCGATCCTCCTGGGCCCAGACCGGCACGCGCCACGGTGACAAATGCGACGGCCACTGCCAGCACAACGACAGCCGATGGCAGACGTGCTGTCCATTCGTTGCGAACTCCAAAAATTCGGAAGGATGCGGCTACCAGCCAGTTCACGAGGGGCGGCTTTCGGAAATATGGATTCCCTCCAACTTCCGGGACGATGTAGTTACCCGTCTGGAGCATCCCTATCGCCGGCAAAATTCGTCGTCCTTCTTCTCCTTTGATTGCAATAGAACCAAGCGCTGGTAAATAAATCACCGCCCACACGAGAAGGACGACAAGAACGGCTGCTATGCGCGAATTCATTGGGTGCTGCACGTTCGATATTGGGCGTTGAACGTCAAATCTAACCAACGGGTATCTTGACGAGAAGGCCTTAAGACGGTAACCTAAGTGTCGAGTCCGCGCGTTGATCAGAGTGGGAACTGGCGTCCCACTCTTTTTAGTCTGCGGGCTACATGTTTTATGAACGCAGAATTTATTGCCATGCTCGATTACCTGGAGCGGGAACGCGGGATTAAACGCGAAATCCTCCTCGAAGCGGTGTCGAATGCCTTGCTCTCAGCCTCGAAGAAGAGCGTGAGCGCTTCACGCGAGCTGCGGATCGACATCAATCCAAAGACTGGAGAAATCCGGGCGCTGGCAAACCTCGTGGTCGTGGACGAAGTCGCCAATCCGCAGGATGAGATCGAACTGTCGAAAGCGCGCAAGATTAAACCGGATGCAAACGCCGGCGACACAATCGAAGTGGAAGTAACGCCGAAAAATTTCGGACGGATCGCGGCGCAGACAGCAAAACAAGCCATGATGCAACGGATTCGCCAGGCTGAGAAAGAAATGATCTATGAGGAGTTCAAAGACCGCGCCGGCGAAATCGTCAGCGGAACGGTGCGGCGCTTCGACCGTTCGGATGTCATTCTCGATCTTGGAAAATTCGAGGCCATCATGCCGCAGCGCGAGCGAGTGGTGGTAGAAGATTACAACGTGGGCGACCGGCTCCGCGCGTACGTCGTCGCAGTGGAAAATGGTATCCGCGGGCCGGAGATCATTGTCTCACGCAGCCACCCTAATTTTGTGCGCAGGCTTTTCGAGTTGGAAGTAAGCGAAATCGCGGATGGCACCGTGGAGATTCGCGGTATCGCGCGAGAAGCGGGCTATCGCACCAAAATCGCAGTCTGGAGCGCGAACGAAAAAGTGGATCCCGTGGGCGCGTGTGTTGGCATGCGCGGCTCGCGCGTCAAAAATATCGTCCGCGAGCTGAACAACGAAAAGGTCGATATCATTCGCTGGAGCTCCGATCCAAAGGAATACGTTCTGGAAGCGCTCAAGCCGGCAAAAGTAAAGAAACTCGCTTTCGATACGGAGAAGAAAAGTGTGCAGATTTCCGTCGATGAAGATCAGCTTTCGCTCGCGATCGGAAAGAAGGGACAGAATGCGCGATTGACTTCCCGATTGACCGGCTGGGAGATCAATATCGGCAAGGACACATCCGCGACGACCGTGGTAGAACAAAAGGTGGCGCAAGCAGCTCAGACCCTTGCTGGCGCGCTGCCCATTAGTGAAGAACAGGCGCTCGCGCTGGTAAAATCCGGCTTTACGAACCTGGAGGGATTGCGCGATGCAGACGTGCAGGATTTAGTAGATATTCTCGCGGTCGATGAAACAAAGGCGCGCGAGATTTACGAGGCCGTCCATCGGCAGGAACTCGTACAATAACATGGCTCTGGTTTAGGGAAGCTCGGGCCATGAGCGAAATTTTTAAAGAACAACAATGGCAACGAAGACGAGCAGCAAAACTGCAACGCGCAAACAGGCCGCGCGTGGGACTGCTGCTGCTCGCAAGCCAGCAGCCGCGGCCAAGACAAAACTTCCAAAGCAAAAGGTAAAGCAGGAGGTTGCGCCCGGAGCAAAGCCGCGCACCCCTCTGCCCTCAAAGTCCGCACCGGAGGCCGCTCGACCCCCTGGCCACGAAGCAGAGAGTGTTTCACTCATTGATCGAAAAAAACCGAGCAAGAAGGCCGAACAAGGCGAGCCAAAACCGAAGCGCGACGTTTTACCTCCTATTTCACGCATAAGGGCTTCTCTGGAAACGCCCGCAAAGCCAGCGTCGCCTACAATGAGCGCGCCTGTGGAATCGGTTACAGTTGATGCGCCAAGCATCGCCGATGCAAAAACTGCGCCTGACGCAACGGAGCCGCCGCCCGTTGAGGAGGAAACCGCGGCGCAGAAGATCATTCTTATCAAGCCCCCAATTATCGTTAAGCAACTGGCGACTGAGTTAGGCTTGAAGCCGCATCAACTCATTGCGGAGCTGATGAATTACAACATTTTCGCCAACGTTAACCAGACAGTCGAGCCGGACATCGCTTCGAAGATCGCGGAAAGCCATGGCTTTGTTCTGGAAAAGGAGCGCCGCGAAAAAGGCGGCGGTGTCCACAAGGTTGAACAGGTGGTCGTCGCACCCCCGCCGCCGGTCATTAAAAAGAAAGAAGAACTCAAGCTGCGGGCACCGATTATCACGTTCATGGGACATGTTGATCATGGCAAGACAACGTTGATGGACGCCATTCGCAAAACCCGTGTCGCGGCGGGCGAAGCCGGCGGCATTACTCAGCATATCGGCGCCTATAGCGTTGATCACAATGGCGCGACACTTACCTTTATCGACACGCCGGGGCACGCTGCCTTTACGGCGATGCGCGCGCGGGGGGCGAATGTCACCGATATCGTTGTGCTCGTTGTCGCAGCCGACGATGGCCTCATGCCGCAAACCATTGAAGCCATTAATCACGCCAAAGCCGCGCCGCGCGTAAAGATAATGGTTGCGATCAATAAGATCGATCTTCCTTCGGCAAATATCGATAGAGTAAAGAAACAACTGCAGGAGCGTGGCCTTAGCCCGGAAGATTGGGGAGGTGAAACGATTGTTTGTCCCGTCTCCGCGACGAAAGGCACAGGAATCGATCACCTGCTTGAAATGATCGCGTTGCAGGCCGAAGTAATGGAACTTAAGGCGTCGCCTACTGCTACCCCGCGCGGGACAGTGATCGAAGCGCAAGTCGAAGCCGGGCGCGGTCCCACTGCTACCGTTATTGTGCAGATGGGGACACTGAAGATTGGCGACCCGTTCATTTGTGGTGATTACAGCGGCAAAGTGAAATCGCTTCTGGACGACCGCGGCAAGCCAGTCAAGGAGGCTGTTCCCTCTATGCCGGCGAAGGTGCTTGGGTTTACCGGGCTACCCAATGCCGGCGATGAACTGCTCGTAATGGATTCCGAGCGTTCGGCAAAGACGTTGAGCGAGGAGCGCGTGGTGGCCAAACGCTCCGATAAATTGACCATTCCGAAACGGGCCACCCTTGAGAGCCTGCTCGAAGCTGCCGGAGGGAAAAAAGTCCTGCGGATCGTGCTAAAGTGCGACGCACAAGGCTCGCTGGAAGCATTGGTTGGAGCGTTGAAACAGATCGAGAGCAAGAAAGTCGATCTTGAAATCATTCATTCCGCTGTGGGGCCGATTTCGGAATCGGACATTCTACTGGCGAGCGCTTCGAATGCTGTAGTGGTCGGTTTCAATGTGAAGGTGGAGAACATGGCCGTTTCCGCTGCAAAAAGCGAAGGAGTCCAGGTCAAACTTTACAGCATCATTTATGAGCTGCTCGATCAGATGAAAGAAGCGATGGCTGGTTTGCTCGAGCCCGAACACCGGGAAACAGTCATCGGACACGCCGAAGTGAAGCAGGTATTCCACCTTACCAGAGGCATTGTTGCCGGATGCCTCGTGACTGACGGCCGCATAGCTCGCGTGGCTCGGGCCCGCGTACTCCGTAAACGGCAACCTGTTTATGACGGCGGGCTTTCGACGCTGCGCCGTTTCCAGGACGATGTGAAGGAGGTGCGTTCCGGACTGGAATGCGGAATCAAGCTCGGCGATTTCAGCGAATATCAAGTTGGCGACGTGATCGAGTGCTATCAACTTGAAGCTTTCGCGCAAAAATTGTGACGGCAGTCATTCCGAGCGAAGTCGAGGAGTCCCGTGGCGCAACCAAAGATGATTTCACGGAATCCTTCGACTCCGCTTCGCTCCGCTCAGAATTAACAGCGAAAGGCTACTATGAAACATCGAATGTTGCGTGTTAACGAAGTTGTGAAGCGGGAGCTAAGCGGGATCATCGCGCGAGAAATGAGCTTCGAAGGCGCCCTGGTCAGCATCAATCATGTGGACGTAACACCCGACTTAAAAAACGCGCACGTGTTTGTGAGCGTTCTTGGAACACAGGCCCGCGAGAGCGTGATGAGCAAGCTAACGTCTCATCGTCCCGCGTTACAGGCAGAACTTGCTCGTCATGTTACTATGAAGTATACGCCGCACCTTATTTTTCATCTCGATACCTCCATCGAGCGCGGGACCAGGGTCATAGAAATCATGCAAGAGATCGAAGCGGCTCAAGGCGACAAGAAGTGAAGATTGTAGCTACGGCCCTGTGGCCCTTCTATCATAGCGAGCCGCCGTCCTTTTTCGCGATCACTTATCCACCTACGCCGAGAGGCTGTAGCGGGACAAAGACCGCGGCGACTACATGATGAGCACTTCCAAATTCCAGGACATTGGCCAGATATTACGCGACCATCAGCGTTTCGCCATCTTGGGTCACGTTCGTCCGGACGGCGACGCGTTGGGCAGCCAGCTCGCACTGGCGCTTTCCCTTCAAGCACTCGGGAAAGAAGTGCGTGTGTGGAATGAAGACGGAATGTTGGAGAAGTATTCCTTCCTTCCCCGCGCTGAGTTGCTCACCAAGCCGCCTTCTACTCCGGAGGATTTCGATGTTGCCATCGCACTTGATACCGCAATTCAAAACCGCCTTGGCACTGCTCTGGTGGCAATCCGGTCGTCGAAAATTTGGATTAACATTGACCACCACCCGAGCAATCCCGGTTATGGCGACGTGGCTCATATCGATTCGTCTGCGCCTGCCACGGCGGAAATCGTTTTTCATCTGATCAAGAGCCAGGGTCTGCCGTTCAATCGAGATATCGCAGAAAATCTTTACGCCGCGATATCCACTGACACGGGCTCGTTTCAGTATCCACAGACCAGCGCCCACACTTTCGAGATCGCGGCGGAACTCATTCGGACAGGTCTCGACGTTGGACGCTTGAGTCAGCAGCTCTATGAGAATTATCCCCGGCGTCGTCTGGAACTTTTGCGCGAACTCCTGCGCACCATGCGTTTCCAGCAAGAAGGTCGCGTCGCAAGTTTTGGTCTTACGTTGAAAACAGCTGCCGAGCTTGGCGTCCTTCCCGAGGATAACGAGGGGCTGATCGATCACCTGCGCGCCGTTCGCGGCGTTATCGTTGCCGTCTTTTTCGAAGAACTGTCCGATGGCAAAGTGCGCGTGAGCATGCGTTCCAAAAGTGATGCTGTTGATGTTTGCGCTATCTGCCAGAAGTTCGGCGGAGGAGGCCATGCGCTTGCCGCCGGTGCGCGCGTGCGCGGAACGCTTCCGGAAGTACAAGAGCGAGTTTTGGCAGAAGTTCGCGCTAAGATTGACTCGCTAAAGGCGGCAGCCGCTCCAATGACTTAACGTTTCAACGCTTCAACGTTGTAACTGTGCAATCTTCTTGTCGTCATGTCTTATCCCGTAACTCCTGACGGCGTCCTGCTCGTGGACAAGGCTGAAGGGATGACTTCACACGACGTCGTCGCGCTGGTTCGTCGAAATCTCCAGGTCAGAAAAGTCGGTCACTGCGGCACGCTTGATCCCATAGCGACCGGCTTGCTTTTAATCACTGTGGGACGGGGCACAAAGGTCCAGGATTTACTCATGAGCGAAGACAAGGAATACGCCGGAACATTCGTGCTCGGTGTGACAACCGATACACAAGATCGGCAGGGAGAAGTCATCCAGCAGCGACCGGTTCCTGCGCTAGACGAAAATCAAATTCGCGCTGCGTTTGAAAAGTTCAGGGGCGATTTTTACCAAATACCGCCGATGGTCTCGGCGAAAAAACATGGTGGAATTCCGCTGTACAAACTGGCACGTCAAGGGAAAGTGGTCGAACGGGAACCTCGCCTGGTGCATGTCTATCGCTACACAATTGATCGAATAGTTCTTCCCGAGATCGATTTTAGTGTTTTGTGCAGTAAGGGTTTCTATGTTCGCACTTATGTCCACGAGATCGGCGAGAGTCTCGGCTGCGGGGCGCATCTAAAGTCGCTGCGGCGCACGAAATCCGGACGCTTCGACGTTGCTAATGCCATTAGTGTCACTCAAATCAAGGATGCGCCACGCGAGGAAATTTTGAGCAGGCTCCTAAGCCTTCCAGACGTGTCGCGCATGCGGGGAGCTTGAGAATATGACGAAGCTCGAATGACGAATGACGAAAGAATGACGAAGCAGGAAACACGAATACTTGCTCGCCAACGTGTTCGGTATTCGTCATTCGGATTTCCTTCGGCATTCGTCATTCGGCATTGGTCATTCGATTGATGGAAACACTCCATTCTATATCCGAGCTAGCTCGTTTGCCTGGTTCGCTTTTCCTCGCGATCGGGGTCTTCGATGGTGTGCACCTCGGTCATCAAGCCGTCATTTCCACCTCAGCCGAGCACGCCCGATCGGCAAAGGGCACTCCGGTGGTCGTTACTTTTGATCCGCATCCGATGAAAGTGCTTCGCCCCAACGACGCACCCCATTTGCTCACGGCCACGCAACACAAGATCAAACTGATTCGCAACCTCGGAGTACGGCATCTGCTCGTCCTCAAATTCGACAAGGCATTTGCCGCAACTGCGCCGGAAGACTTTGTGCAGCAACTAGTGACGCATTCAAAACCGCTGCGTGAAATCTGCGTGGGTCATGAATGGTCATTTGGAAAAGGCCGGCGCGGCAATCTTGCTCTCCTCCGGAAGCTGGGCGCGCAATTCGACTTTGAGGTCGTTGGAATTCCCCCTGTAACACTCGGGAACGGTGAGCTCGTAAGCAGTACAGCGATTCGTCATGCAGTCGAAACAGGCGACCTGGCGAAAGCCGCTGAAATGCTGGGCCGTGAGTACACGATCCTGGGGACGGTCGTGCGGGGTGATGACTTAGGGAAAAGGATCGGATTCCCGACAGCGAATCTGAGCGCTCATAGCGAGCAGTTTCCTCCAAACGGGGTTTATTTCGCGGAGGCCATGCTGGAAGGAAGCGTCTATCCTGGCGTGGTAAATCTCGGCTACCGCCCCACTGTGAGCACTAGTAAATCCGAGCGCGTGCTCGAAATTCATCTGTTCGATTTTGATCGCGATATCTACGGCCAGGACGTCGAAGTGCGTTTTATCCGGTATCTCAGGCCCGAACAGAAGTTCGAAAATGTGGATGCGTTAGTCCGGCAGATTGAACTCGACGTACACCAAGCCCGTAAACTTTGCGTGGATTAGCCGAATTTGCGGGCTGTTTCTTGGACGAGTTAAGTTAGCGAGGCCCGGCTTCTGGATATTGCGGCCGTAGCGCCAGCAGCTGCCATAACCAACCCGCTGGCGAGAGCCAGCACAAAGACCCATAACGCGGGCAAGGCCGCGAGACGCTCAAGAGTCACACTGATAAAGCGACCGCCATCCGAAACGACATAGGTAAGCACGCTCGCCAGGAAAGCCGTTCCCAGAAGAATGACAGCACGCAAAAGATCCTGACGGCGCCGGGGCGGCGGTAACTGTTGCAACACTCGGACAGTAAATCCCTCGTCGTCGATATAGGGCGCCGCATCGCGCAATTCTCGATCAAGCCAATGTTCCTGGTTCATTTGCTCATATCCTCTTTACCTAATTTGGACCCCAGTCGGCAAGCATTCGTTTCAATTTCTCGCGGCCTCTAAGGACATTCGTTTTCACTGTACCAAGAGGGATGTCGAGAACACGAGCAGCTTCATCGTGGGAAAGACCGTTCTGGCAACAAAGTAAAATCGCGGAGCGTTCATTCAAGGGAAGTAGATTTAGTGCCCGCATAAGGTCATGTCTTAAACCAGGATCGGCAGCCTGAGGATCGTGTTGGGTTTGGAGTTGTTCTTCATCGATTCCCACGAGTTCCTTCCGGCGGCGCGCATCTTCTCGAAAACAATTATAGGCGATCCGATAAAGCCATGTGGAAAAGCGCGCTTCGCCGCGAAAATTCCGGATGTTCTTGTAGGCGCGCAGGAAAGCTTGCTGGGCCAGATCGTCGGCGAGAGCGACGTCGGTGCGGGTAAGCTGGCGTAGTAAACCACGCACACTGGATTGATGCCGCCGAACCAGTTCGCCGAAAGCGTGCTGGTCCTCATCGACAAGAACTCGCGCGACGAGGTCTGCATCGGTCAGCTCCACGGCCGCAGATTACGGTAATGGCGGCGGGTTGTCCTTCTTTGTGTCCAGCTTCCATACAAGCAAATAGCCAGCGCCGATCAGGAAAGGAATGAGGCCCAAGGTCCACGCACCGCCCTCCCAATCGTTCACGGCGCCGAAAAACACCATTAGTCCCAAGCCGACCATCGTCAGCACAACACCGCGACGCAGATCGGAACGTTTCCGCTGGGCTGGTGGTGGGGGAGCAAGCAACGCTTCCGGGACTGGCTGGCCCTTCTCCACCATCATTCGCACTGTCTTGTGGAGAGCGCGCGATTTGGAGAAGCCAAAATACAAAATCAGGCCGACGATCAGCACCGGCGCACCGAAGATGGTCAGGAAAACGATTCCAACCAGTGGAATCACCATTGCGGGAATATCCTTCGACTTTTCGAAGTCGGTGTCGTGATCGTCGATTGTGAAATTGAAATGCTTCTTCTGTTTCTTCCTGACCGACTGCTCGACCTTGCTTTGAGGCGTTGAAGTTGGCGAAATGGCAGTCGTTGCCGCAGGCGTGTTTGTGAGTGGCGAGGCTGTCGGCGCCTGCGCAAATGAGCTTATCGCCACCGCGAGGGAACAAGTGTAGATGAGGATGAATCTGTTCATAGTGAATGATTTGACCGTAGGATGCGTTTAGCGCCCTGTTTGGATTCAACTATTTCAACCCCCTGGCGACAATTAAAAGGTTGCGCGTTGCAGACGGCTGGACATTATTTGTTTCCCCTCAAAACTGCGGGTGTAGCTCAGTGGTAGAGCACCTCCTTGCCAAGGAGGACGTCGCGAGTTCGACCCTCGTCACCCGCTCCAGTCTTCGCTTGAAGCGTAGCGTAACGTGAAGGCCGAAAACGGCTCAAAGATCCGTAATGAATCGCGCGCTAGAGGCGCTCCCGGAAGTGATGTATCTGTGGCGAAAAATTGCTGAGCCGCGCTGGCTGAGTGCGCACGAAAACATTTTGCAAGCGCTTTCAGGTGGCAGACTTGCGATCATCTCAAGACCCGGGCGGAAGCGGCGGCAACTCCAAATTGCGTGCACATCACGCAATGATTCCCGAAAACTGGTCGAAGAATTTGGCGGACGCACCGAGAAATTGCCGCCCAATTGGCTCAAGCGATTCGCAGACGCGGAAAAGAGGAAGCCTATCAGGATTGGCGCGCGGCTAGTGATCGCCAGGAGCAAGGTGCGGGCACAATGCTGTAGTGTCCGCTGTCCTCAGCGGATCTACACTCACCGAGCTCGACCACATGCGCTGAGGACAGTGCATACCACAGCGCGGGTCAAGAAACCGCGGCTCCTCGTCATTCCCGCTTCCGCGGCGTTTGGAACAGGACAACATACCACGACGGCAATGTCCCTTCGTCTCCTGGAGCGCTTGACTCGCGAATGGAAGAATAGCTGGTCGCTTGCTGACCTTGGAACCGGGAGCGGAATTCTCGCTCTCGCGGCGGAACGCTTCGGCGCAGGACGCGTGGTTGGCATTGATATCGATCCGAAAGCGATTTTCGTAGCGAAAGCAAACGCACGTCTTAACAAAATCGATAATGTCGATTTTAAGTTGGGCGATCTGCGCAAATGGAAGTCCCGGGCGGGAAGGGACGTCGTTGCTGCGAATCTTTACAGCCGGTTGTTGATCGAAATTCTCCCGAAACTAAGACGCGCTCATTGGCTAATTCTTTCCGGCGTGCTTCGCATGCAAGAAAACAAACTCCTTCATGCTCTGAGACGGAACAAGATTGAGATCGTGAAAGTAAACCGTCGCGGGAAATGGATCGCCATGCTGGCGAAAACACGGCATGCGTCCCGCTTGCGAAGTAGCCCAAGGTCAGATTAGGAAGTCTACGCGACTTTGGATTTGCGCGAGTAAACTCTGACAGATAGGTTCTTTCAGCCTTGGCGGCTTCGGTTTCTCTGCATTCCACGCGGTTTAAACACGAGCCGCGGCTGAAACAGACAGCATGCAGAACGAACAACTCGCCTATGTCGCCGTCACGCCGTACTCGATGCGCAAATCGCGCACCGGCGGCATCGTTGGCCGGCTGATTTCCCGCACAGGACTCGATCTGGTAGGCGGACGCATGTTTGCACCGGGTCTGGAGTTAACCAAACGCTACGCCGAGGCGATCGTGACGGAAACCCATCCGCGTCATCGCGCGACACAAGAGCTGATTCGCGAGTACGTTCTGAAGAATTTCACAAGCGAGAAAAACGGACATCGCCCGCGCGTTTTGTTCCTTGTTTTTCGCGGCCCGGAAGCGGTCGAAAAGATTCGCGGCACGGTTGGTCATATCGTGCACGAGCGCACCAGCGGCGAAACGATTCGCGACACCTACGGAGATTACATCACGGATGATTCAGGGAAGGTAACTTACTTTGAGCCCGGAGTATTGGCCACTTTCGATCCAAAAGCAGTTGAGCACGATTTGAAGCTCTGGGCGGAATTTTCCGATTCTGACGGCGGAATTTTGGATCGAGTCGTCCCCTTCCCCGCCAACGCACAAGTCGAAAAGACCCTCGTCCTGATCAAACCCGACAATTTCAGGTTTCCAAATCTCCGGCCGGGCGGTGTCATTGAAGTATTTTCCCGCTCGGGGCTCTCCATCATTGGATTCAAAGTTCATCAGATGAGCGTTGGGCAAGCGCAGGAATTTTACGGCCCTGTGCTGCCGGTTCTTGAGAAAAAACTTGGCCCACAGAGCGGCCGCGAAAACTGGGAAAGCATTGTCGAATTCATGGCCGGGCGAAAGCCAAGCGAATGTCCGCCTGAAGAACGCGGTGCTCCCGGAACGGAAAAATCGATCGCGATTGTTTATCAAGGCGTGGATGCGGTCCGTAAGATTCGCGACGTGCTGGGCCCAACCGATCCAGCCAAGGCGCCGCCAGGGTCGATCCGGAGAGAATTTGGCCAGACCATCATGATCAACGCCGCGCACGCCTCGGATTCTCGTGAGAACGCCAAACGCGAAATGGGAATCATTCGAATCGACGAGAATAATTTCAAACCTCTCATTGAAAACTTCTACCGGCGCTCATAGTTTGCGCTCCATTTTGAACCATCCCACAACCAGTCCTATTACCATGGAAATTTCCGAACGCGCCGCTCAACTCAGCCCTTCGCTTACTCTATCGATCGATAGCAAGGCCAAAGCCATGAAGGCCGAGGGCATAGATGTCTGCGGCTTTGGCGCAGGCGAACCGGATTTCGACACGCCCGAACATATTAAAAAGGCTGCGATCGATGCATTGGAAGCCGGCTTTACAAAATACACGCCCAGCGCCGGCATCCCGGAATTGCGTCAGGCAATCGCAGAAAAATTGGCTGCCGATAACGGCCTGAATTATCGCGCTGCGCAGGTTATCGTGAGTAACGGCGCAAAGCACGCGTGCTACAACGCGATCCTCGCTACATGCCAGCCTGGCGATGAAGTCATAATTCCCGCGCCCTATTGGGTCAGCTATCCGGAAATGGTCAGATTGGCCGGCGCTGATCCCGTGATCGTGCCGACCAGTGAGCGCAACTCCTGGAAAATGCGGGCCGAAGACTTCGAAAATGCAATGACCCCGCGCACGAAGATGTTGATCATGAACAGTCCCTGTAATCCGACCGGCTCTGTTTATACGCGAGAAGAATTGCAGGCGATTGTCGATGTTGCAGCTGAGGAAGACATTTACATTTTGTCAGACGAAATCTACGAGAAGCTCGTTTACGACGATACAAAACATGTGAGCATCGCCTCGCTCTCCGAGGCGGCCCACGATCTGACGATCACAATCAACGGCTTTAGCAAAACGTACGCGATGACAGGCTGGCGGCTTGGTTACCTGGCAGCTCCGGAGGCTGTGGCTAAAGCGGTCGATTCCATTCAAAGCCATACCGCATCTAATCCTTCTTCTTTCTCGCAGTACGGCGCAGTCGCCGCTTTAAAGGGCGATCAACAACCGATAATCGATATGCGAGAAGAGTTCGATATGCGCCGCAATTACATGTTCGACCGCATCTCAAAAATTTCGAACGTTACTGCTGTCAAACCGGAGGGCGCATTTTACGTCCTGGTGAATATTAGTCAGCTCGGTCTAACTTCGCAAAATTTCGCGGATCGACTGTTAAGTAAAGCCAACGTTGCGGTCGTTCCCGGAGCCGCCTTCGGCGACGATCGTACTGTCCGGCTCAGTTACGCGACCAGTATCGACGTCATCAAAAAAGGGTTGGATCGCTTCCAAGACTTTTGCCGCACTCTGTGATCCGTCATCCCGAGTCGCGCAGACGATGAGGGACCTCGCAATCGCACGTTGCGGAATCTTGCAGTTTCAAAGCCAGCGCGCACGCTGATGCCACGCGCGTCTTTTCTTGTGTGCCGAGAGCGTTTTTGAGAGGTTCCTCGCTTCGCTCGGAATGACACGCTAATTGTCTTTCAATGGCCGGTTCTCTCGCGCTCATTCTTCACGCGCATCTGCCGTTCGTTCGCCATCCCGAGCACGAGCATTTTCTGGAAGAAGACTGGTTCTTCGAAGCAATAACGGAATGTTATGTCCCGCTGGTGCGCATGATGCAGCGCCTGGTCGATGATCATGTGCCGTTTAAGCTTGCCATGTCGCTCACGCCGACGCTCTGCGCGATGCTGCAGGATAAGCTCCTTCGCGAGCGTTACGTGCGGCATCTCGATTCGCTAATCGATCTCGCGACGCGTGAACGGAAACGAAATCGCAATCACCCGGCACTCCGCGAGCTCGCGGACTTTTATTTCAAAATCTTTGGCGAAGCCCGGCGCTTCTTTGTCGATGAATGCAAATGCGATTTGCTTGCCACTTTTCGTGAACTGCGGGAAAGCGGCGGACTTGAAATCGTTGCCTCGGCGGCCACGCATGGCTTGCTACCCTTGCTCCAGGAGCCGGTTATAGCCGGGAGCGGTGACATCGGCGCTCCAGCGTTTGCCTGGTCCACGCGGCCGCGGTCAACGTCCGCGGCTAAAGCAGCGCCGGCCCAGATTTTGATAGGACGCGATGTTTATGTGGAGCTTTTCGGCGTCGAGCCTCGCGGGTTTTGGCTGCCTGAATGCGCTTACGGTGCAGGTCTGGAATCCATCCTGCGGGAGGCAAATATTCGTTGGTTCGTTCTCGACACACACGGCCTGTTATTTGGAAAGCCGCGTCCGCGTCGCTCGATTTATGCACCTTGTTACACGCCGGCCGGGCTGGCGGCATTTGCGCGCGATCGTGATTCAAGCCGACAGGTTTGGAGCGCACAGGGAGGTTATCCTGGTGACCCCGCGTACCGGGAGTTTTATCGCGACGCCGGATTCGACCTTCCACTGGAACATTTGGGACCAGTTACTCACGGCACCCGGAAATTCTCCGGCGTGAAGTATCACCGCATCACCGGAGCCAGTGACCAGAAGGAGCTATACGATCCCGTCGCTGCAGAAAAAGTGGCCGAGACACAAGCCCGTCATTTTGTTTCGGAACGCCGGCGCCAGATCCGTGAAGTCGCCGCGGCGGGGTTTGATCCGATTGTGGTCGTTCCCTTCGATGCCGAGCTCTTCGGGCATTGGTGGTTTGAAGGTCCCCGTTTCCTCGAACAATTCATTCGCCAGGCAGCAATCGAGCGCGATTTCTGTCTCTCCACGCCGAGCGAATATCTGGCCGCCAATCCGACGCAGCAAATCATTGAGCCAGCAACTTCAACATGGGGCGAGAACGGCTATTTTGAAGTTTGGCTGAATCCTAGCAACGCGTGGATTTATCCACAGCTGCATGTTGCGGCACAGCAAATGAGTGAAGTCGCGCGTAGGGCTGCAAACGAGTGTAGCCCACTCGCTGACCGCGTCCTCAAGCAACTCGCGCGTGAACTCTTACTCGCTCAGTCCAGCGATTGGGCGTTCTTGATTAAAACCGGGGCAGCACCTGATTACGCGACCAAGCGCACCATCGGTCATCTCGCTCGCTTCACCCGATTATACGATCAACTCGTCACGAATACGGTGGATGAGGAATTTCTACGGGGGTGCGAATGGCGCGATAATCTTTTTCCAAACGTGAACTGGCGTTACTACATCTAGTCACTTGTCATTCCGAGCGAAGTCGCTTGCCCCGCCGTAGCTTTATGCGAAGGCTGGGAGGAATCTCTATTTCTCGTTATCAATTAATTCGAGATGTCTCGGCTCCGCTCGACATGACAACAAAGGTCAAAACAGCGATTCTGACAGTGTTCTTGGCTTATGCCGCTCTGGCACAAGAATCGCAAACGCCGACTTCTTCGGCGATGCCGGAGGAATCTCCTTCTTTGTCGCCCGTTCCGATAGAATCCCTCACGCCGACGCCTGCGTCAGAGCAGACGCCTTCACCTTCCCCCGCGCGAAGCATCCGCATCAGTTTTGTACCACCACCGTTGGAAGGCCGGATCAGCCTCGGAATTTACGATGCACAAGGAAAGCTACTGCGCGTTTTGCACCACGAAGCGGACCTCAACGAATTCAAAATAGGTGCGGACTCGCTCGTGACGCAATGGGACGGGAAAAATGACAATGGCGAAGATTTGCCCGCTGGAAGATATCACGCTCGTGGTTATCTCGTCGGTTCTCTCAAGGTGGAAGATCTCAATCAGGCCGCAGCTTCCCCTCCCGAAAACAAATCGAATGCGAGCGTTAAAATGACCCTGATGCCAAATCCGCTGGCAAACGACAAGCGAACACTCGTCGAACTCGCCACGGGGTTTGACAATGACAGAAGCTACTTGAAAACAAACGACGGCCTTCGGTTGTTCACGATAAGTGAGTCGCGGAATCTGAGTCGTGTATCGATCATAAGGAAGGGCGATAAATCGGTCGATGTTTGGCAAACCGATGGCACTGTTTTTCACCAATTCCGCATCTCGAACGTGGACCAGATGATGGCGTTCGATTGCGGGGAATTCGAATTGAAGTGAGCAACTCCCATTAACACCTCGCTTCAGCGAGATGTGATCCGGATACTGCATTAAGTAAACCGCTGTAGCGGTTTCTCGAGGAACGTGAGGGAAACCGCTCAAGCGGTTGAGAGGCTCATGCCGGGGCCCTGCCACCCCGCTGAAGCAGAGTGTTAATGAGATTCCATGGATTGATCTGCACTCGTCGACAACCGCTGGTCACGAGGCAAAATCTCTGCTAGTTAAAACGCCGATGCCTGCTCCTGAGTTTCAACATACAGTTGGTAAGACCGCCAGCTTTAGCGGTACGGCGCTGCATACGGGTGACAAAGTCACTCTGAAACTGCATCCGGCGCCGATAGATCATGGCATCAAATTCAAGCGTAAAGATCTGCAGGATGAGCCGACCATCGATGCGAAGATCGAGAATCTCAAAACGGTCGAGCGCGCCACGACCATCGGTGAAGGGTCGGTGCGAGTGCACACAGTGGAGCATATTCTGGCCGCGCTCTCGGCAATGGGCGTGGACAACGCCATCATCGAGATGGATGCAAACGAGCCGCCAATCGGAGACGGCAGCGCACAGCCTTACGTTGATCTCATCAAGAAAGCCGGTGTAATGGCCCAGGAGGAACGGAGAAAATTCTTCGACGTGCGTGAGCCGATGCACGTGGAAGCGAAAACGGGCGCGCTGCTCGTTTTACTGCCGGATGACAAATTTCGCATCTCTTGCACACAAGCTGGACCGAACAATCGCTTCGCGCAGTTTCTATCGATGGAAATCACCCCCACGGGCTTCGAGTGCGAGATCGCACCGGCACGAACGTTTGTTTACTACGAGGATGTTGAGCCACTCATGGAGAAGAACTTGATCAAGGGCGGCAGCCTCGAAAATGCGATTGTCGTACGCGGCGAGGCGGTCTTAAGCAAGGAACCATTGCGTTTCCCAGACGAATTCGTACGGCACAAAATCATCGATATTATCGGCGATCTGGCGCTAGTCGGCCGGCGTATCCGCGGTCACGTCGTGGCGGTGAAACCCGGACATGCTGCGAATGCGGAATTGGCTCGTGCGCTCGCTCGCGAGCAGACGCGGAGAAGCGCGATGAGCACACCGCGCGCGATCCCAATAGGCGATTCCGGGCTGGACACTGGCGAAGTGATGAACATCCTTCCGCATCGCTACCCTTTTTTGATGGTTGACCGGGTCATCGGCTTCGAGGGCGAAAATAAAATTACGGCCATAAAATCCATCACGATTAACGAGCCGTTTTTTCAGGGGCATTTTCCCGGTCACCCAGTCATGCCTGGAGTAATGCAAGTAGAAGCGATGGCGCAAGTGGCCAGTATTCTATTGTTCAAATTGACGAAGACTTCGAGTCGTGTCGGCTATTTCATGAGTGCGGACCAGGTGAAATTTCGCAAACCGGTTTTTCCGGGCGACACGATTTTCATTCACGCCGAGCTGACAAGAGCGCGTGGCAATCGCATGGCGAAAACGAAGTGCTACTGCGTAGTGAACGACGCAATCGTTTCGGAAGCTGAACTGATGTTCACGTTTCTCGACAAATGAGCGACGGGCGGATTCATCCGACCGCCATTATCGATCCAGGCGCCGAAATCGGTGCAGGAACGATCGTAGGGCCCTACTGTGTTATTGACCACGACGTTGTGGTCGGCCCAAACTGCTGGCTCCAACATCACGTCACGCTCTGCGGGCCGATGAAGGCTGGAGCAAAGAACAGGTTCTACGCGTACTGCTCCATCGGCCAGCAAACGCAGGATTTAAAGTATCGCGGCGAACCGACTTATCTGGAAATCGGCGACGAAAATACGTTTCGTGAATTCGTGACGGCGCATCGCAGCACAACGAGCGAAGGCAAAACGCGAATCGGTAATCGCGGAAACTTCCTCGCCTACAGCCATATCGGTCACGATTGCACCGTGGGCGACGGCGTCATCTTTTCGAATAACGGCACGTTGGGTGGCCACGTTCAAGTAGGAGATCACGCGGTGATGGGCGGGCTTACGGCCGTGCATCAATACTGCCGGATCGGCCGATTCGCGATTACCGGTGGCTGTTCCAAAATTGTGCAGGACGTTCCGCCGTTTATGATCGCCGATGGTAACCCCGCGGAAATTCGCGGGATTAATCTCATCGGATTGGAACGCAAGAATTTTCCGCCCGAAAGTGTGAAACTGATCAAAGAGGCGTTTCGCGTGATTTACCGCTCTAAATACAACACCCGCCAGGCAATCGAAGCGATGCAGAAGGAATTGCCGCAGACCGAAGAAATCACCGAAATCATTCAATTCATCGAACAAAGCGAGCGGGGAATTATTCGGTGAGATTTCTACCGCCGCCGCGGACTCGATATTAGAATTTGAGCTTCAATCCGTCGTACGCGATGTGCGCGCCAGCGGGAAGCCGGGATTCTGCAGACTGCGGAAGATCGTGGCAGATGTGCGTAAAGTAAGTCGATTCAGGCTTTACGCGCGTTGCCGCATCCAGGGCCTGCCCAACGCTCAGGTGTGTCGGATGCGGTCTATCCCGCAGCGCATCGATGATTAAAACTCTTACACCAGAGATAAGATCGACAATCGCATCTGGCACTGCGCTGCAGTCGCTTAAGTAGGCGACGAGTTTTCGATTCGCGCGTGAGAAAAGATAGCCGTTCACCATGGAGTCGCCATGAGGCACCGACAGTGGTGTGACGAGGGTCTCACCCAGTTTAAAGGGGCCGTGAATTATATGCGGCTCCGGCTTTAGATAATATGGAGCCGGATTCCTGGTGTTGAACGCAAATTGAAATACCCGCTTCAAATCACGCATTGTTTCAGGCGATGCATAGACCGGCATGGAGCCTCGCGCGTGCGAAAAGCGTCGGAGATCGTCAAAGCCCATGATATGATCGGTGTGCGAATGCGTGAAAACGACTGCATCTACTCGGCGAATGCCTTCTCGGAGCGCCTGTGTTCGAAAATCGGTTCCCGTATCCACTACCCAGGCACATTCCGGCGTTTCGATATAGATCGACGAGCGCAGCCGCTGGTCGCGGGGGTCGGGCGACCGGCAGACATCGCAATCGCAGCCAATCATCGGCACGCCTTGTGACGTTCCGGTCCCAAGGAATGTGACCGCAAGTTGGGAGTTGAAAGTTGGTTGTTGAGAGTTTGAAATCTTCAGAGTCGTAACTCTCAGCTCTCAACTAATAACACTCAACTTTCCCATGCCTGCTGTCCTCAGCTTACTGCGAATCAAAAACCTCGCGCTCGTGGAGGAGCTCGAGTGGCAAATGACGCCGGGCTTTGTCGCCGTGACTGGAGAAACCGGCGCGGGCAAATCGATCATCATCGGCGCACTACAGCTTTTGCTGGGAGAGCGTGCGGATAAATCGTTGATTCGCACCGGCGCCGATCTTTGCACAGTGGAAGCGGTCTTTACAGGTCGCGACCTGCAAAAACTAAATCCAGAACTTGTCGAGGCGGGAATCGAGCCGTGTGAGGATGACCTAATCATCAAGCGGAGTTTCTCGGCAGCCGGCGGCACGCGTCAGTTCATCAACGGTTCGCCAACGACGTTGTCGATCTTGAAAAAGCTCGGCGACGAGCTTGTCGATCTTCATGGGCCCCACGATCACCAATCGTTGCTCTCGCCCGAGACGCAATTGAGCTTGCTTGATTCGTTCGCGCGGGCTGAAGAGGAGCTTGAGGAATATCGGAAGCATTATCGGCAATTACAGGCACTGCTGGCGGAACATGCTGCGTTGGACACGGCGGAAACCGCGCGTGAACAGGAGCTTGATCTTGTTCGTCATCAGGTTGCCGAAATCAACTCTGCGAATTTGGTCGCAGACGAAGAGGAAGAAATCGAAAAGCGCTACAAGCTCGCGAGCAGTAGCAAGCGGCTGATTGAACTGGCCAGCGCGATCGCCAACAAACTTTCCGAAGCAGATGATTCTGTTCTTTCTCAACTCTCCGAAACGCAGCGGCTGCTCCGCGAATTGGAAAAGATCGATAGTTCAATCGCGCATTTGTCTTCGGCACATACTGCAAGTGTGGTTGAACTTTCCGAAATCGCCCGCGCTCTTTCCGCGTACGCCGAAAGACTTGATCTCGATCCACAACAACTCGCCTCACTGGAGCAACGCGTTTCGCTCTTTGAAACTCTGAAGCGCAAATATGGTGGCTCGATTGCTGACGTGATCGCGTTCGGCGAGCGCGCGGCGGAACGAATGCGAAAAATCGAAGGTCGAGACGTCGAGCTGGAGCGTCTTGCAAAAGAAATCGAAAACATTCGCAAGCACATGAATCGCGCCGGTGAAGCGCTCCGAAAGTTGCGCGCAAAAGCCGCGCCAAAACTTTCCGAGAACATCCGGCGCAACCTGCGGGATCTCGGATTTCGCCAATCTGAATTCGAAGCGAAACTTATCCCGCTCGATGAACCACGCCCGAATGGATTCGATTCGGTAGAATTACTTTTCTCGCCCAATCCAGGCGAACCGCTCAAATCGCTGCGCGCCATCGCGTCGAGTGGCGAAATCTCGCGCCTGATGCTGGCGATTAAATCTGCGCTGGCCGCGCATGATGCGATTCCCCTCCTCGTGTTCGATGAAATCGACACGAATGTAGGCGGCGAAATTGCGCACGCAGTTGGCGCGAAGATGCAAACGCTGGGGCGCGATCATCAGGTGATTTGGACCTCAATCGCCCGGGGCGGTTCGCTGAACCGCCCCTACCTGATCGCAGTCAAAGGCAATTATTTCATCACGGACCCGAGCGGAAGTACAGTTTTACCGAAAATTTCGTTCAGCACCTGGGCGAGTCCGGCGTAGATCGCGGAGAAACCGCAGAAGATCCCTTCGTAACCGGTGAAATGTTTGAAGCCCACGCTCGCATTCGTGTAGTCGCCGATCGCGAGCAAAAAGAAAAGAATTGTCAGCGAACCAAACACGATCTGCCCTGCGACGTGCAATCGCAACGTGCCGATAAACATAACAGCGGTGAACAAGCCCCACATGGCGAGATAAGCGGCCATGGCCGTGTCATTAGAAGGCGAAGCCCATCCTAGCTTCGTAAGAATGATCAACGTTACGAGCGAGAACCAGAACAATCCGTAAGAAAGAAACGCAGTAGTGGCGAATGTGTTGCCCTTCCTCCACTCCATCGTTCCGGCGATAATCTGCGCAGCGCCGCCATAGCAAATTCCCATTGCCAAAATCATGCTGTTTAACTCGTAAAAACCGGCGTTGTGCAGGTTCAACAGCACAGTTGTCATACCAAAACCCAGAAGCCCTAGGGGAGCAGGATTTCCGGTTGTGTCTTTGATTTGAGTGACAGATTCATTCATGGCGCGAACAGTCTGGCGAAAGAAGGTTCGACAGCGCAATAACAATATCGGGCATCCCAAAAACGTGCGGTCCCTAACGATTTAACTTGTCGGCACACCAGCGCCGAAATTATGGTGCCTGTTCGCATATGATTCAGCGCGACTATCTCATCATCGGCGGCGGCATCGGCGGGGCCAGCGCCTGCGAAGGAGTTCGCCGCCACGACAAGCGCGGGAGCGTGACGCTGGTCGGCGCCGAAGCGTTTCCACCTTACAAACGCTGGATTCTATCGAAGGACTTTTTGCGCGAGAAGGATCCACAGCCCAGGAAATTACTCGAGCCCAACGAGGCCTGGTACGAGAAGCACAAGATCGAGACACGATTTGGGGCAGTGGTAACACAGTTTAACATCGATCGGCGCCTGGCAGTGCTGGCCAACGGCGAAAGTATTGAGTTCAACAAGGCGTGCCTGGCGATGGGCAGCCGTCCGGTGCGTCCAATAGTAGCCGGAACCAGCCTCGGCAATGTGATTTATCTGCGAACGATTCGCGATGCGCTTGCGCTAAAAGAGATGGCAACCCTGGAGAAAGGCATCATGGTCGTAGGCGGCGGATTGCTCGCATGCGAGGCGGCCGCCAGTCTTCGGATGATGAAACTGAAGGTCGGTCTCATGCATCGGGATTCCTATTTGTTGAACCGATATATCGATCCGGACACCGGCAGGTGGCTCACCGACTACTTTGCAAAACACGGAGTGACCTTGTCGATGGGCGAAAGCCTCAATGGCTTTGAGGGCAAAACTGTCCTGCGCAATATCCAGACAAAAAGCGGCAATCGATTTCCGGTTGGCCTCGCAGTGGTTGCCTGTGGCGCCGAACCAAATCTCGACCTGGTCCGCAACACGCCGCTGGCCGGACCACACGGGTCGCCGGTGACCGAATATCTCGAGACGGAAGAAAAAGGGATCTATGCGGTAGGCGATCTGGCATTTTATCCCGATCGGCTAATGGGCGGCGTCCGACGCCAGACGCATTGGGACAACGCACGGAGCCAGGGTTTGGTTGCAGGCGCCAATATGACCGGCAAAAAGCGCATCCGCTACGAGCAGGTCCCCTACTTTTGGACGGAAATCTTCGATTTGCGGATGGATTTTATTGGCGATTTCAGCGTGTTGCCCACACGTGTTGATGTTCAGGGCACGTACGCAAAGAAAAAATTCACTGCGCGCTACTATCAGGGAGATAAACTCCGCGGGATTCTGCTTTGCCAGCAACCGCCGCGCGACGTCGAAACTGCCAAGAGTCAATTGCGCCAGGCGCAGGGTAAATGACGTGTAGCGGCGCTCTATGAGCCCGAACGCCCAGAGTTGCGCCGTCAATACACATCTGCCGGAATTTCAAACGCCGGATTACTTACTCGCGCGAGCTTCCAATCCCATGGCGTGCCCGAGAGATGATGCCACTCTAGTTCAAAGGGAGACGGTAACGAATTGACGCGTTGGTCGAGCCCCTCCATCACGTCGTCGTCGGAGCTGTAGAGCGCAATTTTGCCCCTCCACACCGCGCGCGGGTTTTCAACCTGCACACTCGGATTGGACGCGATGATTCGTGGACCGCGCACATATCGAAAGCCTTTGCGAAGGCGTTCCAGGACACGCACGCGGTTGTCGCCCCATTGATCCTGATAATCCGCTGCAACGAAATCGGCCGCGGCGTCCCAGTTCTTACGCTCAATCGCGCGGAAAAAGTTCTCGGTGTGACGCCTCACCTGCCGCTCTGGCTGCCACAGCCAAATGAGATAGACCCCTGCACAAAGAGCGATGACCAACCCGCCACAAAAACCTTCGCGAAACGAAATCATCACAGAGGATTGTCCCTTCCGGCAACTCACGCGAGCCGGCCAGCAGAGCCGGTTATGATTTCTTCGAAGACGACTCGACCGGCTCCTTTACTGTTCGATCTCGCTCCCAGCCTTCGTTTTCCAACTTGATATGCTCGATAGCGATCGCATTCGCGTTGGCATCCAGGTTGGGCAGGATTTCGTATTCCGAAACCCAACAACGATAGACCTTGTAAGCGAGCACGAGTTGTCCAGCCTCATTATAAAGCTCAAGAACAATGTCTTTGCGGAAGTCTTTCAGCGAAACTTCCGCACCACGCCCCGCACCGAGGCTCCACACTTTATTGGCCCAGTTCTCGAATTCCGGATCGTGCGTGACACCGCGCTCCAGCGTGATCGCCGCGAACTCGGTGTGCCCAGGAGACTTACGGCTGGTGCTGGGATCGCCTCCTTCGCGATGTTGAATAACTTCCGTTGTGCGTCGCAGTCCGCTTATTTTGCTCACGCCTGCAACGTGACGGCCATCCCACTTAATGCGGAATTTAAAGTTTTTGTAAGGATCAAAACGCGTCGGATTGACGGAAAATTCAGCCATACTTCGGGATATCTGTTCGGGCGAATGAAAGCCGCGTGATACAAAACCGCGCCGCTCCTGTCAATCCGCCTCAGTGCTATCCCTCCAGCGAGACTGAGCCCGCATCGCGCGCGTACCAATCTACTTTGCGCGTCACGTACATTACGATCGCCAGCACGATGAAGAGTGCGATCGAGCCCATGAGCAGTGCGTAATCTTGCTGGCGCAAAGTGATGTAGAGAAATGTGTAAACGCCGGCGAGACCTGCGCCAATCATTAGCGTGCGAGCCCCGCCGCCAAGGAAAAATCTGCAATACCATGTAATCAACCCGGTCGATGCGACCCCCGCGATCAGGTACGCCCAGCTGAATCCGATAAATTCTGAAATGGACAATAGCAGCAGATAAAACAAGCAAAGCGCAGCGCCGACCATCAGATATTGAAATGGATGAATTTTCTGTCGCGCCGTGACCTCAAAGAGAAAGAAAGTTGTAAAAACCAGCACAAGAAACAGCACACCGTATTTGATCGAGCGTTCAACGTAGCGATATGCGTCCAGAATCGACAAAAGCTGAACACCGAAACGGGAATTCGTAACGGAAAGAACACTGAAACGCTCATTGCCGTTGCGACTCGTCCACGATTGCGGATAATCGCGACCGTAATAGGACACCTTCCATTTCGCATCGAATCCGTCAGGGCGCACCGACCGGTCCGCAGGCAAAAACGCGCCGCGAAAGGCCGGATCAGGCCAGTTCGATTTTAAGGTCGCCTCGTTCTGCACCCCAAAAGGAGCGAAATATATTCCTTCGCTCCCATTGAAATCGAGTGGAATGGAGAATTCGGTTTCGCTTGCAATCGGTTGATCGGTACCTAGCGATGCAGTCGCACCGGTTGTGTATCCGGGAACCTGCGAGCCCGGCAGCAACGGGTGCTTGGTGCCCCCCCAGTCGAGCATGAGTGCTTCCCGTGTTCCTCGCAAATCGTTCACTGCGATAGCGACAAACGCATCTTTCCATTGCAGATCCTTTACATCGATCTTAAGCGGCCCAAAATCCGGCGGCGCAAACTTGCCCGAGAGCGTAACCTGCGCGCGAAAAACTGCCGCATCGTAGATGCCGCGATGTAACATCTGCGTCTGGACGTCACCGGTAATGTGTAGCGTTTCGGAAAGAAAATATGCAATCGCTGTACCGTTTTCTTCCACTTCGCGTCGCTCCATCTTCCCATCAGGTGCCGGCACTTCTTTGACCACCTTAAACTTGTATTGATAAGGGATCCCAAGCACCGGCCCGATCACATTTTGTTCGCCACCCCACGACGATGTAATGTCGGCGACCGCTTCATTGCGCCGCTGCAATCGCTCCCGCAACACGCCAGTAATCATCGCAAGCGGAATCAAGAGAATCAGAACGAGCGCGCCGACCCCGAGCAACTTGATCATGGTGCCGTAGCGCTTTCCAAATGAAGGCTGCGATTTTGCTAACGGCGGCGGCGCTGTTTGGCCTTCAGGCATGCCGAGATGTTGAATGAAGGCGATTCATTAGGCAATAAGGTTAATTGGTCGCCTATTGCACTTTCTCCATGCAGCTCATGGCGTACAATTCGTTAGGTTTGTGTTCGCGATTGCCGGCGAATTCGCGCCGCTTCGCGCATGAACCGCGGATTTCGAACTATCTTCGTCGAGGTATTCTCAGTTGAACCGTCTCGCTCAAACAGCGACAAGCAATCAATTAAACGCCTCCCGCGCCAGTTAATCAATTCCTGGCTGATGCAGTTTAGCCCAGTGCGGGCGCATAAGGACCGAAAAACATCAGCGCTCATCGTCGGATTACGGTGATGTTCCCAATCGAGGATCTTTATTTTGCGAAGAACTTTGCGCAACGGTTCCGGAACGCGTTCCGATAGCGAGTCAGCATACGCGCCGAGATTAGAATGATGAATAAATCCTTTGCCGCCGATCTTCAGCGTCCTTCGCAGCTCGTTGAGGTAGCCCGCGACAATTTCGCGCGGCAAATGCACGAATGAATCGAAACTGAACGCGAAGTCGACCGAGGCATCAGGAATCATCGACAGTGAGCGGCCATCGTTGAGGTAACAGTGCACATGCGACTCAGCCGCGAAACGCCGGGAACACGCTTCGACACACTCACTGGAGGCGTCAACAGCCGAGAGTTCCTGACAATAATCTTTAAGGTAATGCGTCCATCGCCCAAAGCCGGGCGCGATCTCCAGGATTGTGCCAGTTGGGAGGCAATCTCGAATACGCGGCAGGACCGTGCCGGACCATTGCGCGGCGGAACTGCCCCACGGCTCGGACCATTCCTCACCCGCGTCTTTCCAATCGTATTTCGTTGAATGGCTCGGCATACTTGGCCAATACGTGGCTGGGGCCGGAATCGAACCGGCGACACGTGGATTTTCAGTCCACTGCTCTACCAACTGAGCTACCCAGCCTTTGCAGTTTGCGATGCGTCGTGCGAACCACGACGCCCGCTCACTAAAGCAGAAAACGCCGAACGCTCAACACGCCTTCGTCGATCCGATGAGCCGAGACGCAGCAATCAGTGGCGAGACGCCGTCGCAGTTCGCGCCTGCCTAGAATTCCCGTGGCAATTCCACTGCTTTACGCAGGAGGCGCAGGTAATAGTCTCGCGAAATTTCGATACCGCCAAATTGTTGCAGGTGTGGGGTGAGCCATTGCGTGTCAAGCAAGGCAAACTTTCGAGCGCGCAAATGCTCTACCAGAGCCACCAACGCGATTTTCGAGGCATCCGTCACGTGGTGGAACATCGATTCGCCAAAAAAAACGCCACCGACGGCAACGCCGTAGAGTCCACCAGCGAGCTTGCCTTGCTTCCAGGCTTCGACGGAATGCGCGCAACCGAGCTGATGCAATCGCATGTAGCTTTCAATAATTTCGAGATTGATCCACGTATCTTCGCGTTTCGCGCACGCCTCGATGACTTTCGAAAATGCGTTATTTATCGTCGTTGCAAAAACTTTTTTGCTCACGAGACGCCGCAGCGCGTGTGGCACATGAAAATCTTCCAAGGGCAAAATTGCGCGCGGATCGGGCGAAAACCATTGGATAGAGTCGTCCTCCATCGCCATGGGAAAAACGCCGAGCCGATAACCCTGCAGCAAGAGTTCGGGATCGATCATGGCGGACGAAGTTAAAACGCTAAAAGGTTACAACGGAAGGGCATGACCGTTTCAACTATTTAACCTTTTAACCAATCACTTGGTGTTGTTCCGCAATCGGCAATTGCAATGCCCCGCGGTCTTCATAAAATACGTAGATGAAACGCATGTCGATCCTGATCGCGATCGCATGCCTGGCTGTGGCTGGCTGCGCCGACCCGCTCGAACAACGCTCCACGCAAGAAGTTCAGGGACAATTTGAACGAGGAGTGAGGGGTCAGGGAACGGTCGGCCCATTGGAGCGATCTCCGGGCGACCCAGCCGCTGAGCATGGCGTCCCACAGACTCATCCGTAGCGTGTGCTGAAGATGTCCGACAAATCCACGCACTCAAAAATTCTCATCCTAGATTTCGGCTCGCAGTACACGCAAGTCATAGCGCGCCGAATCCGTGAGTGCCAGGTGTATTCGGAGATTATTCGTTTCGACACAGCCGCCGCTGACGTAGCCGCGTCGAAGCCGAAGGGGCTGATCCTTTCCGGTGGGCCCGCCAGTGTTTACGACAAGGGAGCACCGCAAATCGACCCAAAGATTTTTTCGCTCGGCGTTCCCGTACTCGGAATTTGTTACGGGCTGATGTTAATGGCGAATCATCTTGGCGGCCGCGTCGTATTCTCCGGACGACGCGAGTATGGCGCGGGTGTCCTGCACATCAAGAACGGTTCAGAACTTTTAGGCGGTTTAGGCGAGCACCTTGATGTCTGGAACAGTCACGGCGACGAGGTGACGGCGTTACCGAAAGGCTTTCGCATCGCAGGGACTACGGAAGGTTGCGATTTCGCCGCGGTGGAAGATCCACAGCGGAAGCTGTACGGATTGCAATTTCATCCCGAAGTCGCACACACGCCGCGTGGCCGGGAGATTCTTCAGAATTTTCTGTTTCACATCTGCCATTGCGCGATGGACTGGACAATGGGCTCCTTCATAGAAGAAGCTTGCGATCGCGTCAGGAAACAAGTCGGCAATCAAAAGGTTGTGCTCGGTTTGAGCGGCGGCGTCGATTCTTCAGTCACCGCTGCGCTTCTGCACAAGGCAATCGGCAACCAACTCACCTGCATTTTTGTCAATAATGGGCTGCTCCGCGCGCGAGAAGAAGAAGTCGTGCAGCGCGTTTTCGGCGAGAATTTTCACGTGCGTCTAAAATATGTGGACGCCAGCGATCGCTTTCTCTCGCTGCTCAAAGGAGTGACTGATCCCGAAACGAAGCGCAAGCTGATCGGAAATGAATTCATCAAAGTATTTCAACACGCCACCGAGGAGCTGCTCGAGGATGATCAGAGCAATGGCGAACGCAAACACGGCGGCTACAAATTCCTGGCGCAAGGAACTCTTTATCCCGATGTGATTGAGAGCGTATCGATCCAGGGCAATCCCGCGCAAGTGATCAAAAGTCATCATAACGTTGGCGGATTGCCTGAGAAAATGCATTTCGAGCTCGTCGAGCCGGTGCGCCAGTTGTTCAAAGACGAAGTGCGTCAGGCAGGATTGCAGCTCGGGTTGCCAAAGGAAATCGTATATCGTCAGCCTTTCCCGGGTCCTGGTCTTGCCGTTCGGATTCTCGGAGAAGTTACGCCCGAACGTTTATCAATTTTGCGCGAGGCGGACACGATCGTGCAGAGTGAAATGGAGGCGGCTGATTGGTATTACAAAGTCTGGCAGTCATTTGCTGTCTTGCTTCCGGTGCAATCGGTTGGCGTGATGGGCGACCAGCGCACCTACGAAAATACGATTGTCCTTCGTATCGTCGAAAGCCAGGACGGCATGACTGCTGACTGGGTACGGCTTCCCTACGAATTGCTGGCGCGAATTTCCAATCGAATCAGCAACGAAGTCAAAGGCGTCAACAGGGTTTGTTACGACATCTCAAGTAAACCACCGAGCACGATCGAGTGGGAGTGACACATTTTAGAGTGGCGACTTCCGATTCTGGTTCGACGTAGCTCAGCCGCCGCGGAAACCACTCGACTCGCGTCGCGACAATCTCGATGAAAACGCTACCAAAGACTCTATGAATGACGCAGGGCTCAAAGCATTCATCGCGCTGATTCCAGTGTGCGGGCTGTTTGCTGGCTCAGTGGTCATCCGGCTAAGAAGAAAGAGCACGTCCTCGTTTTTGCAGTTCCTTGGTGCAGCATGTTTGGTCGTCGTCGTTCTTACTCATGTGTTCGAAGCGCTTCGCGTGTTTCCCTGGACGCGTTGGGGATCCAAAGGTAGCGTTGGCCATTATCTCGATTTGTTGTGCGCCATCGTAGGTGTCGCCCTGTTTTCTATTGGATATCTGATTCACGCGGTGAAGATGCCGATCGATAAGAAGATGAAGTAAGAATGTAGCCAGTCGCCATAGCCAACGCGACCCGGCCCGGCCGGGTGTCCGGCTTAGCCAATCTGCTCGATCGCACTGAGGAACTCGGAGAAATCCTTGCCGTTGCGCGCGGCGTGATTGAGCGCATCCAAGCGGGCGTTCATTGCTGCTTCTGGCAGCGACACCCGGAATGAATGCGCTCCATTTGTGAAAACGATCTCGTCCCACTGAATTGAGGAAATCTCGTCGTTGAACCGTGCTACGGCGCGTCCGCGAAAGAACGCTCGCGTTGTTTCCGGAGGATTGAAGATGGACGCCTTGATTTCCTCCTCGTTTGTGACGCGGCGCATCAAGCCTTTGCGAAGTAGCTCATAGTATAATCCCTGATCGAGATCGAGATCGTGATATTCAAGGTCGATGGATTGCAGCCACGGGTCGCTCCAAGAAAGTTTTTCCTCGTCCTGTAATGCATCCAGTAAGAATTTCTTTGCTGTCCAATCGATTCGGTCTCGCGTCGACATGACATCGCGCTGGAGATCGTTGAGTACATTTTCCCACTCGCGTAATATCCATTGTCGATCTTCGCTCGAGTCGTTGTTGAGTTTGCTGGCGGCGCGTAAGTAAATCCGTTGCACATCGATTGCAGAGATCTTGCGCCCGTCTTTGAGCTCGATGATCCAATTATAAGTCTGATCGCGGCTGATCGATTTGTTCGCATCAACGGGTTGCGCGATTTCGAGCTGCGGCGCTTCCCCGTGCTCAATCAAGTCCAGGATGAGCGACGTGGTCCCAACCTTCATGGCGGTCGCCCATTCGCTCATATTTGAATCGCCAAGAATAACATGGAACCGGCGATAACGGCTTGCATCCACATGCGGCTCGTCGCGCGTGTTGATCAGAGGGCGCCGATTCATCGTATCGATGCTCACAACTACGCTGAAGAAATCGGCGCGCTGCGAGATCTGATAGACGCCGGGCTCGCCCTGGGCACTCTCAGCTTCGATGCCCATCTTGCCCGCCCCCGCGAAAATCTGGCGAGTTATGAGAAACGGCAGCATTCCAGCGACAATCCGGTCCCACGCGATATCGCGTCTCATCAGGTAATTGTCGTGGCAACCGTAACTGTGCCCGGCAAAGTCGGTATTGTTTTTGTAAAGACGAACTTCAAATCCGGCGGGCAACTTCTGATTTCGACGTCGCGCGCACTCTGCCAGAATGCGTTCCCCTGCTTTGTCCTGTGCAACGATCTGCCGAAGCGTAGTGCACTCCGGCGTAGAATATTCCGGGTGTGCGTGATCGTTGTAAAAGCGCGCGCCATTTGATAGCACCAGATCGCTTTTTATTTCCTCAAAACTGAGGGGCCGGCTTTTATCGATCTCGTAATAGGCCGATTCGTCGGTGTCCTGAAGTAATTCTCGCGCGCGAAACCCTCGTGCATCGAGGTGCGGATCCTCCAGTTCGTAATCCCATTTCATCAGCGCACCGTTCTCGGTATAACGCCGGACCAGTTCGATCGACTCGGCCACGACATCGACACTCTCCGCACCGCTGAGCGTGATGCCATACTCCGTCTCCAGCCCAAAGACGCGTTTCATCGGGTCCTGCTCTTTTCCGATGTCAGCCGGCCAAGGCACAGATTGAAATCGAGCTAAAGCGGAGTGACGCAGTGGTCATTGTCTCTTCGCAGCTCAGATCACGCCGACGGTTGCACGCGCTCGCGCTTCGGAAACCGGTCTAACAGGCGAAATTTTGACGACGTTCTCCGGATCGTAATCAATCAACTTGAGCCAATCTTCAGTGATGTCGGTGGTCGGAAAAATATCGTTCTCCATGTACTCGGCGTTAAATGCGAGCTGCAAATCCGTTTCGCGAATTCCTTGCTCTTGCTGGGTGGCAATGGCCCGCTTAATCGCCATCGCTTTTGCCCGCTCCACAATCGAGGCGATGATCGCGCCACTGATCAGATCGCTGCGGTAAAGCGTCTCCTTGCGCCCACTGCGCAGCGTTACTTCCAGGAATTTGTTCTCGTCGCGGCGCGTAAACTGCCAGTCGACGAAACGCTCAATCAGACGCTCGATCGACGCGCCCAGACCATCGGCTTCCTTGGCAAGAACACCGTCGTAAGGAAGATCGTCGGTGAGATAGATGCGGTAGACTTCTCGCGCGCCATCTTTATCTGGCCTGTTAACTTTTATCTTTCGATCGATTCGGCCCGGGCGCAAAATTGCCGGATCGATCAGATCGGCGCGATTGGAAGCAAGAATAATGACAACGTCGTTGAGTGAATCGATCCCATCCATCTCCGAGCAAAACATCGGAACCAGCGTCGAAAGAATGTTCGAATGACGCGATGCGCGGCGCGTGCCCAGAATCGATTCGGCTTCATCGATAAATAGAAACGGCATAAAACCCTCGCTGCGTTTCTCGCGAGCAGTGGCAAAAATCTCGCGCACCATTCGCTCCGATTCGCCGACCCACATGTTCAGTATCTCGGGGCCCTTGACGTGCATGAAATATTCCTGCATCTCAGCGCCCGTTTTTTCGCGAAGCTGTTTAGTCAAATTATAAGCAGTCGCCTTTCCAATCAGCGTCTTCCCGCACCCCGGTGGACCGTAAAGCAGAAAACCTTTCGGAGTAGCGTGGTGAAATTTCTGGAAAAGATCAGCGTGTAAAAGCGGGAGCTCGATCGCGTCCTTGATCGCCTGCAGCGCGGTCTCCTGACCGCCGACCTTTTCCCACGGCAACTCGGGTACGTTGTCGAGATAATGTTCGTGCGATTTGGGACTCGAGAGCATTTCCAACGCCATCCGGTAGTTTGAATCAACGCGGACGTCGTCGCCGGATTTCAAGGTCGAGCCGGCAAGATCGGCGGAACGCTGCAAAACCATCGATTGCAACCCGTGCTCCGAACCGACCCGGAGCCTGTCTTTGCCGAGAACCTCGGTGATTTTTGTCACCGGGCCCGCCGTTTCGAATCCGAGATCGCCAACGATGACGAACGCTTCGTTCACCAGGACGCGCGTTCCCTTTTTCAGTTTCGCAAGTGGAATGCGCGGATCGACGTTGCAGTAATAATCGGCACCGCCCACTACGATATGCGCCGTATCCTTTGAAGTGGCTCCGAGAAATGTGCCGATCCGGTTCGCAGGCGAGGTCACTTTCTTGACGACTTCTTCCAGCTTCTCGATCATTCGGCGCGCTTCGACCATCGTCTCCTGTTGGTCGAAAATCTGCGGCCGCAGTTCCAATAGATCGCGTCGCACCGGATCGCCCGGAGGCAACGAGGCGATCACTTGATCAAATGAATCGAGGAGATTGTCCGGACCCGAGTCCCCAACCCCGCCCTGAAGTCCCTCGCTGCGCTCGTCACTCATTTATGGTTTGGGTCAATCCGCCGAACCGTGTCTCATTATAGCGTTATCAAGCGTCTCTGCAATGTTCACTCGCGAAATCTTTCGGGGTTCGACGCTGCCATATACAAAATGTTCAACCATGAGGTCGATTTGATGTTGCTCAAAAGTCTCTTTTTCCTCTTGCTCGTGCTCTTGTTCTTACTCTTACTCGAAACAAAAGAGTATGAGGAAGAGTAAGAGAGAGAAAAACGACGAACAGTTGCGACTGAAGAGAGCTGCCTCTACAGTTTCTCCTTCCCAAGGGAGTCTTAGCTCAATTGGTTAGAGCGCCGCCCTGTCACGGCGGAGGTTGCGGGTTCGAGCCCCGTAGACTCCGGATTGTTTTGATTCGTTTAACGCGATGCGGTCGGCCATTGAGACCTGGCCCTTCCCCGCATTAAGGCGGCGTCGAACGACCACCGCCCAGCGCCGACGATTAGCAGAAAGAGCAGACCAAGCCACATCGAGAAATCCGTACGCGCCTCGTGCATCATGCTCCAGAAACCATATCGCGGCAGTTTCACCAGCGAAAATCCCCAGAAACCGTGACCCAGAAGAACAGGAATTTTGGTCGAAACAATTGCAACACTAATGTCGATCAGCAGCACAATCGCTGCGAGGCGGGTTAACAATCCAACGATCAGCAGCGCACCAAAAACGACTTCGCATCCGCCGACAAACGGACCGATGATCTCGGGCGCGGGAATGCCTATTTTGGTGAAACGTCCGGCGGCAAGATCTTCTGGATAAAGAAATTTCTGAATTCCTTCGGACAGGAACACGCTACCGGCCATAATTCGCACAAGAACAGTCGCCGCAGGCGCATCGGTAACGAAAAGTTCGCGCATGGCCCTTACATCTTCGGCGTAAACTGGGCGAGGTCGTAAATGCCCAATCGCTGTTCGATTCCTGCAACCTGATCGACCACTTTCTCAAATCCGCCTTCGCCGAAAAGCTCGTCTTCTTTCTTCTCGAAATCTTCGCCTAAGGCATCGAACTCATGCGGGGAAACGATCTTTCGAAAAGCGGGGAAGAGGACCGTGTCTTCGCGCGCCTCGTGGGGATTGTACATACGGATGAACTGCTGCATTGACGCGATGAGCTGGCCCCGTTCGGATTCATTCTTTAGCGATTGCAGGTTTGCGAAGCGCATCGTGACATCAGTGACCTGCCGCCCCGCCTGATGCTGCGCGCGCAGCACTTTTACCAGATCGACGAGCAGATTGGCTTTTTCGAAACGCGGGAAGAGAAAATCTTCCTCAAGTTTCTCATGATAATCCTCAACAAAGTTGCGAATGATTCGCGCAGCGTCAGCCAGCGTTTCGGGCGGAAAATCTTGCTTTGAATCGATACGACGCAACACTTCGCCGTAAACTAAAAGCACGCGCTTCAAAACGCCGTGTTCCCGCATCAAATCTTCAGGCGGCCCGACTTCGGTTTCTTTTTCTTCATCTTTGTTTTTCGTTCCAGCGCCACGCAGCAGCGCAGAGCTCGCTAACACGGCTCCGGTAAAAATGACGCCGCTTCTGAGAAAAACTCTGCGCTCAAACGGTTTCCCTTCCTGATTTCGATCGTGCATGTTTCGACAGATAATCGGGTTCAGCTCGCGCACTGAGCGCATTTTCAGATTCAACGTCGCATGATATGAATGGCGAGAATGCGACTCTGGTGACGCGCAAGCAGGTAATCGATGAAATCGCCGATGATTGAATTGGGTTTGTTGCCAAGCTTTGTCACAACCCGGCAGATGAGCGTGCTGCTGCGCGCGTGCCACTCCAGATTAATTGCGCCGTGAAGATCTCGAGCGCTGTGTATCTTCGCCCAGCCGTGCGGACGGCTCGGTTGTTTGTGCCAGACTTTGATGAAACCGAATTTTTTCTCCAGTTGCGGATCGCTCATGATTTTGTTCCGTAACGATCCGCGGCCGGTCGCGATTACCTGAATCACCGTTTGCATTTAACTCGAGTCAATTAGCCAATTCGGCCTAACGAACGCAAAACGCAAACCAAAAACGAAATCCATTCTTCGTTCGCAGTTACCAATGTTCGGGCTACAGACGCGAGCGAAACATAACGTACACATCGACATATCCTTTTTCGGGATGATGAAATGCGCCCGGCAAAGTGCCGACGATTTTGAAACCGAGTTTTTGCCAAAGGCGCACTGCGGAGTCGTTGGTTGAAACAACGAAATTAAACTGCATTGCGCGAAAACCGAGGAGGCGTGCTTCGCTTAGGCAATGCTCGGCCATCGCGCGACCAATTCCCTGGCCACGCGCATCCGGAGCGACCATGAAAGCCGCATTCGCGACGTGCGACCCGCCTCCCGACTGGTTAGGCCGCAGAATATAAGTGCCGAGAATGCGTCCCCTGCTTTCTGCAACGTAAGTCCGTGTATCCGCCTGGAACCAATATCCCAAGGCATCGTGGCGCGACATTCCCGGATCGAAAGCATACGTGTCCCTGGCAGTCACCACCTCGCGAAAAATATCCCAGATCGCGTCCCGATCCCCGGCAGTTGCTTCGCGTATCTCAATCATGAACTCGACGCCTTAGCGTCCTTTCGCGATCGCGCTTTTCCGCGCGCGCACGTGTTGGCAACTCATCGAAGGTGCAGGTATCCGGCTAATCATCTCGCGACCGGGGGAGCTCAGGCGAACGAACTCTGCCAGTAAGCGAGACAACAGCTGCCCAGCGGGATTGACTTGAAAATCGAGAGCCGCGTTTTCGAATCTCACCTTGTTTGAAATGTAACTGGAACCGTTGCCGCCCAATCCCCGCCGGGAGCAGATTTCCATTGGCGGAGGGTGCTGATCGCCGCCCTATCCAACGCTTCGTTTCCGGTCGATTGAACGATTTGGACCTTGGTCACATTTCCTCTTGAATCGAAGCTCAGGCTGAATCGGCCCGACCATGCTACGCCCGGCCGGACATGAGCGTCCCGCGGAAAGGCTGGTGCGGGCGCATAAACTAATCGCGGCTTCGGCGTCGGCCGGGGCGCGGGTGTAGGTGTAGGAACCGTTTGAGCAGTTTCCGCCCATCGAGGTTTCGCGTCTGATGCAATTCGATCCAGCAATGAGCCCACACTCTTCGAAGGTCGAGCGGTCGCTTTGTCACCACCGGATATGACGATCCCAACAACTTCGCCGTTCGCGTCCACAATTGGCGACCCGATCGAATCGGGCGATACCGTTGCCGCGATTTCCGCCTCGTCGGGTTGCTGCGTTGAGATAGTTGTTTCTCGAGCGGCTTCGGCGGAGCCCGCCAGCGCGCTTCCCACAACTCCAACATGCGTGCCAGGCTCCGGGTTCGCGGTCTTGTTTAACGTCAAAAATGGCACCCGTTTCACATCGGCTTGAAGAATAGCAAGATCGAGCGTTGCCGAAGAGGCGAGGATGCCATCGACATTATGAATTTCCCCATCAGCCATTTTCGCCACAGCATTGACTCCATCCTCAATCGCATGCGCGGTCGTAATGAATCTGCCGTCTGCCGAAATAAAAAAAGCAGTCTCAGTCCGCAGCAATTTGCCAGATGAATCAAACACTGTGATCCAAAAGATTGCGGGGCGGACGCTGTTCTCCAACCGCGACAAATCGAGCGTTGGTATCTGCTTAGTCTGTGACTGCGGCGTCGGACTTGGCGACGGAGATGAACCAGGAGATGAGATCGGGGTGGAGACTCCAGACGGTGAAGGCGACTGCGCCGGCGATTCACCCACCAGTTGACCGTTCGATTTTCGCCTGCACCCTGCCGTCGCAAAGACAGCCAGACAAAGCGAGCATTCAAGGGTGAGCCGGAATAATCTCATCGGGCGCTATGCCCATAGTGTGGAACACAGAGCGTCATCCAAATCAAGCCGACAATAATTGATCGCGGTGAAAACAACGCGACCATCTTCGTACCGTAGCAATTCGAGAAGCGTACGGGACTAATGCCGCTTGAAATACTGAACCGCGCGCTCGTGTTTTTGGGCTGCCGCCTTTGTCTTGAAGGTGCCCAAATTCCGGCGCTTTCCTGTCTTCGGATCTTTCTTCCGCGAATACAGCCGATATTTACCGGACTTGAGCTTCCTGATCATGCTCTCTTGATATCAAAATTCATGACATGGACGTTGGTGAAGCATTCGCACGCGCTCGGGCCACGCTGCAGTAGCAAAGGGCAGCCAAAGCGGAGAGGATCCCCAAATCCAGAGCGAGGTGCGCCGGGAAGCTCCAGTTCTGGCTCGCGTGACCGAAACAGCCGCATGTGATGTCGAGACCGCGAACTTTTGCACCGATCGCGGCAACGAGGAAGACCACAACGAGCGCAGTCAAAATCGATAATGCGCCGCGATAGAACAGGCGGAAAATGAGGGCGACGCCGCAAAAAATTTCCAACCACGGCAGATAAAACGCCAGCCCCACTCCGATGGTCCACGGTAGAATTTTGTAATGATCGATATCGTGGGCGAACTGGACCGGATCGATTACTTTAAGTACGCCGGCGTAAATGAAAACGGCGGCAATGACAAGGTCGAGAATCCGCCAGACGAACGATTTAACCATTTAACGATTTAACGATTCTTCTTCACCCAGGCTTCCCAGCCGCCGTCGAGCACAAACACGTCAAGAAGCTGCGCTTCCTTCCGCAGCCGCTCGGCTACTTCGCGGGCCAGATCGCAGCTTTGCGCACTACAATAAACAATTACCTTTTTTCCAGGCGACCACACTGCCAAAAACTGTGGTAACAAATCGTTCCAGCGATCTTCGTTCAACGAAATCGCTCCAGGCACGTGATCACGAGCAAACTCGTCATCCGGGCGAGCATCGATCCAGATGGTGCTGTCACCCCAAGCGCGCGCCTGATCGGCGCTCACCATTTCCGAAGGTGGAATTGGTGATTGCCACGAGATCTTGTCGCGAAAATAAATCGCTTGCCCTACGCCGGGAAGAAGCGCGATCGCTGCAAGAATGAGCGCCTGGCGTGGCGGTGAAAATTTCAATGTGTTTAACTACCTGGCGCAGGCGGACGAGCCGGGGCGGTCGGGGCCGGCGCAGCCGGAGCTTTCTGACCAGCCGGAGCAACCGGTGCAACCGGTGCACCCGGAGCAGTCGTGATACGCGCAGTGGCGTAAAATGTCTTTGGCGAATTCTCGGATTGGATCGTCAAGGTCGAAGCAATAAGCCGACTGGTTTCCTTCGGTTGAACGTCAACTTTGAACTGTCCTTCGCCGGCTTCCTCGACTTTGGTCTGAAAATCCGGACTCGATGAAGTGACCTTGATATTTTTCACGCTAAAATCCTTCCCGGCGTGAACCGTGATCGTCTTCGGATCCGGCTTTTCGCCTTGTTTCCAAAACACAAAAGTCGGACTGATCTCTAATTCCTGCGGGATAATAGCCTTGAGGGTCAGGACTGTTTTCTGATTCGCGGCCTCGTCAGTTTCTACTGTCACGGTTTTGACCTGAGTGCCTGTCCGGTCGCCAATGTTAAAGGTGGCCGTGATCTCGCCGTTTTCCCCGGGCCCAACCTGATCCTTTTGCGATTGCGCAGCCGTGCAACCGCATGAGGCATGGACCGACTTAAAATGAATGGGGGTCTTGCCGGCGTTCTGATATTTGAAATGACCGATCGCCTGTTTGTCACCACGCGCCGGGTGCAGCTCAACGGCAGTTTGCTCCCATTTCAATTCGGCGCGCGCGGCCAGGCAAAAAATGAACGATAATGTTAGAGTAAGAATGTGGGTTTTCATTTTTTAGAATAGAAGCGCGTAATATAATCAGAGACGGCTTCGCGCCAAGTGCGAGGTGATATCCCCGTCAACTTCGTGTATTTCCTGCTGGAAAGCACAGAATAAATAGGGCGACGAGCGATCCAGTTGGTCATGTCTCGTAATTCCCGCTCGCCAATCGTCTTTGCTTTGAGAGGCAACCCGCCATCATGGCAGCAATCCACTGCCCATTGCGCGTATTCCCGCCAACTGCATTGCCCCGCGTTCGCGAAATGCAAGATCCCTCCTTCAACGTTTGCGTCAAAAAACTGGGGGAGCATCGCGGCAATATCCAGCGTGTATGTAGGCGTTGAAAATTTGTCTGCCACGGCATCGACTTCGTCATTTTCCTGCGCCTGTTGGATCATTGCGTCGATAAAACTCGGACGATCCGGTCCAAAGACCCAGGAGACGCGCACAACAAGATTCTGACTCTTCGCGGCCAGGACATTATTCTCTCCGGCCAGTTTCGACTCACCGTAAACGCTGATTGGATTAGCTTGATCTTCTTCGGTGTACGGTTCGCGCCTGTCGCCACCGAACACATAATCGGTGCTGAAGTGAATCAGTCTGGCATTCTTCTCATAGCAAATCTCTGCAACCACACGCGGCGCCTCTGCGTTGATCAGAAAGGCACGGTCCGGTTGCGTTTCGCAAAGGTCGACCTTTGTGAAACCCGCTGCGTTGATCAGAATATCAAATCTGATATTCCGCAGTTTGTCGCGCACGGCACCTAAATCCGAAAGATTGAGTTGCGTATGATTAAAACCAGCGACGTCGAATTTGTCGCGATATTCGCGCAGAAGCGCTGCGCCAAGTCGTCCGCCCGAGCCAAGAATTACAATTTTCATGCTTGCCTATATAAGAACAGCCATGCGCCGGTGCCTCCGGCATCGAGTAATTGAGAAGCGATCAGTACCTTCCAGCACGTTCAAGCAAAGGTTGCCACCACGACGAGTTCTCGATGTACCACTGGATCGTTTCGTCGAGGCCTTCCTTGAAATTGTGGCGCGGTTTCCAGTTCAGCTCGCGCAGCGCAAACGACGAGTCAATCGCGTACCGGCGGTCATGACCGAGTCTGTCGGTCACAAATGAAATCAGGCTGTGCGGCTTGCCCAGTTTATCAAGAATCATTTTTACAAGATCGATGTTCACCATCTCCCCGTCGCCGCCGAAATTATAAATCTGGCCAGGTTTGCCCTCGAAAAGTGCGGCGACAATGGCGGCGCAATGATCTGTGACATGGATCCAATCGCGCACATTCAGGCCGTCACCATAAACCGGCAGTGGTTCGTCACGCAGCGCCTTGATAATCATGAGGGGAATCAGTTTTTCGGGGAACTGATACGGCCCGTAGTTGTTCGAACAACGTGTCACCAGCACTTCCTGGCCGTAGGTCTTGAAACAGGCAAGCGCGAGCAGATCGGCACCGGCTTTGCTCGCCGAATAGGGCGAACTTGGATCGAGCGGCGATTGTTCGGCGAATTTGCCCGCAGGTCCAAGCGAGCCATAGACTTCATCCGTCGAGACTTGAACAAAGCGCTGGACACCGTGCCGGCGTGCGCAATCGAGCAGGACGGTTGTGCCGATGACATTTGTGTGAATGAAATTGAGCGGATCGTTGATGCTGCGGTCGACGTGCGATTCAGCTGCGAAATTGATGACCGCATAGAATTGATGCTCGGTCATGAGCGCGTCCATTTGATCGGCGTTCGCGATATCGGCTTTGAAAAACTCGTAGCGTTCGCCATGTTCTTCGACCACGCCATCCAGATTGGCGAGGTTGCCCGCGTAAGTGAGGACATCCACGTTGGTCACGTACGCGGGCTTGTAATGTTGCAAAATATACCGAATAAAGTTGCTCCCGATGAATCCACAGCCACCGGTTACAAGGATGCGCATGGCAGCGCGTACTAGCAGCGCCGAAGGCGACGCGCCAGCAGAATATTCTTCCGCCGCGGGAGTGCGCGATCAGCTGGAAATGTGGAAAGCCCGCCTGGCACAGACTAGTTGGACTCCCTGGTTAATCCTGGGGCTGGCTGCGTTCCTGCGTTTGTTTCTGCTGGGTATCAAGCCGCCGCATTTCGATGAAGGCATCAATGGCTGGTTTGTGGATCAGGTCATACATAACGGCTTTTACAGATACGATCCGACGAATTACCACGGGCCCCTGCACTTTTACGTCCTGCTGCTGTCGGAAAGTTTGCTCGGCCGGAATCTCTGGGCGCTGCGGCTGCCTGTTGTTCTGGTGAGCATTGGTTGCGTTTGGCTGACCTTGAAATTCGAGCCATTGGTCGGGCGAAACGTAAGTCGAATAGCAGCCTTGGCCATGGCGGTTTCCCCCGGATTTGTTTTCTATGGGCGATACGCCATCCACGAAGTGTGGCTGCAATTCTTCTCGACGATGTTCATCCTGGGACTGCTCGGCCTTTGGAAATCCGGGAGGTTGAATTACCTCTGGTATGCAGGGATGGGAATGGCCGGGATGATTCTGACCAAGGAAACCTACGCGATTCATCTCGCCTGCGCCGTAATTGCCATCCCAGTGCTGATGGTTTCCTGCGCATTAAGCCGCGTCCCTGACGCCAAGCCAGCGAAGCAAACGTGGCGGTACATCGACCTTGCGATGGTCCTCGGTGTGGGCGCGGCCGCGATCATCGTTTTCTATTCGGGAACTTTTCTTAACTGGAATGGCGTTAAAGGTCTGTACCAAGCGTTTAAGGCCTGGACCGAAACTGGCGCCGCCGGTCACGGTCATGAAAAACCGTGGGATTATTGGTTGAAATTGATGGGGCCATCGTTGGAACGCGGCCGAGCTGATTTTCTCGGCTACGAACTGCCAATGCTGGCCGGATTAATTCTTTGCGTGTTTTGCCAAAAGTTTAAGAATCTCAGTCTTCGTTATCTGGCGATTTACGGAGTGGGGACCCTGATTGCCTATAGTTACGTCAAATACAAAACGCCCTGGTGCATCATCAGCTTTGGGTGGCCATTCCTGTTTATCTTTGGCGCGGTGGTTCTGCTGGTTCGTCCAAAACACCTGCAGCTCGCGTATCGCGCCGTAGGCGTCCTTTTGTGCATTTCGCTCGGCTCATCCGTTTGGCTAAACTACTTCCGCTGCAGCTCGCCGGACGAGCCTTACGCGTACGTCCAGACTTACAACGACATCTTTAAACTAACCGAACCGCTTCTTACATTGGCAAAACGGAATCCGGCCTACTATCACCTGACTGGCCACCTCATTCGCACCAGCACTTATCCGCTTCCGTGGATGCTTGGAGACTTCGATCGAGTCGGCTACTACGAAGGAGGAAACATGCCAGGAAATGTCGACGGCGATTTTCTCCTCGTGCAGCAAGACAAAATCAAAGACGTCGAATCAAAGTTAAAAGGCAAGTATTACACCGACACAGTTACCATTCGTAACTACCAGGATCCATCGAAGCTTTACTTCAAGGCGGAGGTCTTCAAAGAATTTTTTCCAGGCAAGGCGCCGGATTTTGCGGGGAAGCCGCCTACTGCTAAGCCCACAGTGACGCCAGGACCGGGCTAGACAACGCGCATTCGATGAAGTGGCTTTCGGCAGGTCTAACTTTTGTCAATTTGTCGGTTGTTTGCGGCCTCCTTCTGGGAATGGTCGGCCACGGCCTGAATGTATTGAGCGCGGCTCTCGCGCTGGTATGCGGTGCTGCCTTTGCCGTTGCTGCCTGGCTGGGAACTTCTGACCCCGATAAACCAGGCGGTCCCAAGGCACAGTCTTCCAAGGCTACAGTGCGTTACAGAAAATTCTGGTTCTGGGTGGTGGCCGCATTTTTCGCTTTGTTTGCCGTGCGATCGTTTTGCTGGCTGCTCTACATCGACGGCGGAGAGTGGAAAATTCAATCACCCAATAACCTGGGTGACCTCTCGCTCCACATCACCTTGATCAGGAATTTCGCGAATGGCGTCCACCTTTGGCCGGACAGCCCGATCTACGCTTTGAGCAAACTAAGGTATCCGGCTGGGATCGATTTGTTCAACGCTTTGCTTTGCCTTGTCCACGTCGATCTAATGCGCGGACTGGTTTGGACCGGATTGCTTGGTTCGCTCGCAACATTTTATGCCTTTTTCCGATGGGGCGGCACCTTCGGTGTAGCGGGTTTTCTGTTCAATGGCGGAATAGCCGGCTTCCAATTTTTAAAGACGCTAAAGTTTTTGGATTACCAGGGCGGAAACAAAATCGCCTGGAAGAGCATTCCGCTTTCCATGTTCGTAACTCAGCGCGGATGGCTTTACGCAATCCCGGCGGCGCTGGTACTGCTGTGGCACTGGCGGGAGAAATATTTTCGTGAGACTCCCATAGTCCCGACCGGTCGGGACTTGTCCGCACCAGACGCCGCCTCAGCTGAAGCGGCTGCGAAGACTGGGGCAAAAGAGGATGACTCCGAAGCTCGGCCTCCGGTTGCGGCCGATGATGTCGGTCAAGCCACCGCAGTCAATGCCCGCAGCAACAGCAGGGGCCCCCTGCCCTTCTGGGTCGAACTATCCCTTTACGCATCGATGCCGCTTTTTCACGTCCATACCTTTATCGCTCTGACGATCGTGCTCGTTATCGCGCTTTTCTTCGAGCGGCTAACGTGGCCGAAAATTTTCAGTGAAGCGCCGATGCGCAGACACGCCACCAAACTGCTCGGTGCTGCTTTAATTCCTGCAACCTTTTTCGTCTGGCTGGTTACCGACCAGTTCCATGCGAAATCAATGGTGAAATGGCACCCCGGCTGGGTGCAAGATTCGGCGGACTTCGGCGCTCCCTTCTTTCGGATGGGTGGCGCTGCAAATTTTGGGTCTGCCACGGCGTTCGGCTCACTGTTGCAAAAGACGTGGAACGGCGTAATCGCACCGTTCTTTCAGTTCTGGCTAACGAACTTTGGCTTATGGGTCCTGCTTGCGCTGGCATTGGTAGGTCTATGCGGCTGGCGCGCTTGGAAAGCCGGCTGGCGCTGGGGTACGAAACCGCCCGCGGACGTCGCGTTCGTGCTGCCCGCGGTTGTGATCTTTGCCATCGGGTACTTCGTTCAAACCGCGCCGTGGGACTGGGATAATCTCAAGCTGATGGTTTGGGGTTACTTTCTCATTCTCCCGTTTTTATGGAGCGATTTGATTGGCCGCTGGGCGTTTCCGGAACGGGCAGTTACCTGCGTCGCACTCTTCGCTTCAGGTTTTATCACGCTGCTGGGCGGTTTGGCTGCCGGGCACCCAGGTTTTGGACTGATGGACCGCGCGAGACTCGATGCGATCGGCACGGCGGTTCGGCCTTTGCCCGTTGAGGCTCGTTTCGCTGCCTACCCGACCTACAATCATCCGCTCTTGCTTCAAGGCCGTAAAGTCGTTCTGGGATATCCAGGCCATCTGTGGACGGAAGGATTCGATTACGACAAACCCAATAGGGAGTTAGCGTCCTTAATGCGTGGAGCGCCCAACTGGCGCGAAGCTGCTCAGGCTCTGGGCGTCCGCTACATTTTCTGGGGTCGCGACGAAACGGCGAATTATCAAGGGAGCACTCGACCATGGGAAACGACCGCGCGGCGCACAGCCTCGGGCGACTGGGGCGCGATCTACGACCTGTCACCTGAATCGCCTTAGGAGCCTGTAGATTGTCCCCTGGAAGCCGCGAGCTTCCTACGCACTCGAAATGGATGCGCAAGGAAAACAAAGTAGATCGCGCTCATAAGATCGGTAAGACTGCACGCAGGACTCGTTAGGCGCAGCGGGCCACTGCGCAAGGCGGCGAAAACATTTTCGGCGGTCAGCGCAGAGGGCTTGGGAATACTCGTGTAATGGCGGCCAAACGCGTGCAGCCGATGCGCGTCGGACGTGGCGATTAATGGCTTGTTAAAGCGCGACGCAACCCTTTTCGCGCGGCGATTCGGATTAAACAGGCCTACGTGAAAATGGCAAAACTCGATCGCGTCGAAGCAATCTATTTCTCGAAATAATCGCGATCCAATCGAGCCGCCGAATTTATAAAAAGGGTGTGGCGCAATTGTAAAAATTGAGTCGCCGCGCTCCGCCCGGAGCCGACGCAGGTCATCAAAGCCCTTCAGTTCCGCCATTTCCTCGGCGGTCACATTTAGCACGATGACGTCTGCGCCGTGCAGACGCATCTCTGCGGCAGGGAGAAGTAAAATTCCCATGGCCGCCGCATCCGCAAATACTTCCTGTCGACCAAAGACTGCGTCGTGCAAAGTGATCGCAAGAACTCGAAAACCGAGTGTGCGCGCGCGTTCGAGCAATTCATGCGCGGAGTAATCCACCGCGTCTTTGGGGTCGTCGTGCGTATGAATGTGCAAGTCGATTTTGATCCATTCTTCGGTCTCACTCTTGCTCGTGCTCGTGCTCATGCTCGCTTGCCACGCCGTAGCTCGCCTTCGGCGACCGAAGGCGGGTGCTCGAACCTTAGCCAAGAATCGCAAGGTTTTCATTCTCCTGTCAATATCGCGCACCTGGGGCCGCTCTCTCTCATTTTCGATTACGAGCATGAGCAAGAGTAAAAACCTGCACGACAAAGCGCTTGCGAGCCTCGCTCCGCCATTTAACGTTCACGATCCACTTTCTCAAGCTCGGGTGGTGGAATGGCAGACACGTACGTTTGAGGGGCGTATGCCGAAAGGCATGCGGGTTCAAGTCCCGCCCCGAGCACCAAACCGCGAGGTCAACTTCGTTCGCTGGCCAGTTGTTCGACCTGGCTTTTATCGCTTACGGGTTCTGTTCGCTTTTCCAAGAAATCACAAGCCATCGCGGCAAGAAACGCTTTGCCTCCCAAATTCCACAGGTCCACAAGGAACCATCGGATAGCATTTTCACGATTTCCAAGGTCGGGCATTAGACTCTTAAGAACCATGCCCTGAGGCGTGCCCTGCCGAATAGCTGCGACTACTTTTCGAGCGAGCTGAATGCGGACGATCAAATGCAAATGTTCACGGTGTGTCAGAGCGGGCCAGGAGCTTTCCCGGATAAACGCGGCCACCGCCTTTTCTATCGCAGGCTTCGCCAATCCTTGATCAATTCGAAGAAACGCGACGTTTTCCACAGCAACGTGTCTGTGGCCAATGTGCTTAGCGACGCACGCATCAAAGTAAACATTCTGCGCGGCTAACCGGTTGTCCCACGCTTCGAGAAGAGGTTCCTCGAATCCTGTGACGTTAGCCGACTGATACCACACCTGCCACTCTTGAAGCGTGTGCATTGGAGCAAATGTCGAGATATCTAACGAGTCCCTGGCAAAAGCGAAATCATGAGAATTGCGCTTTTATCGAAAAGGGCGCCGTAAAGCGAGCAAAAACTGACCGCTTCTCGAACCAGGCCTTCTAGAGGTGGATCGGCTTCTATGAAGATGATGGCAGATTAGGCTCGCCGAAGGCGCAGATATCCAGCTGCAAAGCGAATGCGATTTGCCAATGCGTTGAGCCGCCTTTGCATCGCTACGGCGTGCCAAGAGACAACGCGTTCCACTAATTAGAACTTTCCGCGTTGTTTCGGTTCCGATAATCTCCGCTGCAATATGGAATCGCTTTATCTTGTCGGCATCGCAGTGCTAGCGCTGTTCGCGTTCGTGCTGGCGGTTGTTCTTTTCAACTTTTTTGGTCTCTGGCTTCGGGCACGGATCGCAAATGCGCCGGTGAGTCTGGGTAAGATGGTTGGAATGAGGCTGCGGAAAGTGCCGGTTGGTTTAATCGTAGACAATCGCATCACGGCAGTGAAAGCAGGTCTGGATGTTCGGAGTGATCCCCTGGAAGCTCACTACCTGGCAGGCGGCGATGTGAGCCATGTTGTGCTCGCGTTAATTGCTGCTGATAAGGCAGGCATCACGCTCGATTTCAACCGGGCCTGCGCCATCGATCTTGCCACCAAGGGAACTGGCAAGACGGTTTTGGAAGCAGTGCGCACGAGCATCAATCCGAAGGTGATCGACGCGCCGAGCCCAAACATGGGCCGCACGACGATTGACGGAGTCGCACAAGACGGTATCGGCGTGAAGGTCAAAGCGCGTGTTACCGTACGTTCACATCTCGATCGGTTCGTAGGTGGCGCAACTGAAGAAACGATCATCGCGCGCGTGGGCGAAGGCATCGTGAGCGCGATTGGTTCAGCGCATTCCTATAAGGAAGTGCTTGAGAATCCCGATCGCATCTCAAAAACAGTGTTGGCCAAGGGTCTCGATAGCAACACCGCATTTGAAATTCTCTCGATCGATATTGCCGATGTCGATGTCGGCGATAACATCGGCGCGAAATTACAGACCGAACAAGCTGAGGCCGACAAGCGCGTTGCCCAAGCGAAAGCCGAAGTGCGCCGCGCGGCCGCCGTGGCTGTCGAGCAAGAGATGCGAGCCAGGACCCAGGAAATGCGAGCCAAAGTGGTGGAAGCCGAATCGCTCGTACCCCAGGCAATGGCAGACGCGTTTCGCTCGGGTAACCTTGGGGTAATGGATTACGTCCGGATGAAAAACGTGCAGGCGGATACATCGATGCGCGAATCAATTGCAGGCGGCGAAAAGCCGCGGACTGAGGGAACGTGATTCGTTGAAGGGTTACTGCGTAGAAGCGGACAACGTAGTCATGTCATGTTGCGCGAAGCGGAAAATCTCAGATTGCGGTCCTACGGTTTGTGGGAAGAAATTGATCAGAGGTTCTTCGCTTCCGCTCAGAATGACAATATCTCCTGACACCGCTTTAACGTTTCAACGTTTCAACGCTTTAACGAGCACTTAACCAATGATTGCAGCCCATCTCGATAGTCTGCTTTTCTTCTTGCTTGTCGCGGTCGCCGTCTTGTTCCAGTTCCTGGCGAAGACAGCAGGCAAAACAGGCAAAGATCAGTCAAAGCGAATATCGACGTCGACTCCCAGGACGCCTACGCCAATGCGGCGCGCGCCGGCCGAGTCAGACGAAGACCGGATTCGCAAATTATTGGAAGCCCTTGGCCAACCTCCGACCTCAAAACCGCCGCCGCCCGTGGTGCCTCGGACAAATATTCCGCCCCGCCCACTTGCACCGGTGCAGCCGCCGATTTCACCGTTTTCGCAACTAAGACGAGAAAAGTCGCATAAGCGCGAGATAATCACGAAAGAAATTCCTCCGCCACGACCGATTGGGGGTGCGGAGAAAATGGTTCCACCCGCCTTTGAAGTTCAGGAACGATCGTTCCCGATTGCCCCGCCGGCGATCTTCAAAGCGCCTGCGGAAACTGACGCGGGGGTTACGCCGACAATTGCCAAAGCCGAGGAACGAAGAACAGACCTCGCCACGTTACTTGCATCGGTGTCCGGTTTGCGCGACGCCATTATTCTTCGCGAAATTCTCGGACCGCCGCGCGGTTTGCGAATACAGATGGACATTGACGACGGGATCTTGCGATCCAACGCCTCAAGCGAGCACCACGTGAATTGAAAGCTGCTTTCCCCGTGGGGATTACCATCACTTATATCTTGCCACGAGGGGGTCGTCAGTCTTATTTTCGTTAATCCCCGTGAAAACAGCGCCGGTTCCTCCGCGTCGGGAACCAGAAGGCCGCGACGAACTATTCGCCTCGACCCGTTGGACGATTGTCCTCGAAGC
>QHOS01000235.1 GCA_003219415.1 Verrucomicrobiota bacterium | reverse complement strand
CGTCAAAAACATCGTCACGGCATCGTGGAAAGTATTGAGACTCGGGCAAACGGGTTGCTCGTCTTATTAACACACGGCTTCAGCCGGGTGTGAGGGGCAGGACCGCATGCAAGCCGTTTCAACGGCTTCCTTCCCATAAAAACCGTTGAAACGGTTTTCGTCTTTCCAGGCAGTTGCACCGGGCTAAAGCCCGGTGTTAATGAGAAACACTCCACGAATTTTGTGGTGCAGATAATCATGCGAGGCTAGCCGATGAATGCTGACGAACTGAGATCACTGCAAGCGCCGCTCAAGGCGCAATATCGCGAGCATCCTAAGACAGCGTTGGTCACTCTCCGTGCGGAAGGACGAATCGGCGAAAACCTCACCTGCAAAATCGAAACGGGAAAGGCGCGCGTCGAAGCCGGACTTCATCCAGCGACAGGCGGCGACGGGGAGAGCGCGTGTTCTGCCGACATGTTGCTCGAGGCGCTCGTAGGCTGCGCGGGAGTCACGTTAAACGCGGTCGCTACCGCTCTGAACATTTCACTACGCGACGCGACGATTCGCGCAGAGGGCGATCTCGATTTTCGCGGCACACTCGGCGTTTCCAAAGACTTGCCGGTTGGATTCAAAGAAATCCGGTTAAACTTCGATTTGGATACCGATGCCAGCGAAGAACAGCTCGCCACATTGCTTCGTCTGACCGAGCGCTATTGCGTCGTTTACCAGACGCTGATTCATCCTGCGAACATCAGCGTTTTGCATCGCGTGATATCGCGCTAAAATCTCCCGCTATGCCGTTATACATGGACATTCACAATCTTCCGGAGGGAACCACAGCGGAAGATGTCGCGAAAGCCCACGCGAAAGACATGGAAACGCAGCGGAAATATGGCGTCGAATATACCAAATATTGGGTCAACGAAAAGGCAGGCAAAGTTTTCTGTCTCGTTCATGCGCCAAACGCCGAGGCAGCCCAATGTGTCCATCGCGAAGCGCACGGCCTGGTGGCCGCGAAGCTGATCGAAATACAGCCTGAGCTTGTGGAAGGCTTTCTGGGTGGGGTCGAAACAAATTCAGCTGGAGCGGTCGTGCTGCCGGACGCCGGAGCCGATGCGCGAGATCCAGGAATTCGAACCGTGTTATTCACGGACGTCGTGAATTCAACGACGTTAACTCAATCGCTCGGCGATGAAGCGGCGCTTGCGATCCTCGGCGTGCACGACGTGATTGTGCGAGATGCATTGTCCGCCCTTGGCGGTCGCGAAGTCAAGCACACCGGCGACGGCATCATGGCCTCATTCGTCTCGGCAGCGGGCGCGGTTCGATGCGCAATTCAGGTCCAACGCGAACTGGCAAGGCATGCCCAAGCGAACCCCGACCGCCAGCTTAAAGTTCGAGTCGGCGCTGCAGCGGGGGAACCCGTGGAGCAACATAACGATCTCTTTGGGACGACGGTTCAACTGGCCTCCCGCTTGTGCGGTCACGCCCAGCCGGAACAAATCCTCGTATCAAACGTGATCGCCGAGTTATGTCTCGGCAAAGGACTCCTTTTCGAAGATCTGGGCGAAGTCACCCTCAAAGGTTTCGGTCACCCAGTCCGCGCCCATGCCGCCGCGTGGAAGCAAGCGGCGATGTAACGGCTGAGTTAGACGAAGAAATGTTGGCGTTTTTTTACGAATCTTCGCCTACTTCTCGTTAGGTGACTTCATCGCATGATCGCTTTTGCCGTTTTAATCTTGTCGCTTCTGTGGATCGGATTCGCTTTTGGTTATATCCCCGGCCCAGGCGACGCGATGAGTGATAACGGGCTCTGGATTGCGCTGGGAATAGACATTGTCATTCTCGTTCTCGGTATCATCGCCGTTGTGCTAGCGTCACGCCGCCGCTTCGCGTGGTCGGTGGCTATGGTTTTTGTCACAGGTCCGCTTATTCATTTTGCCGGCAATTTCGTTGGAGAGATTCGGATTCTGTTTTTTGAGTTCCCCTGTGCCGCGGTTATCGTCGTTATTATGGGGCATTACGGGCGACGCTTGTTTCAGAGGTCACCCCATGTCACCTAACCACTCGATGAAGCCAACGGCCCCATACGGAAATGACTTTAGCGTGTTTGCCACGGCACCCTGCCATGGCTTATCTCTATCTCGTTAGGCGCTAAAGCGAGCATCTATGGCAAACCCCACTGACGCAGAAGCAACGCTGAAGAAGTTCGTGGCTCGTATTAACGCACATGATCCGAGCGGGATCATCGCGCTGTGCACGACCGACCATGTCT
>QHOS01000139.1 GCA_003219415.1 Verrucomicrobiota bacterium | reverse complement strand
CAACTTATTTATGTGATTATAGAGGCGCGCGTTGTCATCCGGACCAGATCATCATTACTGCTGGCACACAGCAGGCAATGATGATTAGCGCGATGGCCCTCGTAAATCGCGGCGAGGTTGCGTGGATTGAAGATCCCGGGTTTTACCAGGCTCGCCGAGCTTTTGGCTTCGCTGGCGCGACCGTTGTACCACGGCCTGTTGACCGGGAAGGCATCACGATTGCGCGGCCGTCGAAACAGCGCTCACCGAAAATAATCTATGTCACTCCTTCTCATCAATTTCCACTTGGTATGACGATGAGTCTCGCGCGAAGGACTGCTTTGATCGATTTTGCGCGCACCTGCGACGCTTACATCTTTGAAGACGACCATAATTCCGAATTTCGTTATACCGGTCCCCCGCTCCCTTGCTTGCAGGGGCTTGATAACGCCGGCCGTGTTATCTACGCGGGCACAATGAGTAAGATCCTCTACCCGTCTTTGCGGCTGGGGTATATCCTGGCGCCGGAGCAATTGGTCGAGCCAATGATCAAGATTCGCGCTGTGATGGACCAACATTCTCCCGCGATTGATCAGGCGACGCTGGCTCGATTCCTGACCGAGGGATTTTTCCTGAGTCACATCAAGCGGATGCGGAAACTCTATTCTGACCGAAGAGAATTCTTTATCGAACAATTCAACAACTTGTTGAGCAATTACTTTATCCTGGAAATTCCTGAAGCCGGGTTGCATTTCGTCGCCTGGCTACGTCGGAAAGCAGACTTACCGTTGATCACTCGTGTTTGCGGTGAGATCGGTATGAGACCGTCGCCGTTGTCGTCCTGCTTTATGAAAGCAGAGGCGGAACCCGCACTCACCTTCGGCTTCGCCGCATGGTCGCATGCCCAGATCCGCGAAGGTCTCAGCAAATTCACTGCGGCACTTAATTCGAGATTGAATTAAAAAATTCCGGCAATCCGCGATCACCCGGCCGGTGCTCTCTTACCGATTCGCCGCCATTCGTCTCGCGATTCTGGATCCTGCGAAGAACCTTTGATTCTCCGCGCCGGAATCGTCAATCGAACCATGAATTAGAAGTGAAATGGCTCGTACGAAACGCGCGAAGTGGCTCTGGTGCCGGCCTAAGGCCAATCCCTAAAGTGTGGTCATGAAAACTCAACAAAGGAGACAAATATGATAACACAATTCACAACCAAAAGCCCCAGCCGAATTCTTGTCACTGTTCTGATCGCTGTCTGCTGCGCAGCGACTCTGGCGCCCGTGCATGCACAGAGGCCGGAAGCAACAAAGGCGAGACTGCAATATCAGGTATCGACCCTCCCCGATTTCGGCGGCACGAGTAGCGGCGGAAATAGCATCAATGACCAGAGCTGGGTGGCAGGCTATTCCAGACTGCCGGATAGAAACCGGCACGCTACGCTGTGGCGAAACAGTTCGCTACTCGACCTCGGCACGCTCGGCGGACCAAACAGCAGTGTAACATGGAACGTGAAGAATACTGCGGGGATCATCGTGGGTATTTCCCAAACTCTCACGCCGGAGCCGCTGGGGGAGTGGTGGAGTAGCTTCGCTTTCTACAGTACGCCTAACAATATCGGCTTTATCAATCTTGGCTTCGTTTGGGAACAGAGCCTGGGTCAGATGAGGGGACTCCCCAATTTTCCTGGCGGAAATAACGGCTTTGCAACCGGAGCCAACAACCTCGGTGAGGTGGTCGGATGGGCAGAGAATGGCGTTCATGACCCCACATGTTGCTCGAGTGGCCCGACTTGCCACCAAGTACTCCAGTTTCGTCCAGCCGTGTGGCAACTCGGACCACCCGATGTGATCCACGACCTCCCTTTGATCTCCGGCGACAGCTCAGGTGCCGCGACGGCGATCAATGATAATGGTCAAATCGTGGGCATTTCAGGCATCTGCGACCAGGCTGTTGGAAGACATACGGCCAGGCACGCCGTGCTTTGGGAAAACGGCACCGTGACGGATATTTATCCAGATGCGCCAGCCCCGTGGTGGAACACACCGACGGCAATTAATCAACACGGCGATGTCGTCGGGTTTGCCGGCGACCCCGCCTTTGTTGAAGGCGAAATATTACACGCTTTTATCTGGACCAGGGACAACGGCATCAAAGCTCTCAAACCGTTGCGGGGACGTGTCCCGGAACATGTAGACAGTGAGGCCTATGGTATTAACGAAGCTCGCCAGGTAGTCGGTGTCTCATGCGACGCGGACCAGGTTGATTGTCGTGCCGTTATTTGGGATCACGGTGTCTACCCCGCAGACCTCAACGATCTCAAAGGCGGCTATTCTGCCGTTCTCGCACTTGCGAAAGACATAAATGACAAGGGAGAGATTACAGGTAGAGCTGTCGATCCAGCTACGGGCGTGTTAAAGGCGTATTTGGCGGTACCTGTCGGGGGAAAATAACGAAGGCAGAAAAGGTCCGATTTCCCAGCGCAAGAACATAACTTCGCGCTCGAAGAAGCAACGAAATGCCGGATGGCGATTGATAAGATCGGCATCCGGCTTCGGCATTTGCCGAAACCGCGGATGCGAGGCCTATATGCTCCCTGCATTTGCAATCCGCGATTCACAATCTAAAATCGAAAATTCACAGGGGGCATAGCTCAGTTGGTAGAGCGCCAGCTTTGCAAGCTGGAAGTCAGGGGTTCGAATCCCCTTGCCTCCAATTCTCCAGAATGTGATCAGTGAATAGTGATCTGTGATCCGAAATTCGGGCGCGCCACTTGACCGATCACTGTTCACCAATCACTGTTCACTTCCACGAAGCGGGCCTGTAGCTCAGTTGGTTAGAGCATGCGCTTGATAAGCGCAGGGTCACTGGTTCGAGCCCAGTCAGGCCCATTTCCTTTTTTTGGTGATCAGAACTGAAAGTAAACGAATGGCACCTGGCCGGTAGCCGGGAACAGCTCAAGCGCCAGAAACGCGCAAACGTACGCGGGAACTTGAATGCGCGCCGGTTGAAGCGCGAGGCGGTCAATAAACTGAGTGCATTCCTGCGCGACCGCCAGAAATAGCGAAATAAAGATCAGCACGATCGTCCCGGTTGTCAGCAGGAACTCGCCAGTTACGTGCTGAAAACCAAATAGGCCACTTAAGACGTATCCACTGGCCTGGAGAGTCTTTGCACGGACGAAAGGCATACCGATGACGAAAGACGTAAACATCAGTGCAACACTAAGCGGCTCAAAATAGCGCTTGTTCATAAGCCTGGAAATCGCTGTCCCGGCCGTTACCTGGTTAAAGAGACGGTAACCCACCAATAATATTCCTTGGTACGTGCCCCAGACGACAAATGTCCAGCTAGCCCCATGCCATAGTCCCACGAGCACCATAACAACCATCAGATTTCGGTATAACACCAATGGTCCCTTTCTTGCTCCCCCAAGTGGGATAAACAAATAATCCCGTACCCACGCGGACAGTGTCATGTGCCATCTCCTCCAGAAGTCACGCGGATTTCTGGATAACAACGGCCGCGCAAAGTTAAGCGGAAACTCAAAACCCAGCAACTTCGCGCAACCGCGAGCGATGTCGGTATAACCAGAGAAATCGAAGAAGACCTGCATCGAGAATGCAATGCAGCCCGACCATGCGGCCAACCAACCGGGGTGAGCACTCGGATGGTTAAAATACGTGTCGGAGACGGCGGCAAATCGATCCGCAAACACCATCTTCTTAATCAGGCCAGACAGGACAAGAATGATTCCGCTTTGCACCATAATCGTGGTCGGGCGCTGCCAGAATTGGATCTGAGAAATGAATTGCCGAGCGCGGATGATCGGACCTGCAATGAGATGAGGAAAAAACGCGATGAAGAACGCATAATCGATTAGATTTCTGACAGCCTTCATCTTTCCCCAATAGACATCGATGGTGTAAGAAAGGCTGGCAAAAGTGTAGAAGCTGACGCCAACCGGGAGAATAATTCGCAAAACAAGCGATGACTCAGACACATGGAGCAAAGCAGCCAGCGAGCCTGCGAAGAAGTCATAATATTTAAAGAAACCGAGGATACCCAGGTTAACTACCAGGCTAACAACAAGCAGAAGCTTCTTGCGGTAACCGGCTGCCCTCTCCAGAAAGATGCCAAGGAAATAATCAACTACCGTGGAGGTAAGAATTAGCACGATGAATCGTGGATCCCACCACATGTAAAAGACATAGCTTGCACCCAAGAGCAGCAACTTGCCAATGCGAAACGGAACGCTGTAAAACAGCGTCACCACGATCAAAAAAAAGATCCAGTACTGAAAGCTGTTAAATAACATAAAAAAACTCGGTCACAGCTAGTTAGCTTCGTTCATTAGCTTGTTACTGATGTGATTATCTCTGGAACTCCTATTGCCTGAGCCGTGGATGCCTGATGAGAATCGACCCGCTACGGTCTTTGAGTCGGAGTGAAGCTGTCCATCGGAATCGGCCGATTGGAGGTGTCCAACTAACTGCGCCACCAGGGTCTCTGTAAATCCTTGCCGACCCTTTGCGTTAAGGTGAAGCCCGTCAAAATAATATTCGGGTTTCTCTAGAAAATCGAAGGTTTGTTCGGGAAGGGATAAAACGGCCTTCTGAGTCGGGACGGTGGGAAAAGCAGCGTGGAATGTCATGGATGCTCCCGGTAGCCCGGCAAATGGACCGCGGGGAACAGGCGTAAGGACGATTGCGGTCGGGCTGGCCGAATAACGCTTCAAGATTTTCTGGATCCCATCACGCTGCATTCTCAGGAAATCTTGTGTCTCCGATTGCGATGGCTTCACCAGGCTGTCTCTGACGGCTTCTCTCTGAGCCTCGGTCAATCGTGGCGGAAGAGTTACCTGACCCGTCTTGGGATCATAAGAAGTGCCGACAATATCAGAATCCCGGCCTTTATAGACGTCGCGGGAATGAAGTGTCTTTGCCTCTAGTTGGACGCTTCGCGCGCGCGCGCTGGGATGTTCGAGAAAATCGACCAGATCGCTCTGGAATGCCGACCCTCGCAGTATGCATGCGGTAAAAGCTCTGAAACGACCAGACCACCGCTGAAAGGCGGACGCAAAATTAAAGCAGTCTCCGTAGCGTAGGAGCGGAGCTGCCATGGAAATTCTCAAAGGGTCAGCGCTATTTGGTTCAAAGCCGATGCCATAGGGAACTACAATCGCCCAATAACGGCGCCCAGTCGGATCGACCTCGCGCAGCACGTAGTGCCATATGTTCACCGCACAGGCTGGCTCCGCGACATTCACAAACTTGAGTCCGGCGACAGAGCTGAGCTCGTTAGCAACCGCAGCAGAGAACCCTTCAGCCATTCGCGAATCTCCTAAAACAAGCACCTCTTTGAGACCCGATGAAGCGCGATGCTTTTCCGCTCGCGTAATGACTGCCATTCGCCCCGCATAAGAGTCTGGGGCCAAAATCGAAGTGTACAAGCGCGTATGAAAGACCACGCCATCTACGCAAATAAACGCGGCCAGGCCGAGTAGCAGATTTCGCGCAACGTGAAGCGGCTGGGGCGAAGTGGTCGGCTCAGCAGGAAATTCCGTGCGCTGCGGCCCTGTTGAGCTCAAGTAAACAGCGAAGTATAAGACCGCGAAGAGCACGGCAACCAGCAGCCACCGGAGTTGGCGGTGCAATAATCCGGTGCGTGGAGGAGATCCAGGTTCCGCGACTCCGGAAACGGTTACAGTGGCGAGCAATGCCCGCCGTTCGGCGTCTCCATAGAGTTCGAAGATATAGCTGCCTGTCCGAATCCACGAGATAACGCGGCTGCCTTCGGGACCCTTGGCAACCAGAACCGGCTCCCTGCCGTTCGCGGTTACGAAAACAAAGCCGGTCGATCCGTTTCCTGTATTCCAACCAATTTCGGTGCTACCAGAAGCTGCGGTAACTTCGACGCGCTCCGGCGTAGCTGCAATCGTAGGTGTACCTTTAGTCTGCCGCGCATCCGTGCCCCTTCCACTTTGTTTCGCCACCGCTCCGTGCGCACACGGCGATCCCAAAAATAGGGCAAGCCAAATGGCAATCCCAAAAAGTACAGCAGAAAGATTTGCCACTGCTGAAGGTTTGAGCGTGGCCCATGATGATGAGGAATCGCCTGTCCTCCTTCTTATCATGTAGCGAACATTCGGATTTGCGGGCGCAGCATCGGCTTTGACTCGTCAACACGCGGTCTCACCTGACTGAGTCGGCTCTTCCACTGGAGCGCATCGGTAAGTCTGAAGTGAAAACGCGAAGAGATGTAATCCTTCGGCTGCAGATCAGCGTTCACGGCTGATTATTTCATTAACTTTCGGAGAAAAGCAAGCCGCCAAGACAGCCTGTCTTCGAAGTCATAAGTGCACATTTACGGCTCCGCGAGCATTTTCTGGGGTCCTTTTGAACGATCCCTCGCAAAACCCGATTAGCAGGCCGACAATCGCGCCAGCACTATCGATCATAACATCCCTGATGGAAGCGCTGCGCGACACGATGAACGTTTGGTGAAATTCGTCCGTGGCAGCAACAAGGAAGCAGGCGACCCAAACACTCGCGTAGAGCATCCATGCCGACTGTTTGAGATTGGTCATGGAAATCGATGCTCGAATTAAGAGCAGCGCCAGAGTGGCGTATTCGCCCAAATGCGCGCACTTCCGAACGATGAAGTGAATCGACGTAAGTGTATCCGGCGAAATATCCGGCTTGAGCCAGCGCAAAAATGGGACAATGAATCGCGACGTGCGCTCCGCGGACATCATATCGCTTGAGCCGAGGAAAATCACGCCAACCCAAAGCAGGAGTGGCAGCCAGTATTTTACAAAACGCATGAAATTCATCCCTTCGTTGGCCAGTCGTCTCGCCTGCAAATTAGATGCAGCCGTCACGGCAGCCGCTACAGTTGCTCAAATCGCATCATGTCCAAACTCAATCTCAGCGGCCCTCTCGTGTTTGAGCCGATCTTCATGGAGCGCATTTGGGGCGGGCGGCGTCTCGAATCTGAGTTCGGCAAAAAGCTGCCAGCGCAGAAACGGATTGGAGAATCATGGGAAATCGTTGATCGACCGGAAGCGCAAAGTGTTGTCGTAAACGGGCCGCTGCGCGGAAAAACTTTGCACGAATTGTGGATTCAAGGTCGGAGCGAAATCTTCGGGAACGTTCCCGACGCATCTCGATTTCCCCTGTTGGTCAAGCTTCTTGATGCGCACGAGAAGCTTTCATTGCAAGTGCATCCGCCGGAAAAAGTCGCCAGTAAATTGGGAGGTGAACCAAAGACCGAATTTTGGTACGTTGTTGCAGCCGATCCAGGCGCGGAGCTTTATCTCGGGTTTCGTGAATCGATTACGCGAGATCAGTTTGAGAAGGCGCTCCGCGACGGCACGGCAGCCGATTACGTTCACAAAATCCAAGTGAAGACAGGCGACGCCGTGTTTCTGCCGGCAGGACGTTTGCACGCTTTGGGCGCGGCTAATTTGCTGATCGAAGTTCAACAGAACAGCGATACTACCTATCGTGTGTTCGATTGGAACCGTGTGGACGACAAAGGCAAGCAGCGCCAGTTACACATCGATCAGGCGCTTCAATGCATCGATTTTGATGACGTCGCGCCGAAGTTAGTCGAGCCACGAGGTGAGCTTCTTCTGAGGAACGACTTGTTTGAGGTCCAGAAATGGAATCTTGCGGCGCCGCGCAAGATTTCATCGAAAGGCCAATTTGCGATCGTTTGTTGTCTAAGCGGTGCGATTCGCTGCGGCGATGCCGATCTTTTGCCCGGAGGGTGCTTTCTTGTCCCAGCGTCACTATCAGATCAACCACTCCAACCTCAGCGCGAAGAAACAAACCTGCTGCGAATTAGTATCCCCACGTAGCGGCGATTAGATTTGGCTCGTTTCTACCGAAACGGTTACTGCGGCGATTTAAGTTATTGTTCCGGTGCAGCTCCCCGATTTGATCGATACGGAAGCGGCACGTACTCAACCGAAGGCTGCCGACGCATAGGCTGCGGATAAAGTTGCATCAAGCGTAATACGTTTTCAGGTATATCCGTGTTGACCGGCAGACCGAGCTCCCGTGCTCGCTCGCAGGTAATGGGATAATCGTGCGTCCACGTGCCGCTGGTCATAAGTTTGGCGATTTCTTGCGCCTTTTCGCTGGGATACTTGGCAGCCAACAACTCAGCCACTTCGTATCGCATTTGCACAATCGCCTTCTCCGCCTGGTCGGCCAGAATCAATGTTTTGTCGTCCACTTCGGCGATGGGCTTCTGATGGGCCGCTTTCAAAATGGAAGCAGCTGGATATTCGCCGAGTTGCGGATCAACGGGGCCCAACACGGCATGTTCGCTCATGACGATCTCATCCGCGGCCAACGCGAGTAACGTGCCACCAGACATCGCATAGTGCGGCACAAATACGGTCACCTTGCCTTTATGTTTGAAAATCGCGCGCGCGATTTGCGTTGCCGCCAAAACCAGGCCGCCAGGCGTGTGCAGCACCAAGTCTATAGGAATTTCCGGATCGGTTAGATGAATGGCGCGCAGAATCTCTTCACTGTCGTTAATGTCGATGTAACGGAATATCGGAAAGCCAAGCAGGCTCATCGTTTCCTGCCGGTGCACGAGAAGGACGACCCGCGATTTCCGTTCCTGCTCGATGAGACCGATCATGCGCTTCCGTGACGCTTCCAACAATTTCTGCTTGATGATCGGCTGGAGCGCCGAGAGCATGAAAAACAACCAGATAATATCCATTTTTATTTTCCTTCCGGTTTAGCGTTTTCGCGGTTCCCACGCCCATTCGAGACCGTATTCATCCGGTTGCAATTGCCGACGGCGCCGCAGAAACAATCGACAAAGAAGCATCCCACTCACAAATCCGCCCACGTGGGCCCACCACGCGATGCCGCCCACCTGCTGCGGATCGGCCAATGCCGCCGTGCCGCTAAACAGGTTAATGAAGAACCACAGGATAAGGTAAAGCACGGCCGGCACTTCGAAGAAGAACGGAAAGAAGAAAATCGGAAACAGAACAATCAGTCGCGCTGTTGGAAAAAATATCAGATAGGCACCAAGCACGCCTGCAATCGCACCGGAAGCGCCGACCGATGGAACGATCGAGTCCGGATTCGTAAACAGGTGCGCCAGACCAGCGATACTGCCACACAGCAGATAGAAAATCGCAAAGCGGACCGATCCCATCTCGTCTTCGACGTTGTCGCCGAAAATCCAGAGTGTCCACATGTTAG
>QHOS01000234.1 GCA_003219415.1 Verrucomicrobiota bacterium | reverse complement strand
AGCATTCGCCCGCCATGGCGGGTAAACTAAGCAGGCGTCCAGCTCGAAATCGTTAGTTCTCCGTCATCTACGCTCTGCCCCCTATTGCCCGCGGCTTGCCGGTGGAACGGGTCAGAAATTTGGGGTCGCGTCTAAACATTTAACATTTGCTCAACTGAGCAAGGCAGATTCCAGATCTTCGCCGCCGATTTGAACTGTTAACCTGCAAACGGACGGAAATCATAAAACTAAACGCGGCAAGCTCCGACGCGCGCAGCTTGCAATTGATTCGCTCGTTCCCGCTCGCTCACCCCTTCGGGCTTCCCGTCCATGTCGCCCGCTCCCGCGAACTCCTTTGTCGAAGCCGACTGCTTCGCTCTCGTTAATGAGCAAATCGTATCTCCTTTGGGCCGTCATTGGGATGATCGGCTACTCCGTGACCGCAACGCTGGTCAAGCTCGCTACCCAGAGCGGCCGATTCTCCAGCTATTTCGTTCTTATGATTTCCTCCGCCATGGTGGTGGCGACCTCAACCACCATCACCGTCCTCCGCGGAGACATGAAAACATTCTCGCGAGACAATCTAGCCAGCGCCGATGGCATGCTTGTGCTCGGGGCGGGCGTGGCCCTGGTGATTGCGGTTGTCTTTTATTTCCTCGCGTTATCCGAAGGGCCAACCAGCGTCGTAGTCCCGATCTATGGCATGTTTATCGTTGGCGGCGCCGTGCTCGGATTGGTTTTCCTGCATGAACCGCTCACCTTGCGCAAAGCTCTCGGGATCCTCCTCGCTGCCGTCAGCATTTATCTTATCGCAGGCCATCCGGCGCGGTAAAGCCGTTTCCTAGCTGCGTTGCCGTCTACCCGCGCGATCCCCAATCGCGACGTGTTCTATGTCGCTTTCCCCAAACGCTCCATTCCCTCACTCGCGACGTGTTCTATGTCGCTTTTCCCAAAAGCTCCATTCGACCTGTCGGTTTGCCCGTCTATGTCACTCAACTCCCGTCGGCTCCATTCGCGGAAATTGCGAATGATCTGAAGCGGTCACAAGTCTAAAGCGACTGCATTCCGTTTCGGTAGAGTATTCGGTAACATCCGGGTCGCATACGAGTCTAGCCGCGGCAGAGGCTAATGACTTTGAATCACACGCTTGAGTTCGAGTCAGATGCCTAATGAGCTGCCTGATCCGGAGATTCTACTTTGTTGCTCGCACCTGTGCGGCGTGAAACGCCTGCCAGGCATTCCAAGCGCGTTCCCAATTTTGTTTCTTGGCCCAACATTGTGCTTCTAAGAAATAAAAATAGGCCGGGGAGTTCGGCCGTTCGCTGAAATGACGTGCGGTGAGAAGGGCATCATCGACCCGACCACTCTGCATCTGTGCGCGATAAAGTTCGTAACCGATGCCGTAGTTATTAGGCGCGGCGGCGAAGCGGTTTTCCAGATCTTGAAGAGAAAAATTAGCGGCGACTCGCGGAAGCGCCACCGGTTCGCCGTATTGCTGGGTGAGCTCGTAGGCGGCGCGAAAATCATTCCTGCTGGCATTGTGTTTCGCCATGCCAAGCCAGGCATAACGAAGCCAGTCGGGATGCTGTTCAACGGCCAGGGAAAGCTCCCCGGGGTTGCCGCGTTCGGACCAAACCGCGAAGAGCGCAAGTTTTTCTGTTTCGCTGAACGATTGCAAGTTAGGATCATTTTTCAGCAGTTGCGCGAGAGCGCGATTGAAAGAAGCGTCCGACAGCCGGTCGAGATAGGGCAGCGCCAAATCGTGTTCGCTAAGTCCAATCGCCTCCAGAAATGGGCTTACTTCTGGACTGCTGAGCGAAGCGTCGCTCAGCATGCTTGCGTAGACTTCCGGTCGCAGAGGTCCGGCTCTGCGTAGAGCCTCACGCCACGCTGTCACGGCTAAAATCGGACGGTACGGCAACCAGGCGTTTCCTTCGGTCAGCGGAACTTCATACGCGATCGGCTGCAGAAAGCGCGCCCTGCGGAAATCATCGACTGCGTTTGTCGTCTGTTTGAGTTCGGCCTCCGCGATAGCACGCGTAAGGTAAAGTTCCCAATCGAGCGGCGCCCATCGAAGCGTGCGAGTCGTCAGTACAGTTGTTTCACTAAAATTGAGTTCGGTGTTAGCTACCGCTGATAGTTGCTTCGCGATGGAGACCCCAACTGAGCCGGGAAGGAGTTTCTCACTGGGTACAGCGACAACCAATGTCAGTCCCGCCGCAAGTAACACCCCCCCAACAAAGCGAAATAGAATCGGCATCCACTCACTTGTTTTCAAAGGGAGCGGCCGATGCAGTGAGAGCCCAAGCAAAAGTATTGCGGCAAACGCCGTACCCACCTGGTGCCCTGAAATATCGACAATCCCATGGATTGCGAACAGGAGCGCCGCGATGAGCGTGGCGAGACGATACCCTTGGTTGGTTCCCACTCGCAGTGGGAAAACTCGACTAACAAACATCGCGATACCAACGATCGTGAGCACCAGCGCTGGCCACCCGAGTTCAGCCCAAAGCCAAAGCCAGTCGCTTTCCGGATGCAAGGCTCGCGGGCCGCCGAGTGAATCGTCGCAAAAAATTGCAAAGATCGATTCCAAATTTCCAAAACCGATGCCGCACCAGGGCGAATTACGAATGAGTCGAAACGCGTCATGAAAAATTCGCCGTTCAAAATCCGTTGAGATACCGGTACTGCTGAAATCGCCAAGATGAAATCCCTCGACTGTTCGCCAACCGAAAAGCAACAGGGCCGTGAGCAGCAGAAGGAGAAAAGAGATTCCAAGCGCTAGTCGCCAGGGAGAGCGTTGTCGGAACACCAACGCGCCAAGCCAAAATGCGCTGCCTACCACGAGAATCGCGATTCCAGAGGGCGAAGAATTCAAAATGATCGCTGCCCCGATCAGGAGCAGCGCGAGGATCCAGACGATCCACCGTTTTCTTCGCTTGCGGAGATCGTCCTGAGCGCAGGCAAGAATCACGATCGCGGTAACCCCGAAAAGATCTCCGGTTTGATTCCGATTTGGAAATGGACCGAAATTTTGCTCGTTGTGCCAGACCGGGAGCGTGGTGCGTGCCAAGTAAAGCGCGATGCAGATTGCGGCTAAGAGCGCAATTCCACTGGTAAACAAGCGCAGTTGAAAGCGCACCTCGTGAAGCTCAAGGTCTTGCGTGGAGACGATATAGAGCCAACTCAGTCCAGCAACGAAGCTAACGAGATAGCTCAGCGTGATCCATGGCTGCGGAGTGAGCGTCGATGGAAGCTGAATTCCGAAGTCATTTACAAGTGCCGCACGCCACTCTGGTTGGAAAAACCAGCGGGCTGGGAGAAACGCGACTGCCGCCGAGATAAAGAGAGTGAGAAGAACGAGGTTCGTGAGCGCGCCGAGCGAAAACCGTGGCGGTTGAATCAGCAGGTACGTCCCGAGAACTGTGATGACAAGTCCCTCTTCCCATTTTTGATTGGCGCCGCCCAGGAAACAGGCGAGCACGGGCAGCAACGCGACGGTCCCGTTGGCTATCCAACGAGTGGTAGCCGACTGTTGGTTTTCACGCGATTGAAATTGCTGCACGGAATTTCGCATCAGCTAAAGTCAACTGTGATGGTATGCGAATCGCTTTTCGATTCGATAACCACGCTGCCCAACTAACGTATCATCTTTATCACTGCTCGCAGAGAATCTGACTTTGAATCAAATAGGGGGAATAGGGGTCAGTCAACAAATCTTGACAGATTAGCAGCCGCTGTCAGCTCTGGTGGGGGAAATGGGGGCGTATCTAAACATTTGATATTTAACCTTCGATGACGTGAGCGGTTGAACCGTTGAAGCGAGAAGG
>QHOS01000138.1 GCA_003219415.1 Verrucomicrobiota bacterium | reverse complement strand
ATAAATACCGAGCTCGGCGATGGAACGCTCGAGCACGATGGTCGAGTCCAAGTGCGCGAACGTGTTTGCCGGCGCGGGATCCGTGAGATCGTCCGCTGGAACATAGACGGCCTGGAACGAAGTGATCGATCCTTTATTTGTGGATGTAATTCGCTCCTGCAAATCACCCATCTCTGCGGCAAGGGTGGGTTGATAACCAACCGCGCTTGGCGTTCGTCCCAGCAACGCTGAAACTTCCGAGCCTGCCTGCGAGAATCGAAAGATGTTGTCGATAAAAAGGAGCACGTCCTGGTTGCGTTCGTCGCGAAAATATTCGGTCATTGCAAGGGCAGAAAGAGCAACCCGTAAACGCGCACCCGGTGGTTCGTTCATCTGACCGAAAACCATCCCCACTTTCGATTTCGACAAGTCTTTTTGATCGATCACGCCCGCCTCGCTCATTTCCTTATAAAGATCATTGCCTTCCCGGCTCCGTTCGCCTACTCCCGCAAACATCGAAACACCGCCGTGTTTAATTGCGATATTGTTGATGAGCTCCTGGATAATCACCGTTTTGCCGACGCCAGCGCCACCAAACGCGCCCACTTTGCCGCCTTTTGTAAATGGGCAAACAAGATCGATGACCTTGATCCCCGTTTCCAAAATCTTTGCCGTAGTGTCTTGCTCGGTGAGCGTCGGCGCCGGGCGATGGATTGGGTAGCGCTTCGCGTAGTTCACCGGGCCACGGTTATCAATCGCGTCGCCAGTGACGTTAAAAAGCCGGCCAAGCACGCCCTCGCCTACTGGTACGCTAATTGGACCGCCGGTGTCGCTTACGCTCATTCCGCGCTTCAACCCTTCCGTCGAGGACATTGCGATGGAACGAACCCAGCTTTCGCCAAGATGCTGCTGCACTTCGAGCGTCAACTTCGTTGGGTTGCCATTCACTTCATACTCAATTTCGAGAGCGTTGTAGATTTTCGGCAGCGTCTTTTCGTCCGGAAATTCCACGTCCACTACGGGACCGATTACTTGAACTATGTTTCCTTTATTCATAAATCTTGATTAACCACCGAGCGTCATCTGCGCCGTGGCGATCTCGAGTAACTCGGTTGTGATGCCGGCCTGGCGCATCTTGTTGTATTCCAAGGTAAGGTCCTTGATAAATTGATTCGCGTTGTCGGTGGCATTCTTCATCGCCACCATTCGCGCGCTATGCTCAGATGCGCGCGCGTCGAGAATCATCTGAAAAACCTGGTAGGAGACGTAATACGGAAGCATCGAATCGAGAACGACCTCGGCGTTAGGTTCGAACACGTAGCCTATCATGGGATCGTGACCTTCACTTTCAGCCTGGGCTGTTTCGCTTTTCGGCAAATCAAAACTACTGATCGGCAGCAGCGTCTGTACTACCGTACGTTGGCTGATTGTGTTGATAAAATGCGTGTAGAGCACCGAGACTTTGTCGACCTCGTGCCTCAGGAATTTCTCCATGCAAAACTTCGAGATCGGCTTCGCTTCAACGAAGGTCGGTGAGTCTTTCAATTCAAAATCAGCCAATAATTCGCGCTTTGTACGAGCGATGAATTGTCGCGCCTTCTTTCCTGTTACTACGAACGCTGTTTTAGCCGAATCAAAGTTGCTCGCCTCCCGAAACAGGTTCGTATTCAACGCTCCGCAGAGTCCCTTGTCTGTGCTGATAATTAGGACCAACTCTTTCTTGAGCGGGCGGACAGCAAGAAGTGGATGAAATCTCGGATCCGTCCGTTTTTGCAACGAAACGAGAACCTTATTCATCAAGGCGGCATAAGGGCGTCCCGCCAGCGCGTGCTGCTGCGCTTTGCGCATCTTGGAGGCAGCCACCATTTGCATTGCTTTGGTGATCTGCGCGGTGTTGCGGATCGATCTTATCCGACGCCGTATGTCCTGGGTGTTCGCCATCTATTAAAATCTTCTTTTCGCCTGGTAAGGTCCGGAGCGCTGCCGGACGTGAAATCCGATATCGCGTCTCATGGTAGGGACGGACCGCCGGGCCGTCCGTTGCGGCGCGCTCGGCGAGCGCGCCCTACCAGGCTCTTTTGATGTCACAGATTGTGACATCAAACTTGAGGTCGCAATCTGCGACTTCAAGTTTCTAAACTCTTCAGTCGAAAGCTGAAACGCAAAGTCGTCAGGAAACCGGCTTCTATTGCGCTTTAATTGCTGATTGAGCTGCCGAGTTGAGACTCCGTAAATGGCTGCCAAATCGGAATCGAGCATCACTCGCCGACCGCGGAGCAAGTAAATCGCGCTTTCAATGGAGCTGATCTTGCGGGTAGAAGCCATGGTTGGATCGAGCGCCTGCAAACAAATCATCGCCAAATCGTCTTGAATTCATCGAGAGCCGCTTTCAATTGCGACTCGAGATCTTTGTCGATCTCCTTTTTCTCGCGGATCGTCCCGAGCAAAGCTCCTTTCCGCGTTTGCAGCCAATCCTGAAGCTTCAGTTGGTACTCCTTGACACGTTCGACGGGCACTGAATCGAGGTATCCATTTTGCATCGCCCACATCACCGCCACCTGCTCGTCGACCGGGATCGGGTTGTACTGTTTTTGTTTAAAAAGCTCGACAATGCGTTGACCGCGATCCAGTCGCGCCCTCGTAGCCGCATCCAGATCGGAGCCAAACTGCGCGAATGCAGCCAGCTCGCGGAATTGCGCCAGATCGAGTTTCACCTTGCCGGCGACCTGCTTGATCGCCTTGATCTGGGCAGCCGATCCAACACGGCTGACAGAGAGGCCCACCGAAATTGCAGGCCGCACACCTTGATAAAACAAATCAGTCTCAAGATAGATTTGGCCGTCCGTAATCGAGATCACGTTTGTCGGAATGTAGGCGGAGACGTCGCCGGCCTGGGTCTCGATGATCGGTAACGCGGTTAACGAGCCGCCACCGAATTCATCGCTCATGCGCGCGGCGCGTTCGAGTAATCGCGAGTGCAAATAGAATACATCGCCCGGATAAGCTTCCCGACCGGATGGACGCTTCAGCACCAGTGAAACCTGCCGATAAGCCACCGCGTGCTTTGACAAATCGTCGAAGATGATGAGGGCATCCATTCCGTTGTCCATGAACCATTCGCCCATCGCGGCGCCAGCGAACGGCGCCAGATACTGATTAGTCGCCGTGTCGGATGCAGGCGCAGAGATGATTGTCGTGTAAGGCATGGCGCCTTCCCTCTCGAGAACATCAAGCACTCGCGCCACGTTGGAATTTTTCTGGCCGACTGCGACGTAAATGCAGTAGAGCGGTCGATAATTGTTATCTTTCGCGTCTTCCGCAGCTTTGTTCAGGCGAGCCTGGCTGATGATGGTATCCATGGCAATGGTGGTTTTGCCTGTCGCGCGATCACCGATGATCAGCTCGCGCTGACCGCGACCGATCGGAATCATGGCATCGATCGCCATGAGGCCGGTTTGCACCGGTTGATTGACGCTGCGGCGCTTGATGACGCCCGGCGCAATTTTTTCCAGCGGATAAAATGTTTCGGTTTTAATTGGCCCCTTGTCATCGAGCGGCTGGCCGAGTGTGTTTACCACACGGCCCAACAGGGCCTTGCCGACGGGAACGGAAAGAAGTCGGCCGGTGGTCTTAACTTCGTCGCCTTCGGAAACCTTCGTCGTGTCGCCCATCAGAATCGCGCCGACTTCAGTTTCCTCCAGATTCAACGCGAGACCGAATACTCCGTTTGGAAATTCGATCATCTCGTTAAGCATTACGTCGCTCAGCCCCTCGATGCGCGCGACTCCATCGCCCGTTTCACGCACAACGCCGATGTTGCTTTTGGTTGTCGATGTTTTTAGCCCTTCAATTTTCGTTTCGATCTCTTCGAGTATGCTGCTCATGATATTGTCTTGATTAAAGTTCTCGTTGGAGACGTTCGAGCCGGTTGCGCACCGTTCCGTCCCATACATCGCTCCCCACACGAATACGCATTCCGCCAAGAAGCTCTGGGTTAACAACGAACTGCGTTGTCAGGTCGCCACCGTATTTCTTTTTTAGATTGGCCACGAGCTCCGAAGTCGTCACGGAATCCACTTCGCTTGCTGTCTCGATTTTGGCCTCCCGCTTTTCCAGTTCGAGACGAAGCAGACGTCTGTAATTTTTTAGGACCTCGATGTAACGACGCGGTTTTCTGGCGATAAGCGAATCGACCAGGGACGCAATCCTTCCAGGATCGAGTTGGCCGTCCGTGAAGCTTGCTCGAAGCATTTCACGCGAGAGCCGGCGAATTTCCTTGTTGATCTTCATCAGGCCAGTTGACGAGCTGCTTCCTCCTGCAAACGCCGTTGATCTTCCGGCGTTAACACTTTCTCGGTGACTTTTGCGGTGGTCTCAACCACAAGGCGCCCAAGCTCGCGCTTCAAAGATTCCATCGTACGCTCGTGCTCAATCGCGCTCGCTTCACGCGCTTTGGCAATGATTTGCTCCGCAGCCGCAATCGCCTCCTGTTGCTTGCGCTCGGACAAATGCGCAGCGCTTTCGCGCGTTTCATCGATCATTTTTTGAGCGTCCGCGTTCGCCTTCGCCAAAATCTCCTGGTAACGCTTCTCCGCCTCGGCGAGCTCTTTCTTGATTTTTTCAGCGTTAAGCTGGCCCTCTTCGATCTTCCGCCGACGTTCCTCAAGAATGGCAAGGATTGGCTTGTACGCGAAGCGTTGCAAAAGGAATGCAACAATGCAGAAGCTAATGACCTGCGACAGAAACAACTTCCAATTCCAGCCGAACGTTTCAGCTGTTTCGCGCAAAATGTCGGTTATGCCTCCGCTGCTGGCGGCAATTATCAGATTCATAAATTAGGTTTCGGGCGCAACATCGATTGCTTCCCCGGTGAAAATTAATGAACGAGATACAGTGCGTAGAAAACGATCGCCTCGGTCAACGCGATGGCGAGAATTCCGTGCACGAGCACCTGCGTGAACGCACCGGGATTGCGACCAACCGCGCTGGTCATTCCCAAGCCGGTCAAGCCGATTCCGATTCCGACGCCCATCGCGGCAAGCCCGACGTGAATGCTTCCGCTTAGTTCTGCTAGTATTGGTAGTATCATATTTTTCTTAGTTGGTTTTGCGATCTCGTCATGAGATCGCGAAAAATCAATGCGCGTGCTCCGGTCCCTCCTGGTGTTCTGCAATCAACATTGTGAAAACCGCAGTCAGTAGCATGAAAACAAGCGCCTGCACAAATCCCACGAGCACTTCGAGGAAATAGAACGGGATCGGCAAGACCGGCGACAGCCACGGAACCATGGTGGACATCGCTTCGAGAATGCTTTCGCCAGCATAGATGTTCCCGAATAATCGAAAACTGAGCGCAATCGGTCGAAATAAAATCGAAATCACTTCGAGCCAGCCGACGGCGAAAAATATGACGATCATGAGGATCTTCACGATTCCGGATGTCTCACCTTTTGGGCCAAACAAATGTTTTAAGAACCCACCGATACCGTTGGCCTGAATCGCCCAGACAAACCACATCACGAAAAATATGGCCGACATCGCGGTCGTCATGTTTAGGTCCGCGTTGCCACCGCGCAGCAACGGCCGATCGACGTGAAAATTTCCTGTCGCGTCGTAATGGCCCCAACCAACAGTTCCGATCCCTGGAATTAGCCCAAACCAGTTCACGAACAGAATAAAAATGAAAATCGTCGCAAAAAACCAAAATCCTTTCGCCACTAAGTCACGGCCGATGATGTTTTCCAAAAAATTGTGCACACCCTCAACTAACCACTCCCAAAAATTTTGAATTCCGCTGGGGATGGCCTCAACCCGACGGGTTGCGATTTGTGAAAGAATGATGATGCCGGCGGCGACGATCCAGGTCACCAGCATCGAGTTTGTGATTCCAAAGCCGCCGAACTGGACAAGCATCTGCGGTTTTAACGAGACGCCTTCGTGCCCAGTCGTGCCCGCTTCAGCTGCAAAGGTCGAGGTGGCAAGCATCGCGCTGGAGGCCAACACCAGGATCGACATCAGTAAACAACGATTGCGCATTTTATAAGTACTCCTAACCGACATCGGGGTGATGCCGGCCTGCCGAGGTCGACCGCCTTAGCAACTGCCAGGCAGACATTAACCTCCGCTACAACTCGACGCGCATACCAAAGCGCGTTTTGCCCGAAATGACAAACAAAATTCTTCCGCTGCAGCGCTATTTCGCCGGCAATCCCTCGGCAAACCGCGGAGCAAGCTGGGCCACCGGCTTGGATTTCACCGGCTCAGAGGCGCCATTCAGACTGATCGCTTCTTCGTAGAACGATTCTAACTGGTCGATTTGAGCGTCCTGCTCGAATCGTTCGATCACGGTGGCGTGTGCACGGGCTCCCATTTGCCTTAACAGATCCGGCGAACGCGTGATTAGCTGCATGGCGTTCGCCAATCCCACGTGATCTTCCTCAGCCACCAGGAACCCGGTGCGTTTATGCTCGACTGCTTCGGGGATCCCACCATGACGCGTCGCAACCACGGGCAACCCTGTCGCCATTGCTTCCAAGACCGAGTTCGGCACGCCTTCCTGGTCTTGATTCGCGGATATTTCGCTGGGATGCAAAAACAGATGCGAACTCGCATAAAGCTCAAGCAGTTTCCGTTGCGACAGAAACCCAACAAAATGTACGTCTCTGAGAATCCCTAATCCGTCGGCAAGCATCTCCAGTTCTGGTTGGAGAGGTCCTTTGCCAGCGATGAAAAATTCCGCTTTGGGATTGTCTTTCTTAAAAATCGCAAAGGCGCGCAAGCTCGTCGCAACGCCCTTTTTCGGAATCAACCGGCACGCCTGCACAACTCTCCATTTTCCGTCGCTCGGTAGTTGTCTATCCACGAATGGAAATTCCTTGAGTGGGATACCAGTGCGATTAATTCGCAGTTTTTCGGGCCGGCAGCCCAAGTGGATCAATCGGTCAGCCAGTGACTGGGAACGCGCAAACACGAGGGGAACCGCATTGAAAAGACGGCGTAGCTTTGCCGGATAATCCTTAATGTCTTTCTTGTGCGCGACATCCGCGCCGTGAAAAGATACCACGCACGGCTTGTCCCACTGCTCGATGAAAGGAAGTAAGTGCACGCCGGTATGTCCAAAATAGATATGCATCAGGTCGGCGCCATGCCGTTCCAATAACGAATCAAGCGTTTGATACTCGCCTCGATAGACAATGGGCGGGCGTCGCTCAACGAATTTCAGCCAGCCATGCACGAGCAGGTTTGTTCGCCGCTTTGGTATAACTTCCACAGCGGCAAACGGAAATCGTTCCGCATTCTGGACTTCTTTTGTGACAACGAAGGTATCGACGCCGCGCAGCGCTTTCACCTGCCGGTAAATATGCAACATCTCCGGCTTCAGAAAGCTGGAGCAATAGCTCGCTACGACCCGCCTGCCCATAAACCGCGGCCAGTCTCGCTAGAGATTCTCGGCTTGTCCACCGTTAATTGGGGAGGAGATATCCTGGTCGCCCGTCATTCTTTCTGCCAACGCCTTCTTTAACGTATCGATCCCCTCCCCATTCGCGGCCGAGATCGAAACGGTCCTGACTTTGGAAAATTTCTCTTGCAGCGCCTCGAGATTCTCGTTCGCATTCGGTAAATCCATCTTGTTCGCGACGATTAACCACGGCCGGGATGAAAGCATCGGATCGTACAGATCAATTTCCTTTCGAAGATTCTGTAAATCTTCCACCGGGCTCCGTCCTTCGCTTCCGGCAACGTCGATCACGAATATCAAAATGGGACAGCGTGTGATATGTCGCAAAAATTCGTGGCCCAGGCCAACTCCACGATGCGCTCCTTCGATCAAACCGGGAATGTCTGCGATCGTGGCATGGCGATAACCCGGCAGCTCCATCACGCCGACAACCGGATGCAAAGTGGTGAACGGATATGCCGCAACCTTCGGCCGCGCAGCTGAAAGTTTTCGCAGTAATGTTGATTTACCTGCATTCGGATAACCGACCAATCCGGCATCCGCGATCGTTCGCAGCTCCAGTAGAAAATATCCTTGCTCGCCCTCTTCGCCGTCAGTGTATTGCCGCGGCGCACGATTACGGGAGCTTTTGAAATGCACATTGCCTTTTCCTCCTGCTCCTCCGCGACAAAGCACGAATTCCTCCCCGTCGCGCACAAGATCGACGATCAAATCCATTTCGGATTGTAGAGCGCGGATCGCGGATTGATCGGAGCCGGGCGTTCTTTGCTGGGCGCCTGCTCGCGACTTATCGGCGTTGGAAGTTGAGAACTTCTCGTCCTCGGCGCGCCAAACAATTGTGCCCACCGGAACCTTTACGATCTTGTTCGCGCCTGCGCGTCCGGCCATTTTCTTGCCCTTGCCGTGGCCGCCGTCTTTCGCTTTGATGATCGGCTCATAAAAAAGATTAGCTAAATTGTCCACATGCCGCTCGGCGCGTAGAACCACGTCGCCGCCATGCCCCCCGTCTCCACCGTCGGGTCCGCCTTTGGGCACAAATTTTTCTCGCCGAAAACTGACGCTACCGCGTCCGCCCTTCCCAGCTTGGGCAAAAACTTTGATCCGATCAACAAACATGGCGCATTCAAGTTGCCATTAGCTGCAGGACGTGTCACCCCAACTTGGCTAATTGTAATTTCGATTTTTTGCCTTCGCTGCAAGCGCGGTTCAACGGAACTGCGTCTTGAGCGTCTAACTGGCATTAAATAACCGGTTTATTCCTCTTCTTCAGAAATCATGAAATCATTCATTCTTATCGTCGCGCTCTTGAGCCCGCTCAGTTTGCAAGCTCAGACCGAATCACCAACCCAGCCCCCCGGAAGCGTCTCGCCCGCGAGCCAGAATCCCCCGCCACTGGATCCGAAGAACATGGATACGTCCGTCAAACCGCAGGAGGATTTTTATCTTTACGCGAATGGCGGCTGGTTAAAGCGCAATCCTGTGCCGCCGGAATATTCGCGCTGGGGCAGCTTCAGTGAGTTGGAAGAGAAAAATAATGAAGCGCTCCACAAGATCGCCGAGAAAACTGCAAATGCCCATCTCGATGCAAACACGGCACCGGAAGTACAAAAAGTGGGCGACTACTACGCGAGCGGCATGGACGAAAAAACAATCGAAACGGCGCGAATCAAGCCGCTCGAAGACGAGCTAAAGCGCATCGACGCGATTAAAGATCGCGCCGGTCTGCTGAACGCGATCGCGCGACTGCATACCATTGGTGTTGATGCATTCTTCGAATTTGGCTCCGGCCAGGATGCAAAAGACAGCACGCGCGACATTGCACAGGCGCACCAGGGCGGACTTGGTCTTCCCGACCGCGATTATTACACAAAGACTGATGAGGACTCGAAAAAGAAACGGGCTGCGTACGTCGAGCACGTCACAAAGATGCTGACGCTGCTCGGCGAGGCGCCGAGCAAAGCCGCCGACGAAGCCAGGAAGATCACGGCTTTGGAGACTTCTCTCGCCAAAGCATCCCGCACTCGCGTAGAGCTGCGCGATCCTCAAAAGAACTACAACAAGATGTCACAGGCCGATCTGCAAAAGCTCACGCCGGACTGGAATTGGGATGATTATTTTAATGCGATTAATCTCACCGAGCCGGGTGATATTAATGTGGGCCAACCCGAGTTCTTCAAGGCAGCCAACGCGATGTTCACCAAAACATCCATCGACGATTGGAAAACCTATCTGCGTTGGCATTTGATCGATGACGCCGCAGCGGAATTATCGAAGGATTTTGTAAACGAAGATTTCAATTTCAATCAGGGCGTTCTACGCGGCACAAAGGAAATCAAGCCGCGCTGGAAACGCGTGGTCGCTTCTACCAACGGCGCGCTGGGCGAAGCATTGGGCAAACTTTATGTTGCCGATTACTTCCCGCCTGAAGCGAAGGCGCGCGCGTTGGAAATGATTAACAACCTGAAGGCTGCGCTGGCTGATCGCATTAAAACCCTCGACTGGATGGACGAACCGACCAAACAGCAAGCGCTCAAAAAACTCGCGGCCATGAACGTCAAGATCGGTTATCCGGATAAATGGCGCGATTACTCGCTGCTCAAGATCGACAGAAGCTCATATGCCTCGAACGCCATGCGAGCCGCGAATTTCGAAGTAAATCGCGAGCTCAAAAAAATCGGCAAACCGGTCGATCGAAGCGAATGGGGAATGACGCCGCCAACAGTGAATGCCTATTACAACCCAATGATGAACGAGATCGTTTTCCCAGCGGGCATTTTGCAACCGCCGTTCTTCGATCCGAAAGCCGATGACCCCGTTAATTACGGCGGGATGGGCGCGGTAATCGGACACGAAATGACGCACGGATTTGACGATCAAGGCCGACAATTCGATGAAGTCGGAAATTTGCGCGACTGGTGGTCGAAGCAATCAGCGGAGGAATATGACAGGCGCCGCAAAGCGGTTGTTGATCAATATTCGGAGTATCAACCGCTGCCAGGAAAACACATTAACGGCGAACTGACGCAAGGCGAAAACATCGCAGATATTGGTGGCATCAAGCTCGCTTATGCTGCATTGCAAAAAGCGCTCGATAAGAACCCACAGGCGCGCGAACAAAAGATCGACGGGTTCACGCCAGAACAACGCTTCTTTCTCGGTTGGGCCCAGGTATGGCGAGCGAATCAGCGCGAAGATGACTTGCAACTGCGCCTGAACACCGATCCGCATTCACCAACCCATTACCGATGCAACGGCCCGATCTCGAACCTGCCAGAATTCGCTAGGGCGTTTAATCTGCCGGACAACTGTCCGATGATGCGACCGGCAGATAAGCGAGTCAACATCTGGTGAGATGTGAGATGTGAGATGTGAAAGGTGAGAAGTGAGAGCTCGGTGCCACTTCTCACCTTTCACCAATCACTTCTCACTCCTTGGCGACCTTCCCGCCCCAACCTAAAATCTTTGATTTCGCGCCGGCTGCTTCGGCCTCTTTGATGTTGCCGGCGCGATTGTAAAACAGCGAAAGACTTGTCCAGCCGATCTGATCATTGGGCCGAAGCTCGACCGCTTTTTTCCCAGCTTCGATCGCTTCATTAAAACGGCCGAGTTTCATTAGTGCCATGCCAAGCGCGTGCCAGCCGTCGAAAAAATCTGGCGCTATCTGCACACAGCGCCTGTACTTTTCCACCGCGCTGTCTAAGTCGCCGACGGCCAGATCGCCGTTGGCATCGTCAAAAATTTCGTCGGGCGTTTGTTCCATCCTTCGAAGAAGAAACCACGAATTAACACTAATAATAGGAGTCTTCTTGTAATGTCATTCTGATCCCGCAGTCGCGGGAGAAGAATCTCAGACCCATTTCGAAACCGCGACACAGGTAGAATCAGAGATGTTTCGCGGAACCTGTCCTGAGCGAAGCCGAAGGGCTCAACATGACAACGCCACTCATCGGATCATCGCAAGGCAATCGATCCGCCAGCCGCATTCAGGCATTCGTGTCAATTCGTGGTTGACTCGGCTAGCTTAGCCTTTCTGGAATTGCAGGCCCGCGGCTTGCCCGCGGTCGCGCAGCCATTCCATAAAAACAATTCGCCGTTTGTTATCGAGAAGCCTTTTCTCGTACGCCGCCTTCTTCTCAGCAGCGTTCGCGTCGGCTAAGGGCTCCCGCTTTTCCAGAACGGCGATAAATCCATTTTCACCAGCTGGGAAAAAGTCACTGGTCTCACCCTGATTCAGGAACGCCACCGCCTGTTTGATGGCGGGAAGATCAGCCGGTTCGTTCTTCTTCGGTTCTTTGTCTTGCGATTTTGGTTTCTCCTCTTCGAGCAGTGAAAACGGCGGGACTTTCTCGGCTTTCGCTCCAGATTTTTGAATCGCTGCTTCAAGTGGTTGCCCGGACTGCTTCGCTTCGCGTAATTGTTGAACGGCCTCTGCTGCTTTCGTCGACATCACCTCCTTTGCTTTCGATTTCTTGAGCGTCTCCACGACTTTCGGTTTCGCTTCCTCGAGCGTGAGCGGACGCGCTTCGGTAATTCCTCCAAGATGCAAAATATAAAATCCATCCGCTACCTGAATGGGATCGCTGTTCGGCTCCTGCGTTGAAAGTTTGAAAGCTGCATCGCCAAGTTGCGCGTCGACTTTCAACTGTGGATCAGGCTCTGCTTTGGTAAATTCGCCTGTCTCATGTACCGGCAACTTAAGTTTCTCAGCGGCGTGGCTGAAATCCGCCCCTTTCTCTAACAGCGCCTGCGTAAAATCAGTCGCGCGGTCGGAAAGCTTTTGCAAAGCCTCGATGCGCTCTTTTCCGGTTAATTTCTTCTCCTCATCGGTGAGCGCGAGGCTGACAAACTCGACCTTACGTTTTTCATCAGTCTTAAGCTCGGCCTTATGGGCGTCATAATGCTTCTGCACTTCCTCATCGCCAACTTGGATGTCCTTACTCAAATCAGCGGATTGAAATCGAACAATGGTCACAAATAACGTATCGTGACCACGCTCAAAATTTTCATCGAGTTCACCTTTCGGGACTGTAACACCAGCGGCTAAAAGCTGTTTGATCTGATTCAACGACAGCTGGTCGCGAACCAGTTGCTCGACATGCTCTTCGGCAAGACCCATCGGTGCCAAGGCATTCTGTGCGAAATCAGTGAACTTTTTCATGTCGAATCCCGAATCGCCTTGAAATGCCGGTAACGTGCGCACGACTTCGGCAATTTCAGAGTAACCTGGACGAATCCCGAGCCGAGCGGCTTCGTGCCGAAGGACCAGCAGGTTGACGACGAATTGGACAGCAGTCTGATTCGGGTTCTGGCCGGCCCCTGCCGTCAGGGTCTGCACAAAATCGGACATGCCGAGTGCCTGCGCCAGAGTGAGTAGTCGCACCGTCTGCTGCGCCTCCAACATCGAAACATTCCGATCATAAATGCGAGCAAATTTATCCGAGCGCATCGCGCCGTAATCCGGCCGCTGCACGAAATAGAAAATGAACGGGATAGCCAGAATCGCGATCACGATCATCAGCCAGTCCCGGTGCTTGCGCAGTAACTTCATCATAACGGAACAAATTGTAGAGGCGGCTGTCCTCAGCCGCAAATGTCTCAAAAAATCACTATCTCAAACTGTTGCGCGCCCAAGTTGAAAAGGATGAAAATCCAAAGCGCCGGAGCGCCAGCGCACCCCAAGACGCAAGCACGCAATATGCGCGACAGATGACGGCCACGTTTTGGAGTGCGGCAGTGCTCTGCCGCTTTTGATTCGCACGCGGCCGATTATAACTCTTTCGCCGTCACAACTGTTTCGCTGTCTCCTGAATCATTTCCCACGCCTCCCCCAAATGTTTCTCCGTCGTGAGCACATTACCCAGACCAATTCGCATCACCGTTCGGCCGTGCAATTTCGTTTGCGTTAGATAAGCGCGACCACTTGCATTGATTCTCTCCACGATTTCGCTGTTTAGGGCATCGAGATCAGATTCGTTAGGCCGACCCGTGAGGTAGGGCGCGACCGCCGGGCGCGCCGAAACGGACGGATGGCTTCCCGCAAATGCAGGATCGCTACCAATGTACCGAAAACAAACCACACCCATGCTGACCGGCGCGACCAGCTCGAAGCCATTGTCGCTGTTGATCCAATCGGCGAAAAGATTGGCCAATCGGACAAATTCGCGAAGACGTGCGGCCATTCCTTCGCGGCCAAAACTGCGAAAAATCACCCACGCTTTCAGCGCGCGAAACCTGCGGCCGAGCTGGATGCCGTAATCCATGTAATTTTTCTGGGCTTCGACCGTGTCGCCGCGCAAATATTCCGGCACAAGAGTGAAGACGCGCCGCAGCCTCTCGAGGTTACGCACGTAGAGGACGCTGAAATCCAGCGGGACAAAAAGACTTTTGTGCGGGTTCACAACGATGGAATCCGCTTCACTCCAACCGTCAGTCAGCGACTTTTTCTCTGGCAGAATGGCGAAGCCCGCGCCGTAAGCGCCGTCAATGTGAAGCCACAATTTATTTTCGCGGCAAATGGTTGCGATCTCGGGAACGGGATCAACGCTTGCGGTTGAAGTTGTGCCGACTGTCGCGATGACAGCCATTGGTTTGATCCCGCGGCCGCGGGAGGCAACGTCGCGAGCGATCATTTCGCGCATTGCGCCAAGATTCATACGAAAGTGCGAGTCGGTGGGAACGCGCTGCACGTTTTCTTCGCCCAAGCCGAGCGCAATCGCCGCTTTTTCTGCCGAGCTATGCGCTTGTTCAGAAGCGTAAATGCGGAACACTGGCGCGCCGGCACCCACTAACCCGTGCTTCCGAACCGATGGCGCAGCCTCCTCGCGCGCCACAGCAAGCGCATGCATCACGCCTACGGATGCAGTGTCATACACGACGCCACCAAACTCCTGCGGCAAATGCATCCACTGCCGGATCCAATCGACTATCAACGTCTCCAGTTCGGTCGCAGCGGGACATGTGCGCCACGTCATCGCATTCACATTGAGCGGCGCGGTGATGATTTCGCCGAGAATTGCAGGGGCGGTCGTCGTCCAGCCAAAATAACCAAGAAACATCGGATGACTCCAGTGCACCATCCCGGGAACGATGTCCTGATCGATGTCACCGAGAATTTTCTCGAACGGTTCGCCTTCTTCGGGCGGCTCGGCGGGAAGCGCAGCCAGAATCGCGCCCGGCTTGTCGTTAGGCGCAACGGGCAGCGACCCTAAATTTTGCCGGAAATCCGCGATCCAATCCGCCAATTCGTGTAGCTGTCTACGGAATTCATCAGGTGAAGTATCGCCAAGATTCTGTTTTGGATTCATTCGCTAGGAATCATTAGCCCGCGAATCACGCGAATCACACTAATTACAGAATTTCGCAGGGCATCCGCATTGTGAGGAGTCCATTCGCGTCATTCGTGTGATTCGTGGGTTCTCTGCTAAAACGCAAAACCAAAGCTGAAATGAAACGCACCAAAATCCTCGAAGGGACGAGGATCAGGATTGACGCCGTAGTCGAGACGAATGGGGCCGACCGGCAGCTTGTAACGCAAGCCCGCACCTACGGCATAACGCATATCGTTTAGACCGATGTCCTCCGACGTCGGCAAAAGATTGCCCGCATCGGTGAAGATTGCTCCCTGCAATTCCCCAAGAATTGGGAAGGTGTATTCGACATTAAACACGGTGAAGAATTCACCGCCGACAGGATGCCCATGATTATCGTGCGGACCTAGATCGCGTTCGCCGAAACTCCGGACCGTATCGGCGCCGCCGTTGAAGAAACGTTCGTCTATCGGAATCGCAGTTGCTTCATCCGAGCCGCTTCCGGTGAGTGAATGAATAATGCCGGCTCGCGCGCCGAATGCCAGTGAGGACTGTTGGAACCAGTGCTGCAATGGAGTGCCTCCTTGATCTTCCGTCACGCCAGGCGTGGTCACCTTCGGCGAAAATGGCAGGTAGTAGGATGCGCTCATCGTGCCCCGGATAAATTCAATGTCGCTTCCAAAAGCGTTCGATGCCAGATCCAGCGTGTTTTTGATCAGAAACCCGCGCGGGTTCACATACGGGCTTTGCCGCGTATCCAAAGTATTGGTAAGTCCGATCGAGTTGACCTGATAATTCGTCGACGACCCGAGGAGAAATTCCGGTTTAATCTCGGAGTCGGTGATTTTCACATGACGCACGGCGACGGTCAGACCGACTTCGTCGTATTTCGTAATTTTACGATTGAGCTCGAATCGCCCGCCCAATTCGAATTTCGTGTAGCCATCGTAAGCGAAAGTGAACGCGGCAAGCCGGGCTCTGAAGAAAAAATCCGTATCGAAGAAGAACGGATCTTCATACAGGATTTCGCCCTTGTAGCTGCGTTGTGAGACTTCGACCGATGCTGTGAGCGGCCGGCCATAGCCGAAAAGATCGCGATCGCGCCATTGCACCCCGCCAATGGCGCCTTCGAATGTGCCGTAGCCGATCAAAAAACCGAATTCCTTGCTCTTGGCTTCCTCGGCGGAAATATCCAGCCGCAGAAGATGTCCATCCACAGGGACTGGCTTGATTTGAAGGACATTGAAAAGCCCGGTGCGCATGAGCGTGCGAAATCGCTCGTCAAGCGCTTCCGGGCTATAGGCCTTTCCCTCCAGCTTGGTGAAACGTTTGACGACATAACTCGGACGCAGCCGATCGAGTCCGCTGACTGTGACTCCGTCGAAGTAGTAAACCGGCCCTGGCGAAATTGTGATGTCCACAGGCACCCTGCCATTGACTGCGTCCTCCGGCACGCCGCTGGCGACGACCTTCACGTCGTAATAACCACGTGTCTTGTAATACGCCTGCAGACGCCGTGGAATGTCTTCGACTCGCGCATCCGTGTAGGGCCGGTGCAACAGGTCGAGCATCTGTCCTCGCAGCGTTTCAGCGCCGTAAATCGTGCGCCCGTTAAATGAAATGCTGCCGAAGAAGGATTGACGCCCCTCGTGGACTGGGATGACTACGTCCACTTCACTGCTCTCCCGGTGAAACGTGAAACGTGGCACATCGACCACTGCATCCAAAAAACCGTCGGAGAGATAGAAACGATGCACCAGATCCGCTCCTTCCTGCATGTCAGCGGCAACGAAAGGCAACTTTTTCTCGGTCCTTGAATACCGCTCCCGCGTGGGGCCAACGGCGTACTCAAAGAGTTTGTCGCTTGGCTCCCGCACATTCCCATCGAAAACGATCGTCCTGAGTGTGTAACGGGGACCTTCTGTGATATCGAGGCGCAACCTGTTCTCCGATTCAATCGTGTAGTGCACGTTCACGTCTGCGTAGCCATGCTTGCGGTAGAAGACTTCGAGAAAAAAGGCGAGATCGTCGCCGCGCGCCGGACTCAGCCCGAAGTCTTCGATGGTGGTGATTTCCTCCTTCAGAGCGGTGCGCAGTTCCTTTTCCTTGAAGGCTTGCCCACCGCGAAATTCAATGATGCTCGCGTGCTTCGCACGCTTTTCCTGTTCTTTCACAACGGCCTGCTGCGCTTTTTGCCGTTCTTCGGGCCGTGTGACGTCGACCGCGGTTTGCGCCGCGGCTTCAATTACAAGGGCCACACTTCCGAGAAAGAAAAGGACCCCGTGTCGCATGTTAGAAGCTTACCGAAAACGAATCAGATACTTAAGCATCCCGCGATAATCGCCGCCGACGCCGACATCGCCAACGAGTACAAACTGATCACTTATTTTGAATCTGGCACTAACCTGTTGGCGGCCGGTTCGAGGATCGACCGCGCCCACGTCCAAATCGAGACGATTAAAGAATTCGTTGCTCTGAGTCGGCTCGCCTTTTTTGAAAACTTTCCGGTAAAGCTGTTGCACCAGTAACATGGCGGCCCGGCCGGCCAGAACGTTGCCGCGGCCGGACAACTCTTGCCTGGTAACGCCGGTGGCGATCAAGGAAATAATTTCCTCCTGAGGCAGTGGCGGTTCGCTCGTGAAAATGGCTTCTGGCGCCAGCATGGTCCCATAAACATAAACGCGCACCGTGTAATCGCGGATCACCGAGGTGCCATGCAGCTCCAGCCTCGGGTTCATTGAATCGCTCGGATCAAAATAAAGAAAACCCTGCGAAACCTCCAGCCGGCTGAATGGCAGCGTCGCTTCTACATTTTCCAGACGCACCGTTCCTTGCAATTCTGGATGGAGACCTGTTCCCGTAAGTTTTATGTCAGCGATCGCAGCGCCGGTCGCCAGGTTCCCGCGAATCAACACAGGATCTTTTGTTTTAATTGCGACATCGAATTTCCAATCGCGGAGTGGCGGGTCCGGAAAAGAAATTTGCGGGCGCTCTGATGGCGGCTCCGGCGCGGGCCTTCCTGGCAGGCCGATCGGAATGAGATCGATGTTTTTCAAAATATGACTGTTTGTCATTGCGACGTTGCCACTGACTGTTGCGGTCGCGAATGGGCCGGTCACCGCTACGTCGGCGTCCGCGCGAGCGGTCAAAGTATCGTTTCGCGCAACCAACACACTGTTGGCTTTCAATTGTAAATCCAGAGTCGGTTCAGTCAGCTTTGGAAAATTGAGGCGGCCACTCATGGTAAAAGGGCCGCCGGCTAGATCACCTCCGAATCGTTCCAGGCTAATGGCGTTCTGTGCAAAGCTTAAGCGCGCACTAAAATTCGTTAACGCCGGAAGAGTCGCGTTCGTAAAACGCGCAACGTTCACTGTCATGTCGCCTGCCCCGCTAAAGACCGGTTTGCCGATCGTTCCACTCAGATCAACATCCAATCCAAGATTGCCATCAAGTTGCTCGAGTGCCGGAATAAATTGTCGAACAAAATTCATCGAGGTGCGAGGGAGACGTGCTTTTGCTGTGATGGGTGTTTCGTCTGGCAATTTCCGGGCGCGAGCAATTTTCGGAATATCAAAAGGCATGTTCGCATTTAATTCGAGCGGCTGAATTCGCGCTTGTTGCAGTTTGCCTAAAACTGTCAGGCGATCGTGCACAGCCTGTGCGCTCAACTCAAAAGTTGCCGGCTCCATTTTCGGCCAGCGATCATTTCGCAAATCCCGCATCTGCAGGCTGAGACTCGCGTTCAAGTCTCCGATTGTCCCATCCGCGTCGAGCCTCGCGTTCAGTGTACCAGATGTCCCCGCTTTGATCCCGAGATCGCTGAACAATTTTTTGAGATCGAGGTTTTCCGACTGAATTGTGGCGAACACTTTGCCAGACGACGGAATGGCCGCAGCGTTCATCCCAAGATTTCTCCACACAAGCGGAAAAGAAACGTAACCTGACGCGAACCTCGCCTGCCCTTGATCGAGTTGAATCCTGGTTATCTCGAGTGTCTCACCTTTTGCCTGCGCGACTGCCTGAAAATCCGTGCTGCCGCTGGCAAAAAAGATGATCGGCACATCAAGGCCTTCGGGCGAATAGGAGGCATCGATATTTGCCCGGAGCGATTGCGCATTTCCGTAGCGTCCCTTCTCCAGGACGAACTTCAGTTTGCCTGAATTCTTCCAAGGAGCGACCCCGAAGGCTTTCGGGGTCATTCCTTGACCCTCGCCTTGCCAGTCAAGTGTGACGGAGCCTGCCAGTTCACTTTGATTTCCAAAACTCCGAACCAGAGGCTGAAGCGTCGATAAGTTCATCACGCTCGCGGAAATCTTGCCGTTGTATTGATAAGGCTGCCGCAAATTCAGCCTTCCGGTCGCGTTAAAAAAATCCGAATCGTTCAAACTCGCCCTGCAATCGTTTAGATACAGGACGCTATTAGAAATCGAACATTGCGTGTTGAGCTCGTGGAAAACCAAGTCCCGCATTTTGAGGTTTGATCCCGAAATCGACACCTGTCCGGTGGCTGTTTGTTGTTTCCATTCTATTTGCGCCGTCAGTTGCAATGGCCCACTCAATTTATTAGGCGAATCTGGAACCCAGAAGTCACCGACTTCGGGCGCGTTAAGCGCAACGTCCAGCTCTGCGGGCTGCGACGAAGCTTTGCCAACTTCCGCCGGAAGCTTGTAGCGTCCGCGAACATTTAGCTCGTTCTGATTTCGCCGCAGACTCAATCGGTCAAGTCCGAGAATATCATCGCTTCCATTTAGAGATCCTTGCACCGAATCGATGATGCGATCGCGATAACGTATACCGGCCAGATCGAACTCCATTGCAGTGCGAAGATCCGCGAACCACGGTCTCTTTACTGTAGCCGGGGTCGTCGACCCCGGCTTCTGGTTACGCGGCGCAATGCCCTTGGACGCGCGCAGCGTCGAGTTCAGCTTCTCAATCGTTCCACCCGGAAACCCGACTGAGCTCCCTGTCACACCAAGAGTTGCCTCTATCTTCGCATTAACAATGCCAATCTTGCCGGTAAACTCAGCCGAGCCAGTCATAGGTATTCCTGTCGTTAATCGTTGAAGGTCAGGCGCAGTCCCCGCAATTTCCACAGTCGTCGGAGTTCGGCCGAAATCTTCGATAACCGCAGGCAATTCCATTGTCCCACGAAGGTGAAACTCGTTCTTGTCTTGGACAATGTCGGCTGACCGCAAGGTCGCTCTGCCCCGTTCCGCCGAAACTTCAACAACGCCGCTATCGAAATGAATCTCTGGCCGATCGACGTTGCTGATCTGCACTGACATGGTCCCGGTCCACGTGCTCGGGAGTTCGATTGTACCGGTCGCATCAAGCGCGAGCCGCTCAATTTCACCGGAAAGACCGCCCTCCGGCAAAAACAAGAATTTGTTTACCGACTTCGCATCAATTTTCTGCCCGGTGACGTTTATTTTCGCGTTCAATGACGATGCCGTTTCGATCAGTCCAGCTGACGCGGATAATTGCCCGCCCCCAATTGCGCAGTCGAGTTTGAGTCCCAGCGCTTTCGTGTCGATGCGCGATGCATCAATGTTTAAGTAACGAATCTTTTCCTGGTCGCTCAGAACCAGATCACGCAGAACAAGATTCTTGTTCCCATACGATGCTTGCCCCGAAATTCTGGACCAGCTATCCCCGGAAGGAAGCTGCAATTCTCCGATCCGCACTTCGCCAGGCCTGCGCGGGTTCAGATCGAGGTCGAGATGTTCAACATAAAAGTCGTTAGGCTCATTTCTCACAACAATCGTTGCATCCACCAGTCGAATCCGCTCGGGAAATAGCGAAGGTAATTTCAGCTTTTGTTTCGGATGCGGTTTGCGCGGCGGCGCTTTCGCAGGATTGAAGACAACCTGCGCCGAACGCGCTTCCACATTGTCCAAACAACGCGACAGTCCATGTCGCGCGAGTCCGACCAAACTGTAGTCAACATATAGGTAGTCGATGTCGATCGATTCGATCCCGGATGCTCCGGTCGGTATGGCGCGAAGGTTTCGTACCGTCAGATGACCAAAAGGATTGCCTTCCAGGCGAAAATCGATCTTTAAATTTTCGCGCGTAGCGTACCGCAGTACGATCTGCCGTCCGATTGCCAACAGAATAGGGCGATGAAAAATGACCAAGAACGCCGCGCACACAGCGAGGCCGACCAAAACACGATGCCAAATCCGACCAGGGCGCCGCACCTCTTTCTGATCGTTTTCGGCCACCAAAACGATTGTAGTGCCACCTTCTGAGAGAGCAAATATCACATTCCGCACCGATCTTCGACTTCATCGTTGCGTGCAGAAACCTATGGTATGACGCTTTCCACGTTTCTGAATAATGAATCCAGACAAGCTTTTTGATTATCTTGACGACAGGCTGCCCGCAGCAGAGCGCGCCGCGCTGGAGGAGCGACTGATGTTGGACAAGCAATTGCAACGCGAGCTGGCGGTGGCCCGACAGATTCATGCGGGAATGCGCGGCGATTCTCGCGAAGTCCTGTTGGCAGCACGGCCCGATGTGACGGAGCAAGGCCGTAAGATGGCGCTTCGAGTAGGTGCAGCGTTTATCGTTCTCATGGCTGTCAACGTCGCGATCGGTCTTTGGTTAATCGCCAGGCACGAAACAAAGAACCCAAACCGGGCGTTGCTTGAAAAGCAAATGCGGGACCAGATCGCGAATTCTTTGGAGCACGCCGCGGCGACGTTCACGCCTGCGCTGCTCGGTGTGGGTGAAATTACGGTTCCAGCGCCAACTGGGAGACTGGAGATAGTTGCCGATCAGGTAGTCACGATTGCCTCGCGATTCGGCGGTTCCGCTGCAAAAGGTCTTCCGGACCAGGGCCGGCTCAGCGTTCTTGTCGATGTTCCGTCAAATCGCGAGGCGGAATTTCGCGCGGCGGTTTCGTCGATTGCCGGGAAATCGGCGCCCACCTCAACAACCCCGGCCACAACAGCTGCTACAGCAGAGAAGAAGAGTTTCGTTGTCCAAATTGTCGAGCAAATACAAAGGTCTGATTGACCGTTTTGGACGTCAGCTTGTCATTCTGAGCGAAGCGAAGAATCTCAGATATTTCTCGGTTCCCAGTCACGAAGCCAATAGTCAGAGATGTTTCGCTTCGCTTAACATGACAAACAGAACGTCAAAGTGAACTCATGATTGCGGTTACATTTGCTTTGCCGGCAGAAAGCCGGGAATTCCTCCGCTCGCTGACCAATAAATCCCGAGCTGATCGCAATGGTGTCAGAACAGTTCGCGGCAAGATCGACGATCGGACGATTGAAGTTCTTCATACCGGCGTTGGAGAAAGAGTCTGCCGACAGCGCGTTGGAAAATTTCTGTCCGCTACAGGACGGATCCGCCCTGGCGATCATGATCAGAATTTCGACTATTTGATCAGTGCCGGCTTTGCAGGAGCGCTCAACGATGAACTGCAACTTGGCGATCTGTTGCTCGCGAAAAATTTCTCGACGCTTCGATTGAAGGAAAATTTCTCCGTTTCAACCCTTCCGATTCATATTGCTGATCTTCTAACCGTACCTGCGTTAATCGATTCCAGTGAGGAACGAAACAAACTTGCGCTCACATCGGGAGCAGTGGCAGTGGACATGGAGACGGAATTCATCGCGCGCGGCTGCGCCGCTCACGCGATTCCGGTGCTTTCGCTTCGTGTAATCAGCGACACACCGAAGGAACTTTTCCCAGCTCCAACGGATGTCCTTTTCGACATCGAACGACAGCAAACGCATGTGCTGAAACTAGCGACGCACTTTTTTGGGCATCCACATCACATCCCACGTCTG
>QHOS01000137.1 GCA_003219415.1 Verrucomicrobiota bacterium | reverse complement strand
AGGGGAAGTGACGAAAACTCTCATATCCTTGGAATAACATCGTGTAAATATTCCAGGGGATAGCATGGATCGAAAACAACCCATGCCGATACCAGCGCTCCTGCGCCACTTCCGGGATGTGGATGTAACCAAAGTCGAAGATGGAATGAAAACGTGCGAAGTTATAGACGGCAGTCGCGAGCGCGAGTATTGCAGGCAGGCTTACGAAACGGATGAGCATTCGGCTGTTCCCACGGAATCCTCGTTTTAAATCCGCCAGTCCGATCGCGTTCCCAGTTTGCGGCGGACTGGAGACCGCCGCTCCTTGTTGCCCATCTGGCTGGCGCCAGAACAAATAGAGGTAAAGAGGCAATGTGATGAGTAGCTCGGTTCGATTTCCAAAAGCCAGGGTGAAGAACGCTCCTGCAACAAATGGCAATGGGCGGACCAGAGTAAAATAGAGTGCTGCGGCTTGCCCGAGCAAACCTAAACCAAGAGCGATTTGCCAGGCGCCGCCGAATCCGAGGTTGCACCATGTCCAGGTTCCGAAAATTGGAAACAGAGCCAGCATGATCCTGCGCGCTAACGATTTGCCTTCGAGGCTTGAGTAAGCGGCACGGAAAGCATTCGCGAGCTGGAAAAAGAAATAAACGCACAATCCCGCAATCAGGGATGCCAAAATATGTCCGGGAAAGTTCTGGATCAGGCCCGTGTTTCGCAGGAGCGCTACTGGAAGCATGCTAATCACTGCTCCGAGCGGAAAAGCTGAGTAGTATCTGCCTTCCCACGGAATCATCTCGTTAAGCCAGTCAGGCGGTTTGTCCTGAAGACCCAGCTGGCCATGGAGCAGGGCTGAGGCGATCTGACTCGTGTAATCCAGATCGTGCAGGGTTGCCTTGGTCGAGAAATAGAAGACGATTGCCGCGAACAGCGAGACGGCTATCGCCACCGGAAACTCCCGGATCTTGTTAGTCTTCAATGTCATAGTAATGACGAAGCCGCGTAAATATAGACTTGCTGTCCAGACTTTGCCTGACTTATGCGCGGCGAAGCACGAGTGATCCGTCCGCGCCGGGCTTCGGCGTGACAGGCGAATGATGAAGGAATGTCAAAGATTCGTGATTGCGGCTGCCGGACTCTGTCACCAGTACCGCGAAGGGGGCTGCCCGGGCTATCTCACTTCCATCTTTCATAAGAATGCCGGCCTAACAGCTTTTCCCAGGCGGCTCTTGTCTCGGCGGGCACGTTTAGATCGGCGTCGACTAGCCAGGAGACTGTTGCAAGCGAGTTTATAACAACTGAGAGAGCGATTAGTCCAATTATTATATGACGAGACCATAGCAACTCTGAGCCGCCTGAACCTAGAAAGATAACAAGGCAGAAAATCAGGAGAGGATAAAAATCAGCAGCGTAACGTTGGGCTAGCACGAAATATGAGAGGATGCAGAGAAATTGAACGACGAGGGCCGCGGCAATACCCCACCCGAGGAGATCGACTTTCTGTCGAACAAAACACACGATTCCCATGATCCCGGCAAAAACAAGCCAACTGGAAGACCAGAGGAGAGAGATGTATACCTCGCTGTCCGAATTGGAAAAGAGCGAAGGATGGTTATAGAGATGGCGGTCTACCGCGACGAAAGTAGGTTGACGTTCAAGGCTAGGTAGGCGCAGGCTGAAGTAGTCAGCAAAACTATAGGGAATGCGACGCGGGCTGAATATTCCGTATTTGTGCGCAAACTCGCTGTGAACCGGGTTGACGTAGTAGTCATAGTTTACTCCGGTGAACGTGCCGAATCTTGCGTAGCTTAGCCAAACATAAAACGCGAGGGCAGCGCCCAGCGGCAGAAAGAGGGCCAGCAGATTAGTTAATCGCTTTTCGCGTCCTACCTGTATGGCAAGGAGCGGTGCGATCAGGATGAAAGGTACGCCGAAGGTGACTCGTGAAAGCAAAGCTCCAGCGGCGCAGAGAGAGAATCCCCACAGTGAGCGTGTCAAGGCAGCGCCGTCAGTTTGTCGCGAGCGAAACGTGAAGTAGAGCGCGGCCAGCGACCAAGCCAGGCCCCAGATGATTGCTTCGTCGTAAATGGAAAGATTTCCAAGCAGTAAGAGTAGGGGTGAGCCGAGTGCAAACCCACCGATGCATGCATTTCCTAGCCAGGTACGGCCTCGTGAGGAAAGTGGAGAGGAGCGCAAGGCTGTGCCAATAAGACCCGCGACGGCAAATAGCGCAACGAGAGCCGCGCAAAATCCTGAAATACGCGACCATTTTCCATGTCCCGCCGGATAAGCGAAATTTAACGGAATCCGAAGCAACGCCGGGAACGGTCCAAAGTACATGCGCACGTGATCGTTTACGATCATTGCTTCGTGACTGATTGCCTCTGCATCGACGTCCACATCGCCTCGCAGAAAATGCTCCGCCTGGGAATCATAGGCACCGCCTAGCACTTCCTTAACAAAAACCTGTCGTCCACCGGTCGTGGTGAAGACCCAAAGAAGGACGCTCAACAGGAGGATGAGCGGCAGAAATCGCGGAACGCCGTTAGACATTTGATGTGAAGCCCTTCAATCGAAGAAAACGTTCAACGCCCAACATCCAACGTCCAATCCTCAACAATCAGAATTGAATGTTGGGTGTTTAGCGTTGGGGCGTTGATGGAACAGGGCTGCCGGGAAAGGACTTAGCGCTTGAAGTCTAACGCGCCTTTTTTCACTGCGTAAGCGTAGCCCACCATCAGAATCGTGATGAAGCTGAGCATGCTCCAGAAAATGACGCTGCTCTGCCGGATCGCGTCGCGGTACACGACTGCCCACGGGTACATGAACACAATCTCAATGTCGAACAGGATAAAAAGCATCGCCACGACATAAAACTTCACGCTGAAGCGCGGCTGGCGTTCACCCTGGGGGATCATGCCGCATTCATACGGGGTATCCTTGGCGGGCGTACGTTTTCCGCTTTTGCCCACCAACACACTGACGACCAACGCGGAAGCGGCGAAGAGGATGGCTACAAGGATTTGCAGGAGAACCGGCAAATATTCGCCTAGCATCCGGAATTCCCTGGAATCAGGAGGGTTCCGTTATTTTACACCAGCAAGATGGCCATTCTGCTGGGCAATTGCGCTGGCCAAAGCCGCAGGCAACCCTTTGTATTTCTTGCCGTTCTTCTTGACCGCGCCCCGCGCCACGAGATTTTGCAATTTCTCATAAGCTCGCAAGCGCAGCATTTCCTCGCCACCGCTGGCAGCATTCCGGGCCCGAAGATTCTCATGCACGATGTCGAACAACTGCTTAAATTCGAACGACGAACGCCGTGAGAGGACAGCTACCAGCTCCTCAGTTACCAGATCAGGAACGCGACGGGAGAATGCATTTTTCTTTAGAATAGCCATAGGGCTACAAACATAGCACGTTTTCGCCAAACTGCAGCACTTTTCTTTGTTCTCCCGTGGCTGAAACTTAAAAGAGTGCCGAAATGGCGCAGCTCTCCAGCCGAGCAATTCTTTCCCACCTATGGCGTGGCCGATGGGCTGCTCATCGCCGGCTGCGGCGTGGCTGTCGAAGAAGGCGCCCAACTGCCAAAGCCTGTGACGGCTTGTTGTCGTGCCGCCGTGCCGACGCTGCTCAGGATGGCGAGGCCTATAGCCGCTTGGTCCAACGTTATCGGTCCGAGCGACTCGGCCACATAGCCATCACGGTCATATCTTTGCGAGGAAACAATCGGACTCAGGTGCTTTGTGATCACATCTGGCGATGGAATCTTGCCCAGATCAACGGAGCGAGTTATTGCCGGCATGAAAGCCGCCGCCATTAGCAACATTGGACGAAGCGAAGCATCAAGCCGCGAGTACAACAGCGCTGTATCGACGTATGAAAAAAAATTCGTCGGCGCTGGTAGCAGTCGCTCGGCTGCTTTGTAAGTTTGCGAATCAGCGAGCTCCGATGAGCTACCGCCGCTGCGCTTCACCGCCTCTTCGACTGATACGGGATTGAAACCGGCGATAAGAATCCGATCTGATAATGCGATCGTTGGAGTGATTGCGATGAGTGTGGCTGCCGACTGCTTCGAAAAATAGCGGACACCGTCCTTCTCTGTTTGGGTCCAAATTGCCCCTTCATCGGCGCGTGTAAACGCCTCGATGATCTTACTAGCCTTGGCCACGTCCAGCACCGGCAGAGTCAGAAGTAAAGATGGCCAATGCGCACTGGATGGCCAATCTGCTAGCGCTCCCAGCTCGAGGCCGAATGCAGCTTTCCAATCATCGGCTGCAATCCCGCTGATGGCGAAGTCCTGGAAAGCTTTCTGCACCGCGCCGCCCAGCGTAGCGGCCTGGTTTAGTGTTTCCATCTTTTCTCCGAGATTGAGCAGCAGCGCCAGATAAAAAAACGTCTCCTTTGTTCCAAGCGTTAGCGAGGAGCGGCTGAGCGTGGCGTTATTCTCGAGCTTTGACATTCCAAGAAAAAGCACATCACGTATTTTTCCGTTCTCGAATCGCGTCGAACCCGCAATGCACCGCATTTTTTCAAGCATCGTGGTTTCGCCGGGAGTCGGGCTTGATTGCACAGCAGCACGCAACGCGGCAAGCCGCTCAGAAAATGCTTTAGGCTGGAGATAGAAAGACGCTGCGTAATTCGATGGCCGATGCGAGGTGGCCGTACGATATGCCTCATCCTTGTCGAGGGTTTCGCCTGAATTTTTCGCGCGACGGTCGACGCGATCGAGCAGTGCCTTTAATTCTGCCACGTTTGTTGCCGCGAAGAACCATGGGCGATCATACGTTGTTGCCAGAGTAAATGGAGTCGCCTTGGCCACGTAGATTTCATGGCCCTGATACTGAAGTTTCTCCCCCTTCGTTTCCGGACCCTGGTCCAAAAGCATGGCGCGCCATTTGCCGATGACCCGCTCGACCTCCTCTTGGGTCCCGCGAAAACGAAAGCCTCCCACAACGCTTGGAGCGCTATCGCTGATGGACGTCAGGGCGAAGAAGACGTTGTTTGGGTCGAGCTGTTCCATTTCCTGCAGTGTCTGAGAGACGGAGTTTTGTTTTTGCACGTTGCCCAGCGGCTTGCGCAAAAAATCCTGCACTGCCGGTTCGCGGTACAGCTGATAAATATCCGACTGATACCACTCGTTCTGCGTCCGGTTGAAGTCAGGCATGTGCGCCAAGAAAATTGTGTCCCGGGGCAGAAGCCCGGCCACAGGAGCGCTCGAAATTTGTTGGGAAAAATTCCAGTAGTACCAACCAGCGTATGCGGCAACGGCGACCGCGATGATCAGCAACAGAATTCGTCTCATAACCACGACCGTCTCAAAGCGGCCGATGCTGGATACTCGATGCTTGATACTGGATCAAACGCAAACTGCTTGGGAATCCATGGGCGAGGATCCCGTATCACTCCAGCTACGCTCTCGGATGAAATTGCCGATGCACAGCTTTCAATCGCTGTTGGTCGACGTGCGTATAGACTTGCGTCGTCGAGATATCGGCGTGGCCGAGCATTTCCTGGATGATGCGCAGATCTGCGCCGTTCCCCAGGAGATGCGTCGCGAAGCTGTGTCGCAGAAGATGCGGATAAATGTTCTGTTCGAGTCCGGCGCGGCGCGCATGTTCCTTCACGATCTGCCAGATACGCGCTGTGGTTAGTTTGGTGCCGCGCTCGGAAAGAAAAATCTCGCTGCTGCTACGGCGCTTTACGAGTTTCGGCCGCTCAGTGGACAAATACGCCGCCAGCGCTTCGCACGCCTTGCGACCTACGGGTACAAGGCGGGTCTTGTTTCCCTTACCAGTCACGCGCACGACTCGCTCTTCGAAGTTGAAATTTTCGAGACGCGCGTTTGCAAGCTCAGAAATACGCAGACCGCTTGCGTAAAGCAGCTCAATCATCGCTCGATCGCGCAATCCGTGAACAGCATTCGTGTCGATCCTTTCCAGGAACTGCTCGATTTGCAACTCGTTCAGCGTTTCCGGGAGATACCGCTCGATTCGCGGGAGCGTCAGCGCTTCAGCCGGATCGCGCTGAACCTTGCCTTGAGCGACCAGGAACCGGAAAAAAATCTTCAACGCGACTACGATGAGTTTGATCGAGGAAGCGGAGAGGCCAGCGCGCTTGCGATCTGCAAGATATTCGCTGATCGCCGGCAAGGTCACCGAGCGCACATCTTCGATTTTTTTCCTGGCGGCACACCACCGCGCGAATTCGCTCAGCGACCTTTGGGTGGAGAGCTGATAATTTTCAGAAAGGCCACGCTCGATGGCGAGGAAACGGATAAACGACTCGATCGCGTCTTCCACTTTTCACACTGTAGATGCAGGCGCGTCGCCCGCAAAACCGATGATTTGCGGTCGGAACTCTGAAGGCGTTCGCGATCAGGTGCCTGCGTCTAACAGGAAGCGCACTCGCGATATTATTGACAAGGCAACGTTAAGTGTTCGATGTTTGGTTACGATGAGCTTGGATCTCAATACCATCCTGAGAGATTGGCCGCACGAGAACGGCAATATCAAAGTCCGTAAGATCGCCGGGCTCGATGGGCGCGAGAAATTGCAGCTGCGGGTGGACCTGGGTGTATTACAAATGGAAGTGGCTGGCCGGCCGGACGGCAGGCGGCCGCATAATTGTGAGTCGCTTTTGGAATACCATCAAAAGCGGGCGACCCGCACTGCGGCGAAAGGCGAAACCTACGAGCTTACGCCTGAACAATGCGCAGAGCTTCAACAGGAAGGTATCCAATATTATCATCGTTATCTAAGCCTGTTTCAGATCAATGATTTCGAAGGCGTAGTCCGCGATACACAGCGCAATCTCGATCTTTTCACGTTTGTTTCCGAGCACACGGATCGCGAGGAATTTTCCTGGAGCCTCCAACAGTTCCGACCTTACGTGCTCATGATGAACACGCGCGCCAAGGCGTCTATTTTGCTTGGGCAGGGGAAGTTTCCCGAAGCCATAGGCGAAATTGAGCACGGCCGTGATGCAATCACGGAATTCTTGCAACAATCAAACTTTCCGGAACTGGTATCGAAGAGCTCCGAGATCGCATTTCTCGAGGAATGGCTTGAGGAAGTGAAAGCAAAGCGCCCGCTTTCCAAACTGGAGATCATGCAGCGCGAGATGCAAACTGCGATTGCAAAGGAGCTTTACGAACGCGCCGCGGAGTTGCGCGACGCGATCAAGCTGTTGCAAGCGAGGAAACATTAGGACATAGAAACTGCCGCCCGATCGTGGGCGAGTCGCTTTATCCGCGTCTATCGGCGATCAGATTGTAAAATCCCTTGCCGGTCTGTGAGAGCAGCCTGAAGTTTTTCTCCCTATGGCTACGCATCCTACACAATACGCGCATCCCGAAGCGCTGGTGCAGACCGATTGGCTCGAGCAACATCTCAAAGACGAAGGAATCCGGATCATTGAGTCAAACGAAGACCTGCTCCTTTACGATACCGGGCACATTCCCGGCGCAGTACATGTCGACTGGCGTGCTGATCTGCAGGACCCGGTGATCCGTGATTATATCTCGCCTGAGAAATTTGCGGAGCTTTGCAGTCGTAACGGGATCACGCCAGACACGATCTGCATTTTTTATGGTGATAAAGCCAACTGGTGGGCCTGCTACGCACTCTGGGCCTTCCGGCTGTTCGGACATGAGAAGGTGAAAATTCTCAATGGCGGTCGGGACAAATGGAAAGCCGAAGGCCGCCCCATGACGCGCGAAGTTCCCAAGTATGCAAAGACAAATTATCCGGTGCCGAAGAAACGATTCGACAAAGAGATTCGTGCTTTCTTCGATGACGCGCTGGCGCAAAGCAAAAGCGGCAAACCTCTGATCGACGTGCGCTCGCCAGGTGAGTACAAGGGCGAGATCACGCACATGCCCGAGTATCCGCAGGAAGGCGTGTTGCGGGGCGGCCATATCCCCGGGGCAAAAAGCATGCCGTGGAAAACGGCTACTAATGATGACGCCACGTTCAAACCTGCTTCAGAACTAGCCAAAATTTATTTTGATCAGTGCGGAGTCAGGCCCGACAAGGAGACAGTTGTTTATTGCCGCATCGGCGAACGCTCGAGTCACACCTGGTTCGTGCTAACCTATCTCTTGGGACTAAATAATGTCCGTAACTATGACGGTTCCTGGACGGAATGGGGCAACAGAGTCGGCGCGCCGATTGAAAAAAGCGGGTAAGCAGAGGCCGGGGTAGCGCTCGCGTCTCGCGTGTTGGTTTCGGCATCGCGCCGAAACAGGCTTCCCCTGTTGAGTTTCGTTGCTCCAGGGGTTACGAAGTCACAAGAAAGATTCGCGATCGCGAGGACGCGCTCGCCAGCACGCGAGACGCGTGCGCTACCCAGCAGACGTTTGCCCTCAAACGCGTCCGGCTTTTACCAGCAACTCATGGACTACGCGCATCCGCTTTTGCTCTTTCCGGCTCGAGCGTAGCTGCGCAATCGAGCGCTGCATCCGCCGTGTCCAATTCAGGTTCGCCTTTGTCCCAGGGATGTTGAAGCGATATTTGCGCGCCAGCAGATCGGTGATCATGACAATGGCAAGCCACGACTCGCTCTTGAAAAGCGCTTCCATGATCGCCGGATAGAAATCCTTTTCGAACTGGATCTGGTCGATGGTTGGCTGGAAACCGGCGAAGGCGGCAATTTTTGCCAGATCGAATCTCGATTGTTCCGATGTAGCTGTTGGATGTTCGAACGCTTCTTCCCATAACGCGCGGATGGGCTTGTGATCATGGGTGGCATACGTCGCAACCGAAAGCCGTTCATATTTGTCTCCCGGCGTGATCGCGCCATCGCGCACTTCCCATTGTGGGATTTTGAATCCGGCGATACCTAGCGAGTGCAGGTCTGGACGCATGTAATCGGGTACCATGCCCAGGTCTTCGCCGATCACACATGTGGAGCCAGCCTCTTCCAAGACAATGCCCAGATACTCTTCACCTTCGCGTTTATTTGCTTCGCAGTTTTCTGGCGATTGGTCGTCCCGCGGAATGAAATGTGGCGTCCGGCCCCCGGTTTGTTCCAGCATCTGATTCCAATCGAGCGGGAGGAAATGGTTGTTCTTCCGCGGCCGCCATGGAAAAGCATAGATTCGATAAAACCCAAGGACATGATCGATGCGAAAGAGATGAAAAATAGATCGGACCGCACGCACGCGCCCGCGCCACCACGCAAAGTTGTTTGCACGCATTTTCTCCCAGCGATAAACCGGTATACCCCAGTTCTGACCCCATTTTTGCACAAAGGCATCATCCTTAAAATACGGCTCTGGAGGCGCCCCGCCCGACCACTCCAACATGAATTCATCCCGCCGCGTGAAAACGTCGGCGCTGTGATAACTCACACCAAATGGAATATCGCCCATCAGCGCGATGTCCCGCGACTCTGCATACGATTTGATCTCGCGCCACTGCTGGTACGCGATCCACTGCACATAGCCGAAGAAATTTTGCCGATCCCTTATGACCATCTGTTGATCCTGGCGCAGATCGCTCAACCAGTTTCGAGCTCGTTCCATCGATTGAAATTGCGCCGGCCAGCGATTCCACGTCGGGCTGTCGTCATTTACCTCCATTAAGACCCGAAAAAATGCATAGTCATGCAACCACATGGATTCTTCTTCGCAGAATTTCTGAAAAGCAGTTTGTCGATCCACGCTGGCGCGGGCAGAGAAATTCGCGAAGCCTCTCTCAAGAATATGTCGCTTTAGTTTTTTCGCCTGGCGATACTTGATTGCGCCGCTGCGAAGCACTGGAAGATCGATACCGGCTAACACGACATCAAAATCTTCCCGCGTTAGATCTTGCGGCGAGTTTGGCGCCAGGTGCACCGTTGTCGGCTCGATCGCCATAGCGCTGATCGCGTTGTATGGACTGTTGTCGGTCCCGGTTTCGTTGATGGGCAGAAGCTGGACGAGCTTGAATCCAATCTCGGCTGCCCAGTCGATGAACTCCCGCAACGCGCCGATGTCGCCGACCCCTAAATCGTGCTCTCCGCGCAGTGCAAACACAGGCACGAGGACACCCGCGATCTTTTTTTCCGGCGAGAGGTTCATTTGAGGTTCGTCATTTTGTGATCAGTTGCCAGGCTTCCAATGTCATCTTTGTCATGTCGAGCGGAGTCGAGACATCTCTGATTTTGAACTCTTTTTTAAGCAGCCAGAGATTCCTCGACTTCGCTGGGCTTCACTCGGAATGGCAACTACTAAAATCAACGCCGCTGGACTTGCCAGTCCTCCACGAGCTCATTTGGGATTTCCTGGAGAAAACGCGAGGGCCTTTGGAAAACGTCGCCGTACCCTCCGCTCAGGCGCATTTGCGGATAAGCGAGATAAAGCTCATCGCGCGCGCGTGTGATGGCCACATAAAACAGACGCCGTTCTTCCTCGAGCGCGTCGCGCGTATCGAGCGAGCGATTGCTGGGAAACATCCCGTCGGTTAACCAGATCACGAACACAGTGTGAAACTCAAGGCCCTTGGCCTGATGCACCGAAGAAAGGTTGACGGCCTCTTTGTCGCTTATTTGGGCTGGCGCGGCCTCGGCATCAACGTTGCTGATCAGCGCCAATTGGGAGAGAAATTCGTGCACGTCTTTAAACTGGCGGGCAAAGATTGCGAGCTGATTCAAATCTTCACGGCGGAGTTCGTAGTTTGTAAAATTCGCTTTGGCATAATCATCGTAGATGGCTTCGACCACGGAGGTGATCATTTCCGATGGCATATTGGGCTGACCAGCCGGAGCGATTTCGTCCAACGTATGCACGAGTTGTTCCCAAGATTTTCTTGCTTTTGCCGGAACGGTCAATGCACCCAGTCGTTCGCCGAAGCTGTAGCCGGGGTCGCTGACCCCGGTCGGCGCTGACGTTGCTTCGGCGCCGCGGTCGTCGCGCGCGGCTACAGCCGTCAACGAATTTTCCCAGCTGCGCCAAAGATTTTCAGCGGTGCGATTGCCAATACCTGGAAGCAATTTCACCATCCGTTTGAAAGCGACTTCATCGCGGGGATTGACTACGACGCGCACAAACGCGGTCACATCTTTAATATGCGCCTGCTCGAAAAATCGGACGCCGCTGGTGATTTGATAGGGTATTCCGCGCCGGGAAAGCTCCAGTTGTAGTTCGATCGCGTGATAATGTGCGCGATAAAGCACGGCGATGTCGCTGAGATCGACATTTTCATCGCGCAGTTCAAGAATTCGCTGCGCGACGAACTGCGCTTGCTCAGCGCTGTCGTTCAGCGCCACCAAAGCCGGTTTAAGCGCTTTTGATTCGCGTGTTGCGCTCAAGTGTTTTCGAAATTGCCGGACGTTTGCGGCGATGGCCGCGTTCGCTACCTCCAGAATTTCGGGGACGCTGCGATAATTCATTTCAATCTTGAACACTTGTGCATCCGGATAACGCTTCGGAAATTCGAGAATGTTTTGGAAATTGGCGCCGCGCCAGGAGTAGATCGACTGCGCGTCGTCACCCACTACCATCACGTTGTGATGATCGCGGGCGAGCAGATCAACGAGATCAGCCTGAATCTTGTTCGTGTCCTGGTATTCATCGACCAGAATGAACTGAAACTGCCGCCGGTAAATTTCGGCGATTCGCTCGTGCTGTTGAAACATCGACAACGACTTTTGCAGCAAATCGTCGAAATCCATCGAGTTGGTCGCCTTCTTCTTTTGTTCGTAGCGCTCCCGGACATTTTGAATCTTGTCGAGCAAAGGGAGGAAATAAGGAAACTTTTCCGCAAGTAATTCCTCCATCGGTTTTTCCGTATTGACGACGAAGCTGAAGATCTCCGCGAGCACATCGCCTTTCGGAAATCGAATCTCCTTCGGATCTATCCCTGCGCTGGTTACGACAGCATCGATCAAATCCTTTTGATCTTCACGGTCCATGATCGTGAACCCGCTCGAGTACCCCAGTGCGGTGCCGTGCCGACGCAAGATGCGGTTTCCCACTGAATGGAACGTTCCGCCCCAGAGCCCACTGGCATCGATTGGCAGCACATTCGCCACGCGGCCCAGCATTTCGCGCGCGGCCTTGTTCGTGAATGTGAGAAGCAGAATGTTGCGCGGATCGATTCCGTTTTCCAGCAGATATGCGACGCGATAAGTGAGCGTCCGCGTTTTCCCAGAGCCCGCACCAGCGATCACAAGGAGCGGACCTGGCGACGCAGTCACTGCCGCAAGCTGCTGTTCGTTTAGCTCGGCGGAGTAATCGATATGGATCCCGCCGTCACGGGATGCTGGGGCGCGTTGCAGCGTATATTGACGGGACATTCCGATTCACTTGTAGCGGCGGTCGATCACCGTCGCAATTGCCCGCCCGAATCAACGCACCGTTACCGTGCAGGAACCGGAGCGTCCGTGATCGTCCAGCGCGGTTAACTCGTAGCGGCCAGGGGCTGATTTCCAGGAAACAATGTCGGCGGCGGCAGATTTTCCAATGAAAGCCTTGTCGGCGAACCAATATACTTCACGAACATCGGCATCCGTTTTCGCTCGCAACGGAATTCCTTGTTTGCGACTCGAGTCACTGTTTAGAACTTCATACGTGCTCCCGGCCGCTGGAGCGATAATCCGGGGAGGATTCCCGGTGCGCGCGACCAGCTCCGGATCTGTTTCCGGCAAAAAAGGTGGCGGCAATTTCCTGGGCACTCCAGCACGGCGAAAGATCGATAACAACTCCGTCGGCCAAAATTCATAGACTTCGCGCCGGAGCTGGCGCGTTCCGTCATCGCGCGCAACGCGAAGCCCGCTTACAGCATCGACGAGCACTTCCTGATGGATATCGCAAGGTTTGATCGGTGAAATTCCGGGAATGAACCATCCCTCGACCTGTTGCGCGCAGTACGGTTCGGGTAAATCACCCGAGACCGCGCAAAAGGAGACACGTTTCAGATTGGCGCCCGGAGGCGGAAGATGCGGCCGATTCGGCTCCGGCCAGGTCGCGCGCAAACTGTCGATGATTTGAAACAAGAGGGGAGCAGCGGCAATTCGTCCGACAAAAGTTCCGTTGCCGCGGCCATCAAAATTTCCGATCCAGACCGCGAGCACATAATGATTGAAGACAGCGATTGACCAGGCGTCGCGAAAACCATGGGATGTTCCCGTTTTCCAAAAAACCGGCGCAGCCTGCTCCGAATATGCACGGCCAACTTCGGGCCGTGGCAAGTTGAGCATTTCCAGAGTCAGGAACGCCGCTTCCGGCATGATGATCGAACGGCCTCTTAGCGCGGTTGGATCACGCGATGTGCGGCGAAGCGGACGCAGCTCTCCGTTGTTCGCGAGCGCGGCGTAGAGTCGCACCAAATCTTCCATTGTGACTTCGGCCCCGCCCAGCGGAAGAGTCAGACCGTAAAGCCATTCCGAGCGCGGCAATTTGACGCCCGCGCTGCGGAGGAATTCATAAAGCGTCGGGTGACGCAACTGGGATGCAAGTTCAACCGCTGGAAGATTGCGGCTGCGCGCGAGCGCGTCGCACGCGCGGATCGGGCCGACGAATTCGCGATCGAAATTTTCCGGATCGTAATCGCCGAAACTGTGTGGCGCATCAGACAGGATCGACAACGGATGAATCAATCCCTGTTCCAGAGCCAGCGCATAGACGAACGGTTTCAGAGTGGAACCGGGCGATCGCGGCGCACGTGTTCCATCCACTTGTCCTTGTATTTCGGAATTGAAGAAATCTGCGGAGCCGATTTGTGCGAGCACATCCATGGTGCGCGTATCGACTAGGAGGGCTGCAGCGTTCTGAATTCCGCGACCGCGATTCGTTTGAATATAATCGGTGATCCGTCGCTCGATTAATTGCTGCTTCGCTAAATCGAGCGTGGTGACGATTTCGCCGCGATTTTTTTCGGTCGCCAGGACCTGCTGAACAAAGTGCGGCGCGAGAAATTTGCGTTCGGTTTGTGCCCGTGCGCTAAACAGGCGCGCGGAGAACTGCTGGTTGATTTTCGCCCGGTCGTACCAATTGCCCTGGGCTGAGTCAAGCGAGCGGTTATCCCGATCCGCAAACAATGCCCGCCGAGTGGGGCTTTGCGGAATCACGCTGAGGGCTATTGACTCTGGTGTCGTCAAATGCTCGGCAGTCTTGCCGAAATAAATCTGACTGGCCGCGCCCACGCCTTCGATGTTTCGCCCATAGGGTGCGAGATTCAGATAGGCTTCAAGAATCTCGGCCTTCGAGTAATGCCGCTCCAGTTCGAGTGCGCGGACAATTTGAACGAACTTTCCACGAAGCGTGCGGGTGCAGAGATGATAACGCAACCGAGCCAGTTGCATCGTAATTGTCGATGCTCCGCTATGGACGCCGCTGGCGCGCAGGTTAAAGGCCGAGCGCAATAATGCGAATGGGTTAACACCTGGATGGTGCCGATAATATTTGTCTTCAAACCGGAGGGTCGAATCGATCAACGCGGGCGAAATATCTGACAAAGAAGTCCAGAGTCGAAATTTCTGATCGGACGTGAGGGTGATTCGAAGCAATTTTCCATTGCGATCGCGCACACATTGAGAAAACGAGATCTCATCCAGCAACGGTGGTTTTGGCAGTAGCAGCCAAACAAACCACGCTGTCATCCCGAGCAGAGCGAGGGATCTCACCCATGGAGCCCGGATCACGCGGTATAATTTGCATAATCCATCCCCTGTCGAGAGGTCCCTCACTTCGTTCGGGATGACAGGCGTTTTCATTTTCGTGTTGCTCAAAGCGCTATTCCGTGACGCTGATCTTTCCGCCGACGCCGCGGCCCTTGACGTTTCGCTCGTACATCGACTCCGCGAAAATTGGCGGCACGGTAAACTCTCCGCGATTAGACGATTTAATCTGATAATTGATCTCGAGTGCGCTGCTCGAGACGGTCGCGTAGAAGACGGCGCGATCTTCGCGCACATCGACGTAATCGACGCCGGAAATTGTCGAAACGCCCGGCTGCAGCGATGACCCGACAATTTCGAATCCGCCTGGTAAGAGATCGACAATGGCAACGTTGGTCACCGGTTCGTCGCGCACAGTTCGCACGTATAGACGAACATGAATCGGTTCACCGAGTTTCGTCTGCGTCACCGGCTTATCATTCTTGTCGAGTAACTCGCGATGAACTTCCAATCCTGCGGTGACCGGTTGCGCCGGCACATGTCGATCAAATCCAGCTTCGACTACCTGGAAAAAGGCGCCGGGACCATTGAGCATTCCGGCGGTTTTAAAGCGGAGCGCAATTGCATCTTTGGAAAAAACGGCACGTTGCAGCAACTTTGCGCCGCTCGTTAGGGCGACTTCGCGCTTGTCTCGATGGATTTCGGTAATGCTGAGGTCAGGCAGCTTATTTGCGATCATGTGCGAGTACGATTTCAGCGCCGAAACAGCGTAGGCCGCCGAAAGCGTGTTGAACTCGCTGCGCCCAATCGGCTGGAGAACTTGCTCGAATTCCTCGGCTGAGATTTTTTTCAGTCGCTCCGGAAAGGCGTGCGCGAGTATGGCGATATATTGCGCGTTGGATCCGAGGGGCTGGCAGAAGTCGTCGTATTCCCTGGTCGATCGCTTATCGATCTTGTAAGCGGCGATCAAATCTTCCGCGTCCTCGTCTTTGTGCAGAACTTTGAGCGCGCCGGCGAGATAAACACCGGTGATATCATTCTCCCAGACGTCAGCTTGGTGCTGTTCCAGATAATCGCGCAGATTAAGAATGTAATTGGTGGTGACAACGCCTTCCCGCGTGAGCACATAAATCCCGTAGGCAACCGTGCGAGCGTCTGCCAGGGTCGAGGGTTCGCGCCCAACCATCTTTTGCAAATAGCGCAAGCCACTCGCGAACATGTCCGCCGGCGGCGCAAACCCGGCTGCTTTCGCTGTGCTTAGAAAATCCATCGCGTAAACGGAATTGAAACTGATCTTTTCATCGGTTTCCGGCGCCCAATAACCGAACGCTCCTTGGTCGTTTTGACGGCGTCGCAAAATTCCAAAGACTTTTTCGAGCTGAGCATTTACCTCGGCGCGACTGAGGCCGAAATCGGCTTCGTCTGCAAGCATGAGCCGGCAGAACGCGCCGCTGGTGATCTGCTCACTGCAACCATGAGGAAAATCTTTGAGAAAAACGTAAAGACCGTGCGCGAGACCCAGCGGGACCGCCGCGATCGCGGCTTCGCGTCTGGCAAACTCGGAATAGATTTCACGCGTAATCTGAACATCCGCGTTGCGTTTCTTGAAATTGCCGCTGCGCACATCGGTCGCATAGGGAACCGGTGGACGGACGCTCAATGTAGCGCGCCGGCGCGTTTCGATTCCATTTCGGCTGGCCACAAATT